>JALOAS010000174.1 GCA_023228705.1 Ottowia sp. | reverse complement strand
CGCAGGCATGGCCCGTGCCATGGCGAGCATTTGCAACGCGGAGTGGGCGGGTTTGGGCGGTCAAAGCGGGCATGAGGGATTCTTTCTCAAGCTCTCAGACGCGGCCAGCTACATCACCGGCGACATCATCACCTGCGACGGCGGCTCTCAAGACATGGCGGGCGCCATGATCCGCAGCGCCGTCGAGCAGGGGCTGGCAGCGCGCGCTGGCTGAGGCGGGATCCCCGCGTGCCCGACGCGGCATCGCTTCACCTGGCCGGTCACATTCCATGTCGGATATCAAAGAGGAGAGAAAACCATGATGACACTGACCCAGACTCCGCTTGCGCAGCGCATCCGTCGCGTTGCGCTGGGCGATTTCGTCCACCGCAGCGCGCTCCGCTTCCCCGGGCGCACCGCCGTGGTCGATGGCGACATCCGCCTCAACTACGCCGACCTGGATGCCCGCAGCTCGCGCTTCGCCCACTGGTTGCTGGACCAGGTCGGCAGCGGCAGGCAGATTGGCATGCTGTGCCTGAATTCGGCGGACATGGTGGTGGCGTACAACGGCATCCACAAGTCGGGCAACGTGTGGGTGCCGGTCAACGTGCGGCTGGATGCCGGCGCCGTCGACTACGTGCTGCGGCATGCAGAGGTTTCCATGGTCGTCGTGGACGAAGCCCTGTACGCGGCGCCAGGCATGGCCGCGCTGCTGCAGCGGCTCGGCGTGCCGCTGCTCATCACCATGGCGGGCGCCGGCGCGTCCGTCGACGGCGCCAACACGCTGGCGCAGGCTGAACAGGGCCAGAGCGATGCGCTGCCCAACCTGGCCATAGACGGCACGCAGCCGGCACTGATCATGTACACCAGCGGCACCACCGGCAACCCCAAGGGCGCGGTGCATTCGCACGAGTCGGTGGCCGCGTCGCTCATGGGCAACATGAGTGGTTTCGAGATCACGCAGCACGATGTTTTTTCCGGTGTGCTGCCGCTGTACCACTGCGCGCAGCACTGCCTGGTGGCCACGCTGCACGCTGCCGGCGCCTGCGTCGTGCTGCTGCGCGGTTTTGTGCCGGACGAGGTGCGCGCGTCCATCCTCAGGGAAAAGTACACCGCATTCACCGGCCTGCCCATGATGTTCGGCGCGCTGCTGGTCGAGCCGGATTTTCGCGTCGATACCATGCGGCTGGCAATCTACGCCATGGCGCCCATTCCCAAGCCGCTGATCCGGCAGATTGCCGAGCGCATGACGCCCAACGTGCAACTGGCCACGGGCCAGACCGAGATGTACCCGGCCACGATGACGTTCCGGCCGCTGGACCACCCCGACCTGGACGCCAACTACTGGGGCGTCTCGCTGCCGCACAACGAAACAGTCGTCATGGACGACGATGGCAATATCCTGGGTCCGGGCCAGCCCGGCGAGATCGTGCACCGCGGCGCCAATGCCATGCTGGGTTACTTCAAGGACCCTGAGGCCACCGCAGCGGCGCAAAGATTTGGCTGGCACCACACGGGCGACCTGGGCATGTGGGGACCCCAGGGGCAGATGATGTTCCTGGACCGCAAGAAGGACATGATCAAGACCGGCGGCGAAAACGTGGCGAGCGTCAAGGTCGAGTCGGTGCTGCTGGCGCACCCTGCCGTCGCCGGAGTGGGCGTGGTGGGGCTGCCGCACCCGCGCTGGATAGAGGCCGTGTGCGCCTTCGTGGTCAGGAAGCCGGACGCCGACGCCGATGAAGCCGCGCTGCTCGCGCACTGCCGTGAGCATCTGGGCGATTTTGAAGTCCCCAAGCTGATCCGTTTTGTCGACGAACTGCCCGCCACCAGCACAGGCAAGGTGCGCAAGAACCTGCTGCGCGAGCAGTTTGCCGAGACGGCTGAGCAGGCGTTTTCAGACGGGCGCTGATTGCGCCATGGCGACAGCACGGGGCCGGTGAGCGCAGCGGCACGAAAAACCCTGAACGGGATGCCTCTCCCATCTTGCGTTGGGGCAAGGGCACGGGCGATCTGGCTGTGCCGTTTTGGCCGGCGGCTTGCGCACCTGGAGAAACGCCAAAAGGCCCGAAGACAATGCGGCAACAAGGGTTCAAGAAGACACATTCCTCAAGCAGTGAGCCGCTGGCGCAATGCGCTGTCGAAGCGCGGCAAACGGCTTGGCATTGACATCGGCGTCTATAGCGAGAGCTGAAGAAATCAAACGGGCTGGAATCGAGCCCCCACGCGCTACAGGACGCAGCAACATAGGACGTTATGAGCACGAGTCCCTTACCTGACGGACAGCAAGTCTTCGTTGACGCCTTTGGCGAGAATCCTCCGGAGGCTGTTGAGCAGCATATGCGCATCGCAACGATGCCTGCGCCTGATCCGGCAACGCTGCAATCCCACGAGATCATTCTTCGCGTGCACAGCGCCTCGGTGAATCGCGTCGACCTCTTGATGACCAGCGGGCAATATCAGAAGATGCCCAGCCCGCCATATACGCCCGGGCTGGAATACAGTGGCGAGGTTGTCGCAGCGGGTAGCGCGGTATCGCATGTGTCGGTTGGCGACGCGGTGCTGGTAGACGGGATGCAGGCAGGCGCACGCTCTGGCGGCGGCTACCAGACACAAGGCGGCTATGCGGGCTACGCGGTGTTGCCAGAGGTGGCGCTGCATCGCATTCCGGCCGGTTTGTCATTCGACGAAGCCTGCTGTCTGCTGGGCAACTTCGAGACGGCCTATTATGCTTTGGTACAGCGCGCCCAGCTGCAGGCGGGTGAGACGGTCCTGATCCACGGTGCGTCAGGCTCCATTGGCCTGTCTGCGGTTCAGATCGCGAAGCTCCTGGGCGCTACCGTCATCGCCACGAGCCGCTCGGATGAAAAGCTTGCCGTCGTCAAGTCGCTCGGGGCAGATCATGTGCTCAACATCGCTGCCCCTGCGGGCCAGAGCGGGGCCAGGCGCTTCCGGGACGATGTGAAGGCGCTGACCGATGGCGAGGGCGTGCATGTGGTCTACGACACGGTCGGTGGCGAGACCTCTCTGGAAAGCATGCGCTGCGTGCGCTTTGGAGCGCGTTTTCTCATCGTAGCGTGGACGTCGACACCGGACGTGGCTCGCGGTCGTGGGCAGCGTGGCGCGCCACGCGCCAATCACTTGCCGACCAATCTCATGATGATGAAGAGG
>JALOAS010000064.1 GCA_023228705.1 Ottowia sp. | reverse complement strand
GAGTTCCACCGTGCCACCGCAGGACCGAGCATCGCAGGTTGCCCCAATGCGCAGCATTGGGGACACGGGCAGCGGGGACGCCTTCTTTTGCCTCCTTTTCTTGGCGCCAAGAAAAGGAGGCGCGCCGCCGGGCGCATCTCCCGGCTGCACACCGCGCCCGAGGCAGCGCGCTCACCAAAATGGATTCTGGATCGGGCATCGCTGCCAGCGAAGAGAACACCATGCGCGACAATCATTGCATGCAGACACCGCAACCGGCCGTCATTCGCGCCCTTCCCGACACGCTCATCAGCCAGATTGCCGCCGGCGAGGTCATCGAGCGCCCCGCTTCGGTCGTGCGCGAGCTGCTGGACAACGCGCTGGACGCCGGTGCCAGCCAAATCACGCTGCGCCTGCGCGCCGGGGGCGTGCGCCTGATCCGGGTGGAGGACGACGGCGCAGGCATGGCCGCCGACCAGATGCCGCATGCGCTCATGCGCCACGCCACCAGCAAGATTGCCAGCCTGGCCGACCTGGAGACGGTCGCGACCATGGGCTTTCGCGGCGAGGCGCTGGCGGCGATCAACGCCATTGCCGACCTCAGCCTGATTTCCCGCACCGACGCCGCCGATTCGGCCTGGCGGCTGGACGGGCGCAGCGGCGAGCTGGCGCCGGCGGCGCGGACCCGCGGCACCACGGTCGAGGTGTGCGAGCTTTTCTTCAGCGTGCCGGCGCGGCGCAAGTTCCTCAGGACCGACGCCACCGAGCTGGCGCACTGCGTGGAAGCAGCGCGCCGTCATGCGCTGGTGCGCCCGGACGTGGCGTTTGAGATCTGGCACAACGGCAAGCGCATCGAGCACTGGCGCAGCCACGACGGTGAGGACACGCTGGCGCTGCGCATGGCCGACGTGCTGGGGCGTGAGTTCCTGGAGCAGTCCGTGCCGGTGCAGGCGCGGGCGGCGGGCGTGCACGTGAGCGGCCGCGCCGGCCTGCCCAACCACGCTCGCGCCCGCGCCGACCGCCAGTTCACCTGGGTCAACGGCCGCTTCGTCCGCGACAAGGTCATCATGCACGCCGCGCGCAGCGCGTACAACGACGTGCTTTACGGCCAGCGCCAGCCGGTCTACCTGCTGCAGCTGCGCGTGGACCCGGCGCGCGTCGACGTCAACGTGCACCCCACCAAGACCGAGGTGCGCTTCCGGGATGGCCGCGACGTGCACCAGGCGGTGCGCCATGCTTTTGAAAACGCGCTGGCTGCGCCGCGTGCCGCAGCCGCAGGCGGCGCCAGCGCGGCATCGGCATCCGCTTCAGCCAGCGGCCCTGCCGACCTGAGCGCTGCTGCGCATGCCCACGCGCACGCGCATCCGCACCCCCATCCGCAGCGCTACCCCAGCCAGCACAATTTGCCGCTGCCCGCCCACGGTCACCAGGTGCGCGATCTCGGCCTGCTGTGGCAGCCGCATGCCACGCTCCGGCAGCCGGCCACTGCAAGCGACAGCGCGCCGGCACATGCAGGCTGGCCGCTGGGCCGGGCCATTGCACAACTGCATGGCGTCTACATCCTGGCGGAAAACGACGCGGGCCTGGTTCTGGTTGACATGCACGCGGCGCACGAGCGCATCGTCTACGAACGAATGAAGGCCCAGCTGGCCGATGCGCGAATCGCCAGCCAGCCGCTGCTCATTCCGGCCACGTTTGCCGCATCCGAGGCCGACCTGGCCACCGCCGAGGCCGCCGCCGACGTGCTGCCCCGGCTCGGGCTTGAAGTGACGCCGTTCTCCGCGCAAACGCTGGCCGTGCGTGCGGTGCCGCAGGCGCTGGCCGCCGCCGACCCGGTGACGCTGGCGCGCGGCGTGCTGCACGAGCTGGCTGCGCACGACATGACCACCGTGCTGCAGCGCGCGCAGGACGAGCTCCTGGGCAACATGGCCTGCCACGCAGCGGTGCGCGCCAACCGGCAACTGACGCTGCCCGAAATGAACGCGCTGCTGCGCCAGATGGAAACCACCGAGCGCGCCGACCAGTGCAACCACGGGCGCCCCACCTGGCGGCAGCTGACGCTGCGTGAGCTGGACGCGCTGTTCCTGCGCGGGCGCTAGCGCATGGCAGGCAGCAGCAGCGCGCGCCAGCCCATCTGCATCGCCGGCCCCACGGCCATCGGCAAGAGCGCGGTCGCCATGGCGCTGGCGCAGCGGCTGCCGGTGGAGATCATCAGCGTGGACTCGGCGCAGGTGTACCGCGGGCTGGACCTAGGCACGGCCAAGCCAGGCGCCGAGGAACGGCAGACCGTGCCGCACCACCTCATCGACATCCGCGACCCCTGGCAGCGCTACAGCGCCGCCGAGTTTGCCGCCGATGCCCGCCAGCTCATCGCCGCCATCAGCGCGCGCGGACGCACCCCGCTGCTGGTGGGCGGCACGCTGCTTTACTTCAAGGCGCTGCTGCAGGGCCTGGACCGGCTGCCGCCAGCGGACCCGGCGGTTCGCGCCCGCATCGACGCGCAGGCGCTGGCGCATGGTTGGCCCGCGCTGCACGCGCGGCTCGCAAGCGTTGATCCGCAAGCGGCCGCACGCATCGCCCCGGGCGACAGCCAGCGCATCCAGCGTGCGCTGGAAGTCTGGCAGCTCACGGGCCGGCCGCTTTCGGCGTTTCATTCGGGCACCGGCGCCAGCGAATACGGCTGGATGGCCCAACCCCGGTTTTTCGCGCTGGTCCCCACGGACCGGGGTTGGCTGCACCAGCGCATCGCGCAGCGCTTTGACGCCATGCTGGCCGCCGGGCTGGAGGCCGAAGTGCGCGCCCTGCACGCGGACCCGCGCCTGTCCGCCGGGCTGCCGGCCATGCGTTGTGTCGGCTACCGCCAGGTGTGGGAAACACTGGACGGCGCCCAGCCGCGCGAGACACTGCGCGAGCGCGGCATTGCAGCCACCCGGCAGCTGGCCAAGCGGCAGATGACCTGGCTGCGCAACGCGCCCGCGACGCAGACGCTACACGTCGGCCCGGGCGACGACGGCGATACGCTGGCCGCCCGCATCGGCCAGCGCCTGCAGTGAGCGTTGCCAATTCCCGGGTAAAAAAAAGCTGCCCCGGCGGGGCAGCCCTGTTCAGCACAGATGAGCGGACTTATTCAATGGTCAGCGTCTGCATGCCGCTGGCCTGCTTCTTGGGCAGCGTCAGCATGAGCACGCCGTTCTCGTACCGCGCCTTGGCCGCGGCCTGGTCGATGTCCTGCGGCAGCTGGAAGCTGCGCGAGACCGAGCCGTAGTAGCGTTCGGTGCGCAGCACCTTCTCGCCATCGGCAGCGCTGTCCTGCTGCTTGATCTCGGCGCTGAGCGTGACCACGCTGCCGTCTATGGACACCTGGATGTCCTCCTTGGCAACGCCGGGCACCTCGGCCTCGACGGTGTAGGCGTCCTTGTCCTCCTTGACATCGATGCGGATCTGGCTGGCACGCGGCAGGCTGTCGCCATGCAGCGGCCTGACGAAGAAACCGGGCGCGACATCGTTGAAGAAGTCGTCAAAAAAACTCCGGCGAACCAATGGGTTGGGCATAACAAACCTCCAATTCAAGCAAGAAGCGGCGACAGTGCCGCGATGAGCCATAGATGTGTGCGCGCCACGCAATTTCAAGACAAGCCGCAGCAGGCCGCAAGGCCGGTCGTTCCATGGGAAAATGGGCGCCCTGCGTCGCTGCAATCGGCAGCCTCCTGACGCACCCCTTCCCGCTCTTTTTCATCGTTCATGTCCTCCAATCTGCACCCGATGCTCAATCTGGCCGTGCGCGCTGCACGCGCTGCCGGCGACCTCATCAACCACGCGGCGCTTGACATCGAAGCCGTCCGCATCTCCGAGAAACACGTTGGCGATTTCGTCACCGAAACAGACATTGCCAGCGAGCAGGCGATCGTGGAGACGCTGCTCACCGCGTACCCAAGCCACGCCATCTGGGCCGAAGAATCCGGCCGCGAGCACGGCAACCAGGCGTCGGACCACGTCTGGATCATCGATCCGCTGGATGGCACGCGCAATTTCATCCACGGCTACCCGGTGTACTGCGTCAGCATTGGACTGGCCATACGCGGCCGCATCGAGCAGGCCGTGATCTACGATCCCACGCGCAACGACCTGTTCACGGCCACGCGCGGACGCGGCGCGTACATGAACAACCGGCGCATGCGCGTGAGCAAGCGCATCCATCTGCGCGACGCCCTGCTGGCCACCGGCTTCCCCTACCGCAACGGCGAGGACATGGACAAGTACCAGGAAATGATGCTGACGGTCATGCGCCGCAGCTCGGGCATGCGCCGCGGTGGCGCCGCCGCGCTGGATCTGGCGTACGTGGCCGCCGGCTTTACCGAAGGCTATTTTGAAACCAACCTCAAGCCCTGGGACATGGCCGCCGGCTCGCTGCTGGTGACCGAGGCCGGCGGGCTGATCGGCAATTTCTCGGGCTCGGGCGAACGCCTGCTCGAGCAGACCGAGTGCCTGGCCGCCACGCCGCGCATTTTCAGCCAGCTGGTCGCGCTGCTGGCACCCGAAGGTGCGGCCGCGCCCGCAGGCCCTGCACCGCGAAAGGAAAGGCTCTCGCTGCGCCCGGCAGGTGGCGGCGCGTCCCCGCGCGGGCCGGCGACCGTCTCGGGAGCCACGTCGTCGTGAGCGGCGCAGTGCAGGACGACAGCACCACGGCACGGGCATCCACGACGGACAGCAACGGCACCCCACCCCGCTACCGGCGCAAGATCCGCAGCTTCGTCACCCGCGCCGGGCGCATGACGGCGGCGCAGCAGCGGGCGCTGGCCGAACTGGGGCCCAGGTGGCTGCTGCCCTGGGATCCGGCCATTGGCGACCTGGCCGGCTGGTGCCGCCAGCACGTGCGGGTCGGCGACAGGCCGGCGGACCGGCTGATCCTGGAGATCGGCTTTGGCATGGGCCAGGCCACCGCGCACATTGCCGGCCTCATGCCCGAGACGCTCTTCATCGGCTGCGAGGTGCACGCGCCGGGCGTGGGCGCCCTGCTCAAGCTCATCGATGACCTGGCGCTGGACAACATCCGCATCATCCAGCATGACGCGACCGAGGTGGTGCAACACATGATTGCGCCGCAAACGCTGGACGGCGTGCACGTCTTCTTCCCCGACCCCTGGCCCAAGAAGCGCCACCACAAGCGGCGCCTGATCCAGCCGGCCTTCGTGCACGAACTGGCGCTGCGCCTCAAGCCGGGCGGCATCGTGCACTGCGCCACCGACTGGGAACCGTACGCCGGGCACATGCTGGACGTGCTGCGCGACGAGCCCCTGCTGGAAAACACGGCCACCGGCTACGCGGCGCGGCCCGCGTACCGCCCCATGACCAAGTTCGAGCGCCGCGGCCTGCGCCTGGGCCACGGCGTCTGGGACCTGGTCTTTCGCCGTCGCTGAGTGTTTGCGATGACTGCAACTCCCAACGCCTGGCCCGACGACGTCGTCGTGCTCGACCGCGGCTGGCTGTCTTCCACCAACATCATTTGCCTGGGCGAGGCGCCGGCCGTCATCGACACCAGCTATGTCAAGGACGAATCGGACACCGTCGCAAAAGTCCGGCAAGCGCTCGGGGACACCCCGCTGGCCGACATCGCGCACACGCACCTGCACAGCGACCACTGCGGCGGCACGCATGCGCTGCAGCAGCAGTGGCCACAGGCCGTGACCTGGGTGCCGGCCGCGTCGTTTGAATCGGCCCGGCACTGGGACCAGGACCAGCTCACCTTCCGCGCCACCGGCCAGCGCTGCCGGCGGTTCCGGGCCGACCGCGCCATGCAGCCCGGCACGACGCTGAGGCTGGGCCAGCGCGACTGGCAGGTCCACACCGCACCCGGGCATGACGCGCTGGCCGTGTTCCTGTTCGACGCGCAGGACCGCATCCTGATTGCAGGCGACGCGCTGTGGGAACGCGGCATCGGCGTCATCTTCCCGGAGATCGACGGCAGCGATACCTTTGACACGTTCGGCCAGACGCTGGACGCCATGGAAGCGCTGGACGCCAACTGGATTGTTCCGGGCCACGGCGGCGCCATCGGGCGGGAAGGCGGGGCCATGGAGCAGGCGTTTGCGCAGGCGCGCCAGCGGCTGGCGTACTTCAAGCAGAATCCGGCATCACACACGCTGCATGCGGCCAAGGTGCTCATCAAGTACCAGCTCATGGACGTCGAGCGCATGCGGCGGGACGCGCTGCTGCAATGGGCCACGGACATGCTGGAATTCCAGCGCCTGCACGCGCTCAGCAAGACGGCGCTGACGCCGCAGGCCTGGGCCAGCGAGATCGTTGCCGCGCTGGTGGCGAGAAATGCGCTGCGCGAGGTGGGCGAGCTGGTCTGCGACGCCTGATGCAAACCACGCCACAATCGGTGGCGCGATCCGGGCCTGCCCACGCGGCAAACGATGCGCTGGTGCCGCGTCACGCCTGCAACGAGACGCGCAACTTGCGGCTTGAACAGGGGTTGCCTGCCGAGCCGGGCCGACGCGGCCATGGCCAAGCGGACCCAGCCGAAGCGCTGCCGGCCGGCACGACCATTCCGTGCGGTCAAGCCGCACCGGGCACGGATGCCGCGCCGTTACTTGATAGGCGAGCAGCGGCTGAAGTGGAAGGCGGCGCACCCGGGCTCCCGCGTCTCTCGCTGGATCAATCGCCCTGCTGCGCGCGCTACCGGATCAACTTCTGCCAGCTCCGGAACGCCTCGTGCCCGGCATCCTGCAGCCATTCAAAGCCCACCATCTCGGTCGTGGCCAGATGGCAGCCGGCAGCGGCCATGCGTGCAAACGCGGCATCGCGGTCGTGCGTCGAGCGCGAGCTGCAGGCATCGCTCACCACACAGACGGACCAGCCCGCAGCGTTGAGTTCCAGCGCCGTCTGCATGAGGCAGACGTGCGCCTCACAACCGGCCAGAACCAGCGTCTTGCGCTGAGCCTGCGTCTGCAGCAACGCATTGAGCACGCTGGCGGCGCTGAACCGCGTCTTGGCAACGACCTGATCGCACAGCTTGGCAACCCCCTCATCCAGCGGGCCCAGCTTGTCGGGTACCTGCTCGGTGCCCCAGACCGGGATGTCGAGCAGCCCGGCCATGTGGCCCAGCCGGCCGGCGTTGTCCAGCACGGCCTGCGCAGCCGAGATGGCCGGCATCAGGCGTGCCTGGAAGTCGATCAGGATGAGTTGGGTTTGCTGGGCTTGCAGGAGCATGGCGGTTCAGGAAAATGGAAAGGGACGTTTCATCATAGCCGCCTGCCGCGCGATGGGCCTGCAGGGTGCGCGATGCCGGGCGCCCCTTGCAGGTCGGCAGCTTGATCTGCAGCCATCAGGCCTGTCCGCGCTCGCCCGGGGTCAGCGGCATGGGTTGCGGCGCATCGGGCAACACGACGCCCCCATGCGCCGTCAGGCGGTGGCCCATGAACTGGGGCCGGTTTGCCAGCCCGGCCAGCAGCGGCAGGATGTCGCCCGCTGCAACGGTCTTGAGCCAGCCATCGGCGGCAAAGCATTCTCCAAAGCGCTGCACCGGATCGGCGCGCACGGTCGGTCCGGCAACGAGCAGCGGCGTGGGGTCCCCGGTGTGCATGACGCCGTGCACCGACGGCGTGGCGTGGTCGCCGGTCACCGCCACGATGGCCGAGCGTGCCAGCGCGTGCAGCGCGCCCAGCCCGGCGTCAAGCGCCTGCAACACATCGCGCTTGGCCAGCGGGTCCTTGCTGTGGCCGGCCTCGTCGGTGGCCTTGGTGTGCACGTGCACGAAGCGCGCGCCGTCGGCCACCAGTTCGCGGGCGCATTCAAGGCGGGCTGCGATGTCTGCCGCCAGGTCCTCTTGGGGAGGCTGGTGCACGCAGCGCATGTCCAGGTACGCGGCCAGCCCGCGGTAAAAGCCCGCGTCGGTCACGGCCGCGCCGACAATGCCGTGCACCTGCTCAAAGGGCGGCGTCGGCAGCCGGCCACCGGCCCATTTGGTCGTCAGCACGTCAAGCGCGGGCTGGCCTGCGCTCTTGCGCCTGCGGTTCACGCGGCTGGCCAGCAGCTGCGTCCGGGCTGCCAGCAGCGCCTGCACCAGGCGCCGGGCCAGCGGTTCGGCCTCCGGCCGTGTTGCCTGCGGCAGCAGCCAGGGATGGAAGGTCTCGAAAAACGGATCGCTGTCGCTGACGTGGGCAAAGTCCACGCTGTCCAGCGTCAGGATGGCCTCGCCGCGGCTGCCCAGCGATTCCAGACGCATGCCGTGCGGGCTCAGGACGGGCTGCAACTCGGCCAGCAGCGCGTTGGCGTCGGCATCGTCGGCGCCGCGCCGGGCCCGTCCGGTGATGAGAAGCCGGTCGCCGTCCACGCGCGACGTGCGCAGCGCGGCGTACAGCAGCCCAATGCCGGCGACCACCGGCACGCCGGCGCCCAGCGCCTCCAGTACGGCCCGCCCGGGAAAAGGCCAGTCCTGGTAGCCAAACATGGCCCAGTGCGCCCACTCGGAGCTGGGCGCGCGGCCCCAGCCAAACGGAATGTGCCAGCCGTTCATGCCACTGGCAGCAAGCGAATCCAGATTGGGCGTGTGTGCGGCCTCGGCCGGCGTCCTGCCGCCCAGCGCGGGAATGCTGCGGTCGCCGAGGCCATCGAGCACCAGCAGCACCATGGGCAGGCGCTGGTCCGCCAGCCGCGGCTGGTCTTCACCGTAGCCAGCGGGGATCACAGTACAGGACCCTGCGCCGCCGCGGCGAGAACGCGAGCGCGGCAGGCGCGCAGCAGCGGCACCACCGCCTCCGGGACATCGGCCTCCCAGGGCGCGCCGGCAAGCAGGCGGGAACGGATGCTGCTGCCGCTCACGCGTGCGCCGGCATCGCCTTGCAGCACGCGCACCGTGTAGCCGCCCGCCTGCAGCAACCGGGCCTTTTCGGCTTCCCAGGGTGTATACACGCGGACCCACTGGCAGGCGGTGAGCGGGACGTATTCGGCCCAGTGCGTTGGTGCGCCCAGGTCAAGGGGAACGATGGCGCTGCGCTCCAGCCAGCCATGCTGGCGCAGCGCCGCAGCGACGAAACGGTAGCGCTCGAAGTAGCTGAACGGATTGGCGTGCGGCCGGTGCCGGTGGCTGGACGCAGGCACGGGATGGCGCGTGCCGGCGTCCGGGTTGGTGATGGCCACGATCAGCTGCTCGGCCTCCTGCAGCGCCAGCGCAAACAACTCGACGTGCTGCCGGTGCAGCGGCTGGAAGCGGCCGCTGACGCAGGCCAGTTGCCGTGTTGGCATTTCGGCCTCGCCGCGCTTTCCGGCCACGGCTCAGGCCTGCCGGAGCACGCCGCGCGCAATCGCGTTGCGCTGGATTTCCGTCGTCCCGGCCGGGATGCGCAGGTTGCGCGCCAGCCGGAACAGCTTCTCTTCCGGGCTGCCCAGCAGCATGCCCACGGCGCCGCGCACCTGCACCGCGTTGTCAGCCACCCGGAAAAACGCCTCGTCGTTGACCAGCTTGACCAGGCTGATCAGCCGCGGCGCGCGGTGATCCAGCGGCATGGCGTAGGCGCCCAAGGGCTCCAGTTCGGTCAGCGCGACCAGCGCCGTGGCGCGCGCCTGATAGACGTCCATGTCCATGTTGGCCAGCATGTGCTGCACCGCCTGCAGATGCGCGATGGGCCGGCCGCCCGATTCGCGCCGCCCTGCAAACGAGCGCGCGCGCTCGAGCAGCCACTTGCCCCATCCCGCGCACATGCCACCCCGACACAACCGGCGCCAGTTGATCCAGGCCATGGCCAGTGCAAAGCCGTCGCCAATCTCGCCAACGATGCACTCCTTGGGAACGCGCACATCGTCAAAATGAAGGGTGCCGGTCAGGCCATCGTTGAGGATGGTCGGAATGTCCTTGCCGCGCGAGAACCCGGGCGCGTTGGCGTCAACCAGGAACATCGACAGCGAGCGCGTGCCGGCACCCGGCTCGGTCACCGCGACAACCTGGATCACGTCGGCAAAGTGCGCGTTGGTGATCCAGGCCTTGGTGCCGCTGATGATCCAGTCGCTGCCGTCGCGCCGGGCCTGCGTGCCCATGGCCAGCACGTCGGAGCCCACGCTCTCCTCGGTATTGGCAAAGGCCGCGGTGATTTCGCCCCGCAGGAGCGGCGTCAGCCACTGCTCCCGGGCCTCGGCAGAGCAGTGCTCTATGGCCGGGTTGGGGCCCTCGGTCCAGCCCAGCGCAGCCAGACCCAGGCCCAGCCCCGATTGGTGGTACACCGCCTCCGTGGCGTGGTTCATCTCGATGAGGCCCAAGCCGCCACCGCCCAGCTCCGCGCTGGCGTACGGCGCGTACAGACCGGCCGCGCCAGACAGCCGCTGCACCTGGCGCCGCGCCTCCCAGACCGCAGGATGCATGCGCCCAGCTTCGTCAAGCCGCGGGTTGGTGAGATTGCCCAGACCATCCCGCGCAAGCGCCTCCTCTATCGGCCGCACCTGCTCGGCAAGAAAATGTGTGAAGCGGTCGATGTACGATTGCGCGCGCGGCGAGATGGCAATGTCAGTGGGAGTCATCAGGTGGCGGGACGCCGGCACACGCGTGCGGCGACCAGGTAGACAGCAAACGGGTTAGTCTACCGGCTCGGGCCGTGCGGGACGCGGCGCCTGCACGGCGTCGTCCCAGACCAGCAGGCCCTGCATGGCGGTGTCGCCCACCTCGTAGTCAATGACTTGTGTTTTCATGGCCGCCTGGCTTCCTGTGATGGTCATGGTCAGGAGCAGGCCCGCGGCCAGTCCCCGTACCTGTCGCCTGCCCAGCATCAGCCGTCCCCATCCGGCGTCGGCTCGGCCAGCAACCGGCCCAGCGCCACGCCAAGCGCCAGGTCCGGCATCGCGCCCAGCTCGCGCAAGCGGATGCGGCCTGCGCGGTCTATCAGCACGGTGGAGGGGGTGCCCTCCAGCGCATAGCGGCGCATGGTCTTGGGAATGCTGCTCTTGTCACCGCCCGGCTCGTCAACGCCTATGGGAAAGCGCAGGCGGTTCTCATGAATGTACGCGGCGAGAACCGAGGGTTGCTGGGCGGCGTGATGCTCGAAAACCGTGTGCAGGCCGATGACCGCCAGGTCCTCGCCGGCAAAGCGCCGATCCGCCTCCTGCGCCTGCGGCGTGGCGACCTTGACGCAGGCCGGGCACAGCATCTGGAATGCATACAGCATGACGACCTTGCCGCGCAAGTCGCCAAGCGCGATCGGCTCGCTGGCATTGAACCATTGGGACACCTGCAGCTCGGGGGCCTGCGGCGCGTATCTTGCGGCCATCAACATGCGCTCATTATTGCGTTTTTTGTCGACGGCACTTCCCCAAGTCGGCATTGCGTTCGCGCCGCAATTGCAGGCATGGAGACAAGAACCATTGCCCCACGGACAACTGGGGAGCCTACAGGCAACCCGCCGTGCCCGCGCCAAGTGTGCTCAGGAACCAGGCGCTTGCACCAGCCCATCGTGGCCAGTTGGCCCGGATCCATTCGCCGCGGCGGCCGCCGTGCTGCAGATGCGGATCACGTCTTCGCCCCAGCTCTCCAGTTTCTTGATCCCCACGCCGCTGATGCCGCCCAGCTCCTCCGCCGTGGCGGGGGCCAGCTCGGCAATCGCGCGCAGCGTGGCGTCGTGAAAGATGACATAGGCGGGCACGTTGCGCTCGTGCGCCACCTCGCGGCGCCAGGCCTTGAGTGCTTCCAGCCGTGCATGCGCCGGCGCGTCCAGCGCGGCCGCCTCTTGCGCTGCCGCGCTGCGGCGGCTCTTGCGCTGTGCGCTGCGCGCAGTGGCCACACTGGCGCGCACGTGCACGGCCTGCTCGCCGCGCAGGATGGGCCGCGCCGCAGCCGTGAGCTTCAGCGTATTGAACGCGGCAGCATCCACCTCGACCACGCCCAGCGCAATCAGCTGGCGCAGCACGGCGCGCAGCTGCCTGCTGCTCCACTCCGCGCCCAGGCCAAAGGTGCTGATCCGCTCGTGGCCAAACCTGCGTATTTTCTCATTGTTGCTGCCGCGCAGCACGTCAATGATCTGGCCGGCGCCAAAGGCAATGCCGCTGGCCTCGCTGACGCGATACACGGTGGACAACAGCTTGCGCGCACAGTCGGTGGCGTCCCAGACCTGCGGCGGCTGCAGGCAGTTGTCGCAGTTGCCACAATGCACTTGGCCCCCACGCTTGCAGGCTTCGCCCGCTGCGCTGCCCCCCGAGGGGGCGTTCGCCGCCTTGGGGCGGCCCGGCGACGGCTCATGGCCCCCACGCTTGCAGGCTTCGCCCGCTGCGCTGCCCCCCGAGGGGGCGTTCGCCGCCTTGGGGCGGCCCGGCGGCGGCTCATGGCCCCCACGCTTGCACGCTTCGCCTGCTGCGCTGCCCCCCGAGAGGGCGTTCGCTGCCTTGGGACGGCCCGGCGGCGGCTCATGGCCCCCACGCTCGCACGCTTCGCCTGCCGCACTGCCACTTGAGGCGGCGTTCTCCTTGCCGGGGCCCGGCTGGGACTCATGGCTTTCATGCGATGCGCCCTCGCCTGCCGCGCCACTGGCGGGTGGTGCCTGGCTGGCTCCATATTCCTCGCCAAAGTAGGCGAGCAGGCGTGCGCGCCGGCAATCGGTTGCCTCGGCCAGCGCCAGCAGCGCGTCCAGCTTGCCGCGCATGACGCGCTTGAAGTCGTCGCTGGCCGGGCTTTCGTCGATCATGCGGCGTTGCTGCATCACGTCCTGCAGACCGTAAAGCATCCAGGCGTCGGCCGGCTCGCCGTCGCGGCCGGCGCGGCCGGTTTCCTGGTAGTAGCCTTCGATGTTCTTGGGCAGGTCCACGTGCGCGACAAAGCGCACGTCCGGCTTGTCTATGCCCATGCCAAACGCAATGGTCGCAACCATGACGACGGCCTCGTCGCGCAGGAAGCGATCCAGGTGCGTCTGCCGCAGCGCCGCATCCAGCCCGGCGTGGTACGGCAGCGCGGTTATGCCGTGCGCGCGCAGGCGGTCGGCCAGCTGCTCCACGCGCCGCCGCGACTGGCAGTAGACGATGCCCGCCTCGCCCCGGTGCGCGTCCACAAACTGCAGCAGCTGCTCGGCCGGCTTGCTTTTCTCGACGATGGTGTAGCGGATGTTGGGCCGGTCAAAGCTGCTGACGAAGCGGGCCGCGTCCTGCAGCTGCAGGCGCTCGACCATGTCCGCGCAGGTGGTTGCGTCGGCCGTGGCCGTGAGCGCAATCCGCGGCACGTCGGGCCAGCGCTCGTGCAGCACCGCCAGTGCCCGATATTCGGGCCTGAAGTCGTGCCCCCATTGGCTCACGCAATGCGCCTCGTCTATGGCAAACAGCGCCAGCCGGTTGCGCGCGTGCAGCCGTTGCAGCAGGTCCTGGAAGCGCGGGGTCGTGATGCGCTCGGGCGCTGCGTAGAGCAGCGTGATCTGGCCGGCCAGCAGGCGCCGCTCCACCTCGGCGGCTTCGTGCGCGGCCAGCGTCGAATTCAGGAAACTGGCGGCCACACCCAGCTCGCGCAGCGCATTGACCTGGTCCTGCATGAGCGCGATCAGCGGCGACGCCACCAGCGTGACGCCGCCTTCGTTCTCGTGGCCGAGGATGGCCGGGATCTGATAGCACAGGCTCTTGCCGCCACCGGTGGGCATGAGCACCAGCGCATCGCCGCCACCGCAGACATGATCAATGATCGCGGCCTGCCTGCCGCGAAACTGCGCGTAGCCAAAGACGTCGCGCAGCACCGCCAGCGGCGTGCGGCGGGTCACGTCGGCCTCGGGCAGGTCCGGGAGCATGGTGCCGCGCCTTCCGCTCAGAGCAGGCGCGTGCCCAGCGGCACGTCCCCGTCGGGCACGCACAGGGCAACCCGACCCTGCGCATCGTGGAAGCCGGTCACCAGGCATTCGGACATCATGGGGCCGATCTGCTTGGGCGGAAAGTTGACCACTGCAACCACCAGGCGGCCGACCAGCGCCTCCGGCGTATACAGGTCGGTGATCTGCGCGCTGGACTTGCGCTCGCCCAGCTCGGGGCCAAAG
Source organism: Ottowia sp. (assembly GCA_023228705.1). Lineage (GTDB taxonomy): Bacteria > Pseudomonadota > Gammaproteobacteria > Burkholderiales > Burkholderiaceae_C > Ottowia. The sequence goes on along the minus strand of JALOAS010000064.1, from coordinate 4,779 downwards.
TCCACGCGCAGCTTGTACGCGGGCTTGCGCGCCTGCGCAAAGCGCTCGGCGGCCAGGATCCGGCCCACGCGCAGCTGCACCTTGGCAAAATCGTCCCAGCTGATGGTTTGCACAAAAAATCTCCGTCTGTCCCGGATCCATCGACCCTGCGGCCGTGGCTGGCGCGGCATCGTGGCCGCATTCAAAAATTGTAGCGACCCGGCGGCAGGCAGGCCGGCTTGCCTTGCCCGGTCCGGGCCTGGCCACATTGTGCCGGATACACCAGGCAGCAGCTCTGCGCGGGCTGGCCAGGCGCGGCCAGGCCCTGCCCGTGTTCACCCTGGCCACGACACCAGCGTGAAACCGGCATCCTCGCAGCCAAGTACACTCACAGCTGGCGCCACGCAACGTCGCTGACCGCGGCCGCATGGTGTCCCGGCCGGAGTGCGCGCAAGCCGCGCACCGGCGCTCCCCCGGCGCTTGCCGATCTCATGACCAGCCGCCTTCAAGGAAGGTTCCTGCATGCTTTACATCGACCTGCCGACCCGTTCGGAATTCACCACGCTGTTTGACGTCCGCGCGGACGCCTGCGTCTCGATCTACCTCAAGACCACGCCGGTCACGCGGGAAATCCAGGCCGCGCGCATCGAGCTGGGCAACCGGCTGCGCGAGGCTCAAAGCCAGTTGCAGGCGGGCGGGCTTGACAAGCGCCGCCTGGCTGCACTGTCCGAACAAATCGACGACCTGATCGCAGACGATGAGTTCTGGCGCCTGCAGGCCAACAGCCTGGCGGTCTTTGCCACGCCGGACAGCCTGCGCACCTACCGCCTGGCCAACGAACTGACAACCATGGTGCAGGTGGCCGACCGCTTCCATCTCAAGCCGTTGCTGCGCGCGGTCACGTTCCCGCACGCGGCCTTCATCCTGGCGCTGTCGGAAAATGCCGTGCGGCTGCTTGAAATGCACGCCGACCTGCCGCCCGCCGTGGTCAAGGTACCGGGCATGCCCACCGACGGGGCATCGGCACTGGGCAGGTCCACGCTGAACGAACGCGGCCTGCACCGCCGCATGGAGGGCTCGGAGGGACAGAACGTGCGGCTGCGCCAGTTTGCACGCCTGGTCGACGCTGCCCTGCGCCCCGTGCTGGCCGGCCGCGAGACCCCGCTGATCTTGGCCGCCACCGGCCGCGTGGCGCCGCTGTTTGCAGAACTCAACTCGTATCCGCACCTGCTGCCCGAAACCATCGCCGACAGCCCGGACCGCGCCACCGAAGCCGAGCTGGCGCAGCGCGCCCGCCCCATCCTGGACCGCCATTATGCGCAACAGCTGCAGGCCATACACGCGCTGCACGACAAGCGCACCGGCGAGCACCGCACCACCAGCGATCTGTCAGACGCCGCGCGCGCCGCGACCTTTGGTGCCATCGATACGCTGCTGGCAGACATTGATTCGATGGTCCCCGGGTTCGTTGACGAGCAGACCGGCGCGATCACGCTGGTCCAGAAAGACGATGCCAAGGCATACGACATCGTCGATGAAATCGTGGGCCGCGCCTTTGGCAGCGGCGCGCGCGTGCTGGGCGTGCGCCGCCAGGACATCCCCGGCCACCGGGACCTGGCCGCCATCCTGCGGCACCCCGTGTAAGCGCGGCAAGCAGAGCAGAACCGCGCCTCGGGCTGACCGCACCGGCGGCCGCGGCCCGCAGCGCGCGGGTTCAGATCCGCTCGGCCACCCAGTCGCGAACGCTTTGCAGCGCCGCAGGCAGCGCGGCGGCATCGCTGCCGCCGGCCATCGCCATGTCTGCCCGGCCGCCGCCCTTGCCACCCACCTGCTGCGCCACGAAGTTGACCAGCTCACCGGCCTTGACCCGGTCGGTCTCCGCGCGGGTCACGCCTGCTGCAATCTGGACCCTGTCCCCCTGCACCGCGCCCAGCACGATCGCTGCGGCGCCCAGCTTGTCCTTGAGCTTGTCCACGGTCTCGCGCAGCGTCCTGGCGTCGGCGCCGTCCAGCCGGGCGGCCAGCACCTTGATCGCGCCCAGATCCACCGCCTGGTCGAGCAGCTCGTCGCCCCGGCTGGACGCGAGCCGACTCTTGAGCCCGGCCAGCTCCTTCTCCAGCGTCCGGATCTGGCCCAGCGCGCCCGAGATGCGCTGTGTCAGTTCCGAGGTGGGCACCTTGAGCTCGTCGGCCGCTCGGTGCACCGTGCTTTCCAGCATCTGCAGGTACGCCAGCGCGTTGGTCCCGGTGATCGCCTCAACGCGCCGGATTCCGGCGGCTACCCCGCCCTCGCTGACGATCTTGAACAGGCCGATGTCGCCCGTGCGCGCCACGTGCGTGCCGCCGCAGAATTCGCGGCTGCTGCCTATGTCCAGCACGCGCACCTGCTCGCCGTACTTTTCGCCAAACAGCATGAGCGCGCCGGACTTCTTGGCCTCCTCCATGGGCATGACGCGCGCCTGCGTCGCCGTGTTGGCCAGGATCTCGGCGTTGACCAGTCGCTCCACTTCCCGCACCTGCACGGCGGTCATGGGCCTGTCGTACGAGAAGTCAAAGCGTGTCTTCTGCGCATCGACCAGGCTGCCCTTTTGCTGCACCCGGGGGCCCAGCACCTCGCGCAGCGCCTTGTGCATGAGGTGCGTGACCGAGTGGTTGCGCATGGTGTCCGCGCGCAGCTTGACGTTCACCTCCGCCAGCACGGTCTCGCCCACGCGCAGCTCGCCCTGCTTCTGCACGCCGTAGTGGCCAAACACGTGCGCCTTGATCTTTTGCGTGTCGTGAACGGCAAAGCGCAGCTCGTTGGCGCTTAGCGCACCCTGATCGCCCACCTGCCCGCCCGACTCGGCGTAAAACGGCGTGCTGTCCAGCACGACGACGCCGGAATCGCCTTCCTGCAGCGCATCGGTGGCGGTACCGTCCTTGTACAGGCCCACCACCTTGCCCAGTGCCGCCAGCTCGTCATAGCCGGTGAACACCCCGTCAGGCCCGTCGTAATCCAGCGCGCGATCCATGGTGAAGTGCCCGGCGGCGCGCCCCATGCGCCTTTGCTGCTCCATGGCGGCGTCAAACCCGGCCACGTCCACCTGCACGTCGCGCTCGCGGCACACGTCCTGCGTCAGGTCCAGCGGGAAGCCGTAGGTGTCGTGCAGCTTGAACGCGACGTCTCCGGCCAGCGTCCCCGCGCCATCGGCCAGCGCCGCGTCCAGGATCTCCATGCCATGCGCCAGCGTCTCGAAGAAGCGCTCCTCCTCGGCCTTGAGCACTTCGGTGATGTGCCGCTGCTGCTCGCGCAGCTTGGGGTAGGCGTCGCCCATCTGCTGCACCAGGTCCGGCACCAGCTTGTGGAAAAAAGGCGTCTTGCGGCCCAACTTGTAGCCGTGACGTATGGCGCGGCGGATGATGCGCCGCTGCACGTAGCCCCGGCCCTCGTTGCCCGGGACCACGTCATCGGTGATGAGGAACGCGCTGGCGCGGATGTGGTCGGCAATGACCTTGAGCGACGGGCTGTCCGGCTCGTTGGCACCGGTCTCGCGCGCTGCCGCCGCAATCAGCGCCTGGAACAGGTCGATCTCATAGTTGCTGTGCACACCCTGCAGAATCGCAGCCAGCCGCTCCAGCCCCATGCCGGTATCCACGCTGAGGGCAGGCAGCGGTGTCACGCTGCCGTCTTCGGCCATGTCGTACTGCATGAACACGAAGTTCCAGATCTCTATGAAGCGGTCGCCGTCCGCCTCGGGCGAGCCGGGCGGGCCACCGGGAATGTGCGCCCCGTGGTCGTAGAATACCTCCGAGCAGGGGCCGCAGGGCCCGGTGTCGGCCATCATCCAGAAGTTGTCGCTCTTGAACCGGCCGCCCTGGTTGTCGCCGATGCGGATCACGCGCTCGGGCGGCAGGCCGATGACCTGCGTCCAGGCGTTGTACGCTTCCTCGTCGTCGTGGTAGACGGTGGCCAGCAGCCGCTCGGGCTGCAGCCCGTACACCTGCGTCAGCAGCTCCCAGCCCCAGGCTATGGCTTCCTTCTTGAAGTAGTCGCCAAAAGACCAGTTGCCCAGCATCTCGAAGAAGGTGTGGTGGCGTGCGGTGTAGCCCACGTTCTCCAGGTCGTTGTGCTTGCCACCGGCACGCAGGCAGGCCTGCACCGAAGCGGCGCGCACGTACGGCCGCTTGTCGGTGCCCAGGAATACGTCCTTGAACTGCACCATCCCGCTGTTGGTGAACATCAGCGTGGGGTCGTTCAGCGGCACCAGCGGGCTGGACGGCACCACCGTGTGGCCGCGCTCGGCAAAGAAATCCAGGAACGTCTGGCGAATCTGGGCAACCGTAAACGGCTTGGTTGGTGTGGACATGGTCTCTCTTGCGCGGGGAGCCGGGCTGCCTGCGGGCAGTTGTCGGCACAACCCTTGATTCTAACGAGACCCTCCGTTGGATCTGCCCCTGCCCACCGCGTCCGGCGGCGCCGGGTATCGGCTCAAAACACGGTAGCGCGGCGGCTGGCGCTCCGGCTCCGAGCGGACCAGCACCACCGAATCCACGTGCCAGCGGATGGGATGCACGGGCAGCGGCCCGGGCGGCAGCGCCACGCCCCGCAGCGTCGTGACATGCGGCCGCCACGCCCGCGGCTCGGCAGGAACGCCTGCCTGCCGTGCCAGCGCTTCGGTGGCAGCGTGCAGCGCCGCCAGCGCCGGGCACGCACGCGGAAGCAGCACCAGCAGTTCACCACCGGGCGTTCGCCAGCGCTCGCTGCGCGCCAGGACGATGTCAAACGGCTCAAAGCGCAGCCCGGCCAGCGCCTGCTGCCAAA
>JALOAS010000173.1 GCA_023228705.1 Ottowia sp. | reverse complement strand
GCAAGGTTCAAACACAACAACTGTTTCACTAAGTTCTGTTGATGCAACTGAAACTTCAGTTACTGCTGCAAAAACTGCTGTTAACGAAGCTAACCCTAATTTTGGTGAGACTTTTGTGTTAACTACAGGTAGCAACGATGTTGTAAACGGAACAGCACTTAATGACTTATTTGATGGATCTACAGAAGATACATTACAAACAGGGGATATTGTTCTAGATTCAACATCAACTGATGCTGATATTCTTAATGCATTAGTAACTACAAATGATGTAAAAGCAAGAATCCAAAATATTGAAACACTTAATGTGGATGGAAAATATGTAGATACAGGACTTGACTTAACGGATGTAACAGGTTCAAAAGTTTTAAACGTTGATACAAACTACGGTAACGGAACAGCAGAAATAACAGCTGCTTCAACATTGGCTGTAGAAACAATCAAAGCTGGAAGCAATATTAAAACTTTAAATGTAGAAGCTGCTGGTTTTGGAACAAGAGATACATTAGTTGTTGATGCAAATAAAGCTGAAGAAGTTACTCTTGATACTGGTGGAGCTGCTGCAATCAACTCATTTGATGTGACTACAACTGGTAATGTAACGATTAAAAGTGTAGGTGCAAACTCTGAAGTTAAGCTAAACTTATCAGATGCTAAAACTACAATCACAGGTAATGGAGCTTTAGGTTCATTAACAATTAACCAAACAGGTGTAGATGGTGAAATCACTATTGGTGGTTTATTAACTGCTGGTGCTGAAGCAACAGGTGAAGTTAAAACAACTATTAACTCAGACCAAGATGTAACAGTAAAAGCTGAAAATGCAAAAATTACTAATACTGCAATGGATTCAACAGGCACAGGAACTTTAACAGTTCAACTTACTGATGATGCTGATGGTATTAAGCTTGCTGATGTTGAAGCTGATGTTATTGACATTGCTACAGCTTCTGCTGCAAGTGATACAGCTGTTGGTGTAACTGTTAATGCAAGCTCAAAAGTAAAGATAAGTGCTGATATTGTTGATACTGCTCCAGGTGTAGTAACTATCACACAAGCTAACGCTAAAGATGCAGCTGCAGTACTAGGAAATGGTAAAGGTACATTAAACCTTGAAGTTGCTAAATCTCAAACAGGTGTAGTTACAGCTGATGTAACTACAAAAACTGTTTTATTAAACGCTGGTGTAGATGCTGCAGCTGCAGCTGGTGCTGTTATTACTATGGCTGATTTACAATTAGGTGCAGAGGCAAACACTCTTTTAATAGATGGTTCAGAAGCATTAAAACTATCTAAATTAACATTAGATGTTACTACAAAAGATTTCGTAAGTGCTGAAGATATGACTGGTAACTTAACTATATCTGATGTAGTTGGAACTGGTGAGGCTACAATCATTCTTGGTAAAGGAGATGACTCATTAACTATTACGACTGGTACTGGTATATATACAATCGAAGGTACAGCTGGTAAAAACACAATTGATATCGCAAATGCTGGAGCTGGTTCAAAAGTAACAGGTGGTACAGGTGATGATACTATTATAGGTAACACAGCTGGTTCAACACTAAACGGTGGAGCAGGTGATGATTTAATCACGACAGGTGGAACTAAAGCAACTACAGTTGATGCTGGAGCAGGTGATGATACAGTTATCATTGGTGGAGCAACAGCAGCGGCAGATATGATTACTCTAGGTGCAGGTTCAGATAAGGTTGTAGTTGATTCAGGTCAAACTGGTGCAACAGTTAAAGATTTCGTAGCAGGTACAGATACACTTATCCTTACAGGTGAGGGTGTTGATATCGATCTTACTAAATTAGCTGACCCAACAACAGGTACTTACAATTTTGATGGTTCTGATAATTTTAAAACAACTCTTCAAAACGCAGGTACAGCTTTTACTGCTAAAGACCTTTCTGATTCAATCCAATTAGGTTATGTAAATGCAGATGGTGCTACTAAAGCGTATACAGTTACTCAAGCAAAAGATTCTAGTGCTACAATCAATGTGGTTGCTGGTGATAAAGATGATATTATTAAAGTTGCAATGCTTGCTGATACTAATAGTAATGCTGATAATTCTACTACTAACTTAACATTAGGTGCAGGTGCAGATACTGTTATACTTAATGCTACAGTAAATGCTACTGATACAAACACAGTAACAGTAACAGACTTTGTAATAGGTACAGATAAAATTGTTCTTGAAGGTACAGCTACAGCTGCATTAGATTTAACAGCTACTACAGTATCAAGTGGAGTAATAGATTTAGATGTATTTGATGTGACACTTAAAAATGGTACAGCTGCAGTATTCGCTGATTCTGCAACAGATGTATCAACAGCGGTTCAATTAGGTTCTTCTGGTAAATCATTCTTAGCAGCAGCTGGTGCAGTTACAGGTGGTGTTTTTGATGACTTTATTGATGTAATTACAGGTAATGCTATAGTTAACTTCATAGATAACGGTGGAATGGATACAATTACAAATTTTAATGCTGGTGATAAATTATCATTCGGTGCACTTACTGGTATCGTTGCTGATCAATCAGGTAAACTAATTACTAAAGCTACTGCAGCAACAAGTGGTGATGTTTATGTATTAAATGACAATACATCTATTAACGGTGATACAATTGATTTCTCTAAACTTGGAGAAACTGTAGATGGTGCTAAAGTAACATTGGCAACTGATTCAGTTGTAGCAGATATAGTTGCATACTTAAACAATGCACTCACAGATGTAAAAGCTAACCATACTTATGCAGCTGTTATTAATGATAATAGTGATGCTGATATTGAGTCATACGCATACTTAATTAATGCTACAAGTGACACAATTACTGCAGATGATATTACATTAATTGGTACAATTGATGGTAACGTTGCATTAGTTGCTGGTGACATAGCTTAATCTATTAATCAGTCTCTGTAACCTCTTAAAGGGTTAGAACTTCAACCTTGCCAATTCTACGGAGTTGGCAGGGTTTTATAATAAATCATTTTTCTTTTTTAAGTTTCTTTAACAAAGGGTGTCAACAAAGGGTGTCAGGCACCAAAACAGGAACAAAACTTAGTTTTACCTTAGCTAAGTCTGACACACTTTGACACTCTTTTAGTCCTACTTTCCATAAGTAGGACTTTTTTTTACTCTTCTTATCTACTTAACCTAACCTAATGCAGATTATCTTGAAT
>JALOAS010000172.1 GCA_023228705.1 Ottowia sp. | reverse complement strand
GAGCAGCTTCTGCCCGGCGCGGCCGTCTGGGTCCATACCCAGTTGCCGCTGTTCTTCGCGCACAGCATTGCGCGTCTGCGCGCCGATGATGCCGTCCACGCTGCCGATGTCGTGGCCGCGCTTGAGCAGCAGGATCTGCAATTCCCTGTTCTCGGCGCGGGACAGGCCAGGGTCGTCCGTGGGCCAGGGCGTGACTATGGCCTGCTCGCGCTGCGGGCTGGCGATCATGTCGGCCAGCAGCGCGATGGTCAGCGCGTAGTTTTCGCTGGCGTTGTAGCGGTAGATCGCGTCAAAGTTGCGGCCGACCAGGAACGCCGGGCCGCCGCGCGCCGGAACCAGCAGGCCGGCGGGTGATGGCGCATCGGGCAGCGGGCTGCCGTCTGCGCGCGTCAGTCCGGCGCTGCGCCACGCGACCATGGGGCGTTTGTCCTTGCGGCTGGCGCCGCTGGTGTTGAAGCCGCTGGGCAGCCGCACTTCCATGCCCCAGTCCTGCCCCGGGCGCCAGCCGGCGTTCTTGAGAAACTTGGCCGTGCTGGCCAGCGCGTCGGGGACGCTGGCGACGATGTCGCGGCGGCCATCGCCGTCAAAGTCCACGGCGCTTTCAAAGAAGGTGCTGGGCATGAACTGTGTCTGGCCAAAGGCGCCGGCCCAGGAGCCGGTGAGCTGCTCGGGCGCCACGTGACCCTCTTGCAGGATGCGCAGCGCAGCGGCGAGTTCGCCCCTGAAGTAGCCCTGGCGCCGGCCAAAGCAGGACAGCGTGGCCAGCGACTGCACCAGCGGGCGGCCGCCCAGGTTCTGGCCAAAGTTGCTCTCCACGCCCCAGACGGCCACGACGACATGCGGCGGCACGCCGTACTGCCGGCTGATTTGCTGCAGCGTATCCTGCCATTGCGCGTACGCGGCGCGCCCGTCGGCAATGCGTTCGTCGTCGACGAGCACGGCCAGGTAATCCCACACCGGCTTGGTGAATTCGGGCTGGTGGTCCAGCAGTTGCAGGACGGTCGGGTCGGGGTCCAGTTGCGCCGTGTGCTCGGCAAACGTGCTGGCGTTGATGGCATTGAATGCGGTGCTGCCCTGCAGTTGCTGCAGGCAGGCGCGAAACTGGGCCGGATCGGCTGCTGGCAGCGTCTCCTCGGCCCAGGCGCCGCTGGCCGCGAGCAAGGCGACGCCGGCGCCGAGGAGCGCGCGCTCCAGTGCCAGCCGGAGGCGGGTGCCGGCTGAGGTGCTGCGTGAATGGACAGGGGCGAGTGGATGCATGCCGGTCATGATAAGGGCTGTGGAACCGGATCGGTGCTGGCGCCCGGCGGCCAGATGCAGCGCACCGCATGACCAATGATCTCGGCCCATGAAGGTTTGGCGTCATGCGTTGAGCGTTGAGCGTTGAGCGTGGCGCAGGACCGCGCTCGCGCATTGATGACCGCGCCGCCACGCGGCTGCAATGACTGCGGCTGCGCCGCGATGATTCGCTGGACGCTGGACGCTCAACCTCTTCACCAGAGGTCATCGTCATGCGCGATCTTGCCGGGCATCGTTTCGAATCAGGAACGGCTAGGAGCCTGGGCAAGCTCGGCCTGGGCGCGCTGGCGGCGCACCTGCACTTCCTTGATCGCGACCGCGGTCATGTTGACCACGCGCCGCACGGTGGACGATGGCGTGAGCACGTGTGCCGGCGCGGCGGCGCCCAGCAGCATGGGACCGATGGTGATGCCGCTGCCCGCGGTCATCTTGAGCACGTTGAACAGGATGTTGGCCGCGTCCAGGTTGGGGCAGACGAGCAGGTTGGCCTCGCCGCTGAGCGTGCTGGCGTCGCCCATGGCGCGGGTGCGCAGCGCGGCCGACAGCGCGCTGTCGCCATGCATCTCGCCGTCGCATTCGACGTCGGGCGCCAGCGCGCGGAACAGATCCCGCGCGTGTCGCATCTTCAGTGCAGACGGGCGCCGGGACGAGCCGAAGTTGGAATGCGAGAGAAACGCCACCTTGGGCGGGATGCCAAAGTTGTAGACCTCGGACGCAGCCATCCTGGCAATGGCGGCCAGCAGTTCGGCACTGGGGTTGTCGTGCACGTACGAGTCGGTGATGAACAGCGTGCGGTTGTGCAGCATGAGCGCGTTCAGCCCGGCCAGGTCGGGCGCGCCGGGCGCCACGCCGATGATCTCGCGCACCTTTTCCAGGTGGTTGTCAAACTTGCCGACCAGGCCGCAAATCATGGCGTCGGCGTCGCCCAGATGGACCATGAGCGCCGCTATGGTGGTGCCGGAGCGGCGCACGGCAGCCTTGGCGGCTTCCACGCTCACCCCCTCGCGTGCCATGAGGTCGTGGTACGCCTGCCAGTACTGGCGGAAGCGCGGGTCGTCCTCGGGGTTGACGTTTTCCACGTCGACGCCCAGGCGCATGCGCAGGCCCGCGCGCTCGATGCGCTGCTCTATGACCGCGGGCCGGCCGATGAGGATGGGCGTGGCAATGGCGTCGTCCAGGGCGATCTGCGCGGCGTGCAGGATGCGCTCGTCCTCGCCCTCGGCGTAGGCGATGCGCTTGTGCGCCGCGTCGGCGGTGCGGGCGGCGTTGAGTACCGGCTGCATCACCATGCCGGTCTGGTAGACGAAGTGCATCAGGTCGTCGTGGTACGCGTCAAAGTCCGTGATGGGCCGCAGCGCCACGCCAGACGCCTCGGCCGCCCTGGCCACGGCGGGCGCAATGCGCAGGATCAGGCGCGGGTCAAACGGCGTGGGGATGATGTAGTCGGGCCCGAAATGCAGGTCCTTGTCCACATAGACGGCCGCCACCTCCGCGCTGATTTCCGCCTTGGTCAGCGCCGCGATCTCCTGCACGCAGGCCAGCTTCATCTCCTCGGTGATCTTGGTTGCGCCGCAGTCCAGCGCACCGCGAAAGATGTACGGAAAGCACAGGACGTTGTTGACCTGGTTGGGGTAGTCCGAGCGGCCGGTGGCAATGATGCAGTCGGCGCGCGCCGCCTTGGCGTCCTCGGGACGGATTTCCGGCTCCGGGTTGGCCAGCGCCAGGATGATGGGCTTCTCGGCCATGGACCGGACCATGGCCTGCGTCAGCACGCCCGGCGCCGAGCAGCCCAGGAATACGTCGGCACCGGCGATGACCTCGGCCAGCGTCGCCGGTTGCGTGCTGCCTTGCGCATAGCGTGCCTTCTGCTCGCTCACGCCCTCGCGGCCGCCGTAGACCAGGCCGCGCGAGTCGCAGACAAAGATGTTGGCGGTTTG
>JALOAS010000171.1 GCA_023228705.1 Ottowia sp. | reverse complement strand
AGAAAACGTTTCAATCCTTGTTCTTGTGGATGTCACTCTTGAACAGAAGTAAGGCACGTAGGGATGAGAATGCCCGTAGATTGTTTCAATCCTTGTTCTTGTGGATGTCACTCTTGAACAGAAGTAAGGCACGTAGGGATGAAAATGCCCGTAGATTGTTTCAATCCTTGTTCTCGTGGATGTCGCTCTTGAACCGTTGATGCCTTGCTTGCGCCCGTCACCGCACCAAAGTTTCAATCCTTGTTCTCGTGGATGTCGCTCTTGAACAAATATCCTGGATAGGCATACAATCAATCAGGAGGGTTTCAATCCTTGTTCTCGTGGATGTCGCTCTTGAACAACTGATTATTGCCATCCTGCCACCACCGCATATTGGTTTCAATCCTTGTTCTCGTGGATGTCGCTCTTGAACCCTGGTGCACTCGGACATTCATATCCCTAGGTACAGTTTCAATCCTTGTTCTCGTGGATGTCGCTCTTGAACTTTGGGCTGGTTCTCGGGCACGGGTCGCTCTGGCTGGGTTTCAATCCTTGTTCTCGTGGATGTCGCTCTTGAACTAGGGTCTGCCGTCACTGATGGTCGCATCAGCAAACGTTTCAATCCTTGTTCTCGTGGATGTCGCTCTTGAACAGAGACGATCCGCATCCACACCCTCCAGCAGTTGAAGTTTCAATCCTTGTTCTCGTGGATGTCGCTCTTGAACTTCGCTGGTGCCGGGACTAGTAGTATGCATCCAATGATGTTTCAATCCTTGTTCTCGTGGATGTCGCTCTTGAACCGTAATTATCTTCTTCATCATCCTCAAAGACTGGAGTTTCAATCCTTGTTCTCGTGGATGTCGCTCTTGAACACGTTTTCTGCGGAGACCGGACTGCAGAAGAGAAGGTTTCAATCCTTGTTCTCGTGGATGTCGCTCTTGAACAGACGGGTATAAGATGTATAATTTCGGCCCGTATGAGTTTCAATCCTTGTTCTCGTGGATGTCGCTCTTGAACCTTCCGGGCGAACGAGGATACCCGAGCGTACGATCTGAAGTTTCAATCCTTGTTCTCGTGGATGTCGCTCTTGAACGCGCGCTCTTGATATTGCAGGCGGGGCATGTGATGAGTTTCAATCCTTGTTCTCGTGGATGTCGCTCTTGAACTGAACGCCGGCGCGGTCTTCCCATCGATCCGGAACGGTTTCAATCCTTGTTCTCGTGGATGTCGCTCTTGAACCATGGTCATTTCAGCCATTTCTTTTACCTCTACTACGTTTCAATCCTTGTTCTCGTGGATGTCGCTCTTGAACGAAAACACGCCCCTGGCCGCGCCCCACGCGATCCTGAGTTTCAATCCTTGTTCTCGTGGATGTCGCTCTTGAACGACGACGATTCCCGCTTCTGCGAGATCCCGGGCAGGTTTCAATCCTTGTTCTCGTGGATGTCGCTCTTGAACGAGTATCAAGGCAGAAGAGGCAAGGGCGTCGACGGAGTTTCAATCCTTGTTCTCGTGGATGTCGCTCTTGAACGGACCGCCCTTTCGGCCTGATCGAACACTCCCGCGTGTTTCAATCCTTGTTCTCGTGGATGTCGCTCTTGAACGTACAGATCTCACCGGGTGGTGCAAGGTGTACCGCAGTTTCAATCCTTGTTCTCGTGGATGTCGCTCTTGAACTCGTGATCGTGCCTGCAGGAGAAGTATAGAATGGCAGAGTTTCAATCCTTGTTCTCGTGGATGTCGCTCTTGAACCGTTCGCGACTGATTGTGCCCACCACGTCGGGAGGGAGTTTCAATCCTTGTTCTCGTGGATGTCGCTCTTGAACTGGAGGGGCGTGTCGAGTTTGAGGAGCAATACCAGAGTTTCAATCCTTGTTCTCGTGGATGTCGCTCTTGAACCTGTGTTCCTGCCGGGATCCGGACTTCCAGAGGAGGTTTCAATCCTTGTTCTCGTGGATGTCGCTCTTGAACGTTCTGTCGGAGGTAGGAAGGGCCTATCTTGAGGAGTTTCAATCCTTGTTCTCGTGGATGTCGCTCTTGAACCGTAATCCGTCAAACGTAGATCTTAAGTACCTTACGTTTCAATCCTTGTTCTCGTGGATGTCGCTCTTGAACATGACTGCAAACAAACGCTCTGTAAAGACGGTGAAGGTTTCAATCCTTGTTCTCGTGGATGTCGCTCTTGAACAGATGTACCACCACTCTCTACGGTGATAGCGGTATTTGGTTTCAATCCTTGTTCTCGTGGATGTCGCTCTTGAACACCCATACCAGGGTGGGGTGAGCAATGCCCGTCCCCCGGTTTCAATCCTTGTTCTCGTGGATGTCGCTCTTGAACAATTCTTCCAGTCATAGATACCCATCCAATTCAGGGTTTCAATCCTTGTTCTCGTGGATGTCGCTCTTGAACTGGTTCCCATCCAAGAACATCGCGCGGCTGTCCGGTTTCAATCCTTGTTCTCGTGGATGTCGCTCTTGAACCACATCCATCGTATACACTGACGACACCCCCACCGTGGGTTTCAATCCTTGTTCTCGTGGATGTCGCTCTTGAACCGGTCTTATTGCCGCCGAGGGACGGGTGAACGAGTTGTTTCAATCCTTGTTCTCGTGGATGTCGCTCTTGAACAATTTCGGCTACGGCGCCCTCTGCTCGCTGGTGTATCGTTTCAATCCTTGTTCTCGTGGATGTCGCTCTTGAACGGTTCATGTGCGCCCACACGTACGCTGACGCCCATTCGGTTTCAATCCTTGTTCTCGTGGATGTCGCTCTTGAACCCATCTCATTTAACTCCTGATGCACCAAGATTTGGAAGTTTCAATCCTTGTTCTCGTGGATGTCGCTCTTGAACTCCCACGTATTCCCACGTTATTCCCAAACATGGGAAGTTTCAATCCTTGTTCTCGTGGATGTCGCTCTTGAACTGGAGTGGCATCGCTACCTGCAGAGTTGTCAGACACCTGTTTCAATCCTTGTTCTCGTGGATGTCGCTCTTGAACCATAATCCCGATTCCGAGACACCCGGCAACCAGAAGTTTCAATCCTTGTTCTCGTGGATGTCGCTCTTGAACTAGCAATACGCGGTGACGGTAGCGTTGTTGCCTGGGGCCGTTTCAATCCTTGTTCTCGTGGATGTCGCTCTTGAACCCGGAAAAATCATTACTGGTATGGGTGAGGAATTTGGTTTCAATCCTTGTTCTCGTGGATGTCGCTCTTGAACTTCTGGATCGTCGTTGTCCTGGTGACCAGCGACATA
>JALOAS010000170.1 GCA_023228705.1 Ottowia sp. | reverse complement strand
GCTTCAGCTAACAAACCAGCAGGTGCATTGACAGTTACTAATGATACTACTACTGTTGCTACTGCAAAAGGCAAGATTGATGAGGTTAACCCTGATCATGGTGAGACTTTCGTGTTGACTACAGGTGTTGATACTATTGTTGGTACTGATAAGAATGATGTTATCAATGGTACAACTTCAAGTTTATCATCTGAAAAAACTCTTGTATCTGGCGATATGATAGATGGTGGTGCAGGTACAGATACTCTTAAAGTTTCTATGAAAGCAAACTTCACTGGCTTTACTGGTGACGGTAAAATGGAAAATGTTGAAAATGTTAAATTAACAAATGACAGCACTATTGCAAGAAGCTTTGATGCAACAGGTGTAACTGGTGTAGAAAAATATACTATTGATGCTAAAGGTGGAGATGTAGAACTTAAAGACTTAAATGCTGCAGGAATCACTGTAGATTATAGTGGTGCTAAAGCAAGTGCTATAAAAGTTGCATTTGACAATGATTTTGTTACTGCTGCAGGTACTGCTGATGAGATGACTCTTAAAGTTACTGATTTAGGTACAGCTGCTGTAGCTGCTACTGGTACAACTGCTGCAGTTGCACCTAAATACACTACTGTAACTATGGCAGACATTGAGACACTAAATATTGAATCTGCTGGTACAGCAAATCTTCTTGATTTAACTGCAGTTTCAAATGCTAAAACAATCAATGTTTCTGGTGCTGCAGACCTTACAATAGGTAGCACTACTGCAGGAAACGGTGTTAATACTACAGTTACTAAAGTTGATGCATCAGCAGCGACTGGAAGTGTAACAGCTGACCTTACAAATTCAGGTGTTTTAACATCTGTAACAACTGGTTCAGGTGATGACAGTGTAATTGTTGATACTGATGCAATTTTAGCTAATGCTGAAATCGTTGGTGGAGCTGGTGAAGATAAACTTACACTTATCAATACTACTGGTGCTGCAGATACTGTTCAATTCTCAATGAGTGGTATTGAAACTATCGTAGTTACTGATGCTATCGCTGATGATATAACATTCTCTGCACTTAATGTATCTGATGTAAACACAATTGAAGCAACTACAGGATTAACAGACACATTTAAATATGTTAATGCTGCTGCAACTGATTTAACTATCAATGCAAAAGGTGCTCAAGCAGCTGGTACTATTGAAACAGACAACAGTGGAACAACAGTTCTTAATTTAAGTGCTGATGCTGCTGATGTAAAAGCTAAAACTGCAACTACAAATGATTTAACAGTAACAGCTTCTGAAACTGCTGACTTAACTGTTAATGTTGGTTCTTATGTAAACTCAACAAGTACAATCTCTGCAAATAAAGCTACTGCTGTAGTTCTTAATGTTGCTAGTGGTAAAGATTCTACTCCAGCTGAAGTAACTGAGTTTGATGGAATTATAAATGCTGCTAAAGCGGAGTCAATCACTGTTAATGCTACAGGTAATTTAGGTGTAACTGCTGCTGCTACAATCAATGCTGCTGCTGCACTTTCTGGTGTTATTACTACAACTACAGCAAGCAATAAGTTAAATCTTGATGCAGAAAAAATGGAAACTTTAGAAGTTACTGCTGCAAAAGGTTTAGATTTTACTGGATCTGACTTAACAGCAGTTCAAACACTTAATGCTACAACAGGTGATGTACTTGATGTTACTGCATTAAATGCTGCTGCAAATGTAACAATTGCTGGTACTGCAACTGCTTCAGCTGCGACTATAGCTTCTGTAGGTTCTGCTACAACTGATTACTCTACTACAGTAACTGCTGAAGGTCTTAAAGCTGGATTCGAAATTACTGGAACTACAACTGTTGGTAACGGTGCAGATATTACTATCGATGTATCTTCAGTAACTGGAAATGTTAAGCTTGGTGGTGCTATCACTGCTGGTGGTGCTACTACGAATGGTGGTACAGTTACAATTGAAGCAAGTGATTTATCAGGAAACTTAGAAATAACTGCAGGGCTTGTCGGTAAAAATGTAATTGTTAATGCTGCAAACTCACTTGGTATTGTAGATAAGGATGGGGCAGGTGCTGCCGTAGGGATTAGTGCATTTTCATCTGTAGTGTACAATGGTACAAACTTAGCTAAAAATGCTGCTGATATCTCTATTGCTACTGGTTCAACTGTATTTGCAGCTGAACTTAATGGTGGTCTTGAAAATGATATATTCAACTTAGTGTCTGCAGGTACTGCTCAAACTAAAATTACTGTTACAGGTGATTTAGGAATGGGAACAAATTCTGTTAACTTAGGAAACACAGCGGTTGCTACTACTGCAGATATGACTGTTGATTTTTCTGGTATCGTTGGCGGTGGTACAACAACAACTACAATTGATCTTACTGTTGCAACTGGTGATAATACAATTATCGGTAGTGACTATGCTGATACAATTATAACTGGTGAAGGTTCTGACACTGTAACTGGTGGAAAAGGTGCTGATGATATTACTATTACAGGTGGAGGAGTTGGTGCTAAACAAACTATCGTTATTGCTAATGGTGATACTGGTGTAACTGCTGCTACAGCAGATGTTATTAATAACTTTACTTCAGGAACTGATACACTTAAACTTGGTGTTGCAGGTACAGCAGGAAATAGTGCTGAAGCTGCTGATGCTGACCTAGGTAATACTTCTGCTCTTGGTGTTGCTGCTGCTATTGCTGCTGCTAATGGTGGTGATCTTGATGGAACTGTAAAATATTCATTCTATGGAAACAACAATGCAGCAGCTATAGAAGGTTACCTAGTAGTTGACTACAATGCTGATGGTACTGCTGATGGTGTTATTATTTTAGCTGGAGTTGGTGCTGCTACTTTTGATGCAACTGCTGACATCATCGCTTAATCCATTTAAGCAATCCAAAGGTGAACAGCTTTATGCTAAGTAGCCTTTTTAGGAGGAAAATATGTTAAAAGTTGGAGATACAGTAAGGTTAAAATCTAGTGGACCACTTATGACAGTTAATGCTATCGATAATGATAGTATTAAATGCCAGTGGTTTGATGGAAATAATTCTCTGCAAGAGGGTGTTTTTCATAAAGACCAACTAGAAGTAGAGATATAACAAAGGGTGTCAGGCACCAAAACAGGAACAAAACTTAGTTTTACCTTAACTGAGTTTGACACTCTCTGACACTCAAAGCCCTACTTCTTCAGTAGACTTTTTTTTACTCTTCTTATCTACTTAACCTAACCTAATGCAGATTATCTTGAATCTATTTC
>JALOAS010000002.1 GCA_023228705.1 Ottowia sp. | reverse complement strand
GTCCAGCCGCAGGCGCTCCTGCTGCGACGCGCCATGGATGAGCGCGTCGGTGCTGATCATTTCGGTGTAAAGCCGCGTCCTTTGCGTCAGCAGCCGGTGGAAGTGGCGGCAGTGCCTGTCTGTCCATGCCATCATCGGCGCCACGGACATGCGCCAGGGCAAGTGGCGCATGTCCGCTGGCGGCGTCTGCATGAGCGCGTTCTGGTCCATTGCTCCATTTCCAAAAAAGACGCCCCGCGGCAGCGAGGCGTCGCTTCGGGCAAATGGCGGTCAGCTCATGTGCAGGCCGCCGTTGCACGAGAAGTTGGCGCCGGTCGTGAAGCCGGAATCCTCGCCGGCCAGCCAGGCCACGATGGACCCGATCTCTTCGGGCGTGCCCAGGCGCCCCACCGGGATCGTGGCCACGATCTTCTCCAGGATGTCGGGCCGGATCGCCTTGACCATATCGGTGCCGATGTAGCCCGGGCTGACGGTGTTGACGGTCACGCCCTTGCTTGCCATCTCCTGCGCCAGCGCCATGGCAAAGCCGTGCATCCCGGCCTTGGCCGCCGAATAGTTGGTCTGCCCGGCCTGCCCCTTTTCACCGTTGACCGAGCTGATCTGGATAACGCGACCCCAGCCCTTTTCAACCATGTCGGGAATGACCTGCTTGGTCACGTTGAACATGCTGGTGAGGTTGGTGCTGATCACCGCGTCCCACTCGTCGCGCGTCATCTTCAGGAACATGCGGTCGCGCGTGATGCCGGCGTTGTTGACCAGCACGTCTATGGGACCGTGCTCTTCGCGGGCCTTGTCAAACGCCTCGGTGGTGGACTTCCAGCTGCTGACGTCGCCCACGCTGGCATGGAAGTTGTAGCCGTCGGCCTCCTGCTCGGCCAGCCATTTCTTGTAGTCGCGCGTCGGTCCGCAGCCGGCAATGACCTTCAAGCCGCTGTCGTGCAGGCGACGGCAGATGGCCGAGCCAATGCCTCCCATGCCACCGGTCACGTATGCAATTTTCTGACTCACTTGTCGTCTCCCCATTCCACAAAAACCTCAAAAACGCCAGCCGACAGAAATTGCCGGCTGGCCTGCACCACCATCAGTCCCGGCGCACCGTCAGCGCAGCGCCCATGCCGCCGCCTATGCACAGGCTGGCCAGTCCCTTGCCCGCACCTCGCCGACGCATTTCGTACAGCAGCGTCACCAGGATGCGGCAGCCCGACGCGCCTATGGGGTGGCCCAGCGCGATGGCACCGCCATTGACGTTCACCTTGGCCGGATCGACCGAAAGCAGCTTGTTCACGGCGCAGGCTTGCGCGGCAAAAGCCTCGTTCAGTTCAAACAGGTCCACGTCCGCAACCGACCAGCCAGCGCGGTCCAGCGCCTTCCTGGACGCAAACACCGGCCCCAGCCCCATGGTCTTGGGATCCAGGCCGGACATGCCGTAGCTGGCAATGTGCGCCAGCGGCTCGACGCCCAGCTCGGCGGCCTTCTTTGCGGTGGTCACGACCACGGCCGCGGCGCCGTCGTTGAGGCCGCTGGCGTTGCCCGCGGTCACCGTGGCAGATTCACTGCGGTCAAATGCCGGGCGCAGGCGCTCCAGCGCCTCGGCGCTGGTCTTGGCGTTGATGTGCTCGTCCGCGTCAAAGACGACGGGGTCGCCCCTGCGTTGCGGCACCGGCACGGGGACGATCTCGTCCTTGAAGCGACCGGCCGACTGCGCGTCCAGCGCCTTCTTCTGGCTGGCCAGCGCCAGCTCGTCCTGCATCTCGCGCGTGATTCCTTCCTGCCTGGCCACGTTCTCGGCCGTGACCCCCATGTGGTACTGGTTGTACACGTCCCACAGGCCATCGACGATCATGGAGTCAATCAGCTTCCAGTCGCCCATGCGCTTGCCGTCGCGGCTGCCCTGCAGCAGGTGCGGCGCGGCGCTCATGTTTTCCTGGCCGCCGGCCACCACGATCTCGCTGTCGCCGGTGGCCACGGCCTGCGCCGCCAGCATGACGGCCTTCAGCCCCGAGCCGCACACCGTGTTGATCGTCATGGACGGCGTCTCCTTGGCCACGCCCGCCTTCATCGCGGCCTGGCGTGCCGGGTTCTGGCCCAGGCCCGCAGCCAGCACGTTGCCCATGATGACCTCGCCCACCTGGTCGGTGGCCACGCCGGCGCGCTCCAGCGCCGCCTGGATGACGATGCTGCCCAGGTCCGGCGCCGGCACCTTGGCCAGCGTGCCTCCGAACCTGCCGATTGCGGTCCGCACCGCGGAAATGATGACGATGTCTTCTTGCATTTCAATATCCTTTGCTCAACGCGCTACTTGACCTGGCCATTATCCCCAGTCGCGCAAGACTGGACTTGCCTGGCGTGTAATTGGACCGCTGCCGCGGGCTCGCGTCCGTTCCCGGATCGCGCTCGCCGCTCATTCGGCCTTGACCTTGACATAGCTGCCGGGGGCCGGCTCGATTTTCTTGTACTTGCTGGCGCGGCCGTACCGCTTGGGCGCGGCCTTTTCCTTGCCGGCGTGCGCCAGCAGCCACTTGTCCCAGTCGGGCCACCAGCTGCCGGGCTCCTTCTTCGCGCCGTCCAGCCACGCATCCACCGACTCGGGGAACGCGTTGTCCTCGCGGGTCCAGTGGTTGCGCTTGCCCGCGGCCGGCGGGTTGATGACCCCGGCAATGTGGCCCGACGCGCCCATGACAAAGCGCTTGTCACCGGGCAGCACCTGCGTCGTTGCGTACGCGCCGCCTATGGGCACGATGTGGTCTCTTTGCGAGCCGTAGATGTAGACCGGCAGCGCGACCTGGTTCAGGTCTATCTCCTGGCCGCAGACGGTGACCGCACCCGGCTCGATGAGCCGGTTTTCCAGGTACGTGTTGCGCAGGTACCAGACGTAGTATGGGCCGGGCAGGTTGGTTGAGTCGCTGTTCCAGTACAGCAGGTCAAACGGCGGCGGCGTCTCGCCCTTGAGGTAGTTGCCGACCACATAGTTCCAGACCAGGTCATTGGGCCGCAGGTAGCTGAACGTGGTGGCCAGCTCCCGCCCCTTCAGGATGCCGCCGGCGCCCATTTCCATTTCGCGGTAGCGAACCATGTTCTCGTCTATGAAGACGTCCAGGATGCCGCTGTCGGTGAAGTCCACCAGCGTGGTCAGGAGCGTCGCGCTCTTGACGCGATCCTCGCCGCGCCCGGCCAGCACCGCAAGCGCGGTGGTCAGCATGGTGCCGCCCACGCAAAAGCCCAGCGCGTTGATCTGCTCGACGTTGCCGATTTCCTGCACCACCTTGATCGCCTGGATCACGGCGTCGTCGATGTAGTCGTCCCAGGTCGCGTTGGCCAGCGACTGGTCCGGGTTGCGCCAGCTCACGACAAAGGTGCGATGTCCCTGCTCGACCGCGTGCCGGATGAGCGAATTGTCCGGTCGCAGGTCCAGGATGTAGTACTTGTTGATGCACGGCGGCACCATCAGCAGCGGGCGCTCGTATATCTTCTCGGTCAGCGGCTTGTACTCCAGAAGCTGGAACAGCTCGTTTTCAAAGACCACCGCGCCCTCGGTGGTTGCCACGTTCTTGCCCAGCTCGAACACGCTCTCGTCGGTCATGGACACGCGGCCCTGCCGTATGTCGGCCAGCATGTTCTGCAGGCCCCGGGCCAGGCTTTTGCCGCCGGTTTCAACGGCCTTTTTCTGCGCCTCGACGTTGAGCGTCAGGAAATTGCTCGGCGCCGAAGCAGCGATCCACTGCTCCACGGCAAACTGCAGCCGCGCCTTGGTCTTGGCGTCGGTCTGCGCAGCGTCGACCATGGACATCAGGGTGCGCCCGTTGAGCAGGTACACTGCGGCGGTGAATGCGGCCATGGGGTTGCGCTCCCAGGCCTCGCCGGAAAAGCGCCGGTCCGACAGCGTCAGGCTCGACTGCAGCGACTGGTTCCACAGCTGCGTGGCCTCGCTCATGTATTCCTGCTGCAGCTTGAGCAGTTCATCCGGCGCAAAGGTGATACGCGGGGTTTCTGCGCTGCCGGCATCAGCCTCCTCCCCGCTGGCGGCGGGCGAGAGCTGCTGTAGTTGTTCCAGCGCCTGCTGCCAGCCGGCCTGCAACTGGCTGCCCATCTGCCCCCATTCGGCCCATTGTGTCGGCCATTGGAACATGGGGGCATGAAGCGGGTTGGTCATTTGTCTGTCTCCGGATTTGACGAACTCTTGTGCTGGCAAGGGCCAAAACCGGCACGGTCCAAGGCCGACTTGCCATCGGATGCACCCATCTTGACATGCTTTGTGCCGGCGCGCAATGCCGCCGCGGCGCTTTAGAGTGTGCAGTCCAATCTGCGGCTCAGTTGCGCCAGATGCACGCGGCCATGCGGCCGGTTGCGCCGTGTTGCCGCTGGTCGCGGCGGTGGGAAAAGCAGTCGGCCACGCGCTGCACCGTGCACCAGGCGTCGCCGCCATCGTTGCCATGGAGGGCGCCGACGCCGGCGGCGCGCAGGCGCGCCCGCGCCAGGCCCGGCAGGTCGGCCAGGTACTTGCCGCGGCCGCAAGCCACAAAATGGCGGCCCGCCGCGGGATCACCGGCCAGTAAGGCCTGGCGCACTTCGGCGCCCACCTCGAACGCGGACGGCCCTATGCATGGCCCCAGCCACGCCACGATGGGAAGGTCCGCCGCGCCGGGCCGCACGGTGACAAGCTGCTGCCGAAGTACCGCAACGGCCTGCGCGAGCACGCCGGCAGCCAGTCCGCGCCAGCCTGCGTGCGCGGCAGCCACCACGCTGCCATCAGCGGCCGCGAGCAAGACGGGCAGGCAGTCGGCCACCAGGATGGTGCATGCCAGTTGCCGGGTGCTGGTCACCGCGGCATCGGCCTGCACGCCGTCTGCGGTGCCCGGCCGCAGGACGGCCGCGTCGCGGCCATGCACCTGCTGCAGGAACACGGGGCGTGCGCCCAGCGCGTCTTGCAGCCAACTGCGGTTTTGCGCGACCGCGGCTGGCGCATCGCCCACGTGGTCGCCCAGGTTCAGGTACCGGTACGCGCCGCGCGACGCGCCATCGGCCGGTGCCGTGCCGCGCAGCGTGAACGCCGCCTGCACGCCCGGCGGCACCGGCCAGTCGGGCCGCAGCAGCGGCAACCTCACGTGGCGGCGTCCGGGCAGGCGGACGGATGCGCCTGGGCAAACGCAGGCAACGCCATGCACGCGTTGAAAACACGCATCACGTGCGGCAGCCCGGACAGGTCGCAGTCAAATCGCTGCGCGTTGTAGATCTGCGGAACCAGGCAGCAGTCGGCCAGCGTGGGCGCCTCGCCATGGCTGAAGCGCGCCGGCTGCTCGGCCAGCCGCGCCTCGTAAGAGAGCAGCCCCAGCCGCACCCAGTGCCGGTACCAGGCGTCCTTGGCGTCGTGGTTCACCTCCAGCTCGTGCACCAGGTACTTGAGCACGCGCAGGTTGTCCAGCGGGTGGATCTCGCAGGCAATGATCTGCATGAGCGCGCGCACCCGCGCCCGCGCCAGCGCCGGGTCCGGCAGCAGCGCCGGTGCCGGATGCGCCTCTTCCAGGTACTCCATGATCGCCATGGACTGGCTCAGCCGCTGGCCGTCGTCCAGCACCAGCAGCGGCACCAGGCCCTCGGGGTTGCTTGCCAGGTACGTGGCCTGCTGCTGCTCGCCGCTGCGCAGATCGACGGGCACATACTCGTACGCCAGCCCCTTCAGCGCCAGCGCAATGCGCACGCGGTACGACGTTGATGACCGAAAGTAGTTGTACAGCTTCATGAATCGCAGGATACCGCAGCCGGCAGCGCCTCGATGCCGGAGCGGCGCGTCAATCCGCGGCAGGCGCTGCGCAAGTCCGGGCCGGTGCGCCCAGCCCGCGATCGGAAACCGGCGTGCCTCGATTCAAGGCCGCGGACTGCCGGCAACGGCGCGGGCGGCACCCGGAATCCGCTCCAGACCGGCGCCCGTCGGTTGCCCCCTGTCCACCTCAGCGTGCCGGCGTCCCGATCGGCGTGTTGCCCGGCTCGTTGCCGTAGCCTGCCCGGCCGTCGTTGGCCGCACCTGCGCGCTCGGCCAGGTAGATTTCAACGCGGCGGTTGGCTGCGCGCCCTGCCGGCGTGTTGTTGCTGGCAATCGGCTCGTGCGATCCGCGGCCTTCGGTCCGGATGCTGCGCCCGTCGACGCCGCGCCGGATCAGGTAGTCGCGCACGCTGTTGGCCCGGTCCACCGACAGCGGGTCGTTGATCGCGTCGTTGCCCGTTGAATCGGTGTGCCCGATGATGTAGATCTCCATGCCGGGCTGGTCGTACAGGCCATCGGCAAAGTCGTCCAGGATCGGCCGCATGTTGGGCTTGATGTCCGAGCGGTTGGTGTCAAACGTGATGTCGCTGGGGATGTTGAGCTTGAGCCGGTTGTCGTCGGTCTGCGTCACCTGCACGCCGGTGCCGGCCGTGGCCCGCTGCATTTGCGCGCGCTTGTTCTCCATGTACCGCGACCAGACGTAGCCGCCCGCCGCACCCACGCCGGCGCCAATGGCTGCTCCCTTGCCGTCGCCGATGACCGCGCCGGCAACCGCGCCCAGCCCGGCCCCCACGGCCACGTCGCGCTGCGTTTCGGTCATGTTGGCGCAGCCGGACGCCACCATCGCCACTGCCGCTGCCGACAGCAGCCACCCTCGCATCATCATTTTTCTTGCTTGCAACATGGTTGCTCCCTTGCAAAACCAGCCGGCAGGCGCCGGCACGCTCCAACGATCATGCCACGCGGCACCGGCCGGGGATCCACCGGCCGCACGCGTGAGATGGCATGTGCTTGGATTCAGTGTAGTCGTCACGACATGTTTGTGCTGGAAACAATGCAGCGCAATGTAAGCAGCGTGTTTCACGCATGGCAACATCGGGCGGCCAGCTGAGTCGCCAGCAAATGGCTGTCATCCGACCGCGATACCAATCAACATCAACACACGCCGTTACACAACGACTTGCGTCGCTCGCAATCCCGTATTGCCCGCCGCTGCGCACCGCCGCGTCCCAGCGTGCAAAAATAGACCGCATGGCACTTGCAGCAGTCGGAAGCGTCGCGGGGCGCGACACACGTGGCGACGCGGCGCGGCACGGGCGCCTGGCGCCTGCAGCCGCGCCGCGGCGCCCGGGCGCTCGCGTGTCGGCACGCAACGCCGGATGCAGGCGCCACCGGATCACGCATTGTCCATGAAACACCGGCCCATCAAGCACTGCAGGCGCTGCGGCAGCGTTGTTGTCTACCGCATCCCCGATGATGGCGACACGCGCGAGCGCGCCGTCTGCCCCGTCTGCGGCGAGATCCACTACGCCAACCCGCTCATCGTCACCGGCACCGTGCCCACCTGGGGTCGCCGCATCCTGCTGTGCCGCCGCGCCATAGAGCCGCGGCAGGGCAAGTGGACGCTGCCGGCCGGGTTCATGGAGCTGGACGAGACGCTGGCCCAGGGCGCCGCGCGCGAAACCGTGGAGGAATCCGGCGCCGACTTCTACATGGGCCCGCTGTTCAGCGCGCTCAGCGTCCCGCGGGTCGGCCAGGTGCATTTCTTCTTCCTGGCCACCCTGCGCAGCGCAGCGCTGGCCCCCGGGCCCGAGTCGCTGGAAGCCGGCCTCTTCGACGAAGCCGACATCCCCTGGGACGAGCTCGCCTTCCCCACCATCCGCAAGACGCTGGAATTTTTCCTGGCCGACCGCAGGCGCGGGCGCTTTGACGTGCACACCTGGGACATCAGCCAGCGCATGCGATCGTGAAGAACCAGCGCATCCTCCCCCTGCTGCGCGCCGGCGAGCCATTCCCGCCTGCAGCACGCGCCTGGCCCGCCGAATCGCCGGCGCCGGGGCTGCTCTGCGCCGGTGGCACGCTGGACGTGGCCACGCTGCGCACGGCCTACGGAGCCGGGATATTCCCCTGGTACGGTCCCGGCGAGCCGCTGCTGTGGTGGAGCCCGGACCCGCGCATGGTCCTGCGTCCGTCTGCCTTTCGCGTGCGCCGGTCGCTGCGCAAGACGCTGCGCAGATTCATGGACAGCGCCGGTTGCACGGTGCGCTTTGACACCGCGTTTCCCGCGGTCATCGAAGCCTGCGCGCGCGCGCCGCGACCCGGGCAGAGCGGCACCTGGATCGTCCCTGAGATGCGCAGCGCGTACAACGCCCTGCACGAGGCCGGCCACGCGCACAGCGTGGAGACCTGGGTCGATGGCGAGCTGGTCGGCGGACTGTACTGCGTCGCGCTGGGCCGCGCGGTCTTTGGTGAATCCATGTTTGCGCACGTCAGCGACGCGTCCAAGATCGCGCTGGCCGCGCTGGTCGCCTGGTGCCTGCACTGGGACCTGCCACTCATAGACTGCCAGCAGAACACGCCGCACCTGGCGTTCCTGGGCGCGCGCGAGATCGCCCGCAGCCGGTTTCTCGATGAAGTCACGGGGTTGCGCACGCAGCCGGCACCCCCCTGGCAGTTCAAGTCCGTATACTGGCAGCATCTGTTGGAAGTTCAACCGGACTGACGTGGCACGCCTGACGGACCTCCCGCTCAAGACTCTGCAGCTCTACACCACGGCCGCCTATCCGTGCAGCTACCTCCCCGGGCGCCAGGCGCGCTCGCAGGTGGCCGCTCCCAACCACCTGATCACCGGCACCACCTACACCGCGCTGGTGCAACACGGCTTCCGGCGCAGCGGCACGTTCACGTACCGCCCGCACTGCGACACCTGCCGGGCCTGCGTTCCGGTGCGCGTGCGCGCGCTGGACTTCAGGCCCGACCGCAGCCAGCGGCGCGCGCGTGCGCGCCACCAGCACCTGCAGGCTCGCATCCTGCCGCTGCACTACAACGACGAGCACTACGCGCTCTACCTGCGCTACCAGTCCGGCCGGCACCGGGGCGGCGGCATGGACGAGGACAGCGTCGCGCAATACACGCAGTTCCTGCTGCAGAGCCATGTGGATTCGCGGCTGGTTGAGTTTCGCGAGCCTGCGGGCAGCCACGACTCCGGCGCGCTGCGCATGGTCGCCATCATCGACCTGCTGCAAGACGGCGTCTCCGCGGTCTACACCTTCTACGAACCCGACCCGGACGCCAGCTACGGCACCTGGGGCGTCTTGTGGCAAATCGACTGGGCAGCGCGGCAGAGCCTGCCACACGTCTACCTGGGCTACTGGATCGCCGAGAGCCGCAAAATGTCCTACAAGACGCGTTTTCGTCCCATAGAACAACTCATTGGCGGCCGCTGGCAGCTGTACGAGCCGCGCCCCGGCCCGAAAATACAGACCCGCCACGACTGAAGCGCCGGCGCCGAGTTGCTCAGGAATCGCTGGGCAGGAGGCCAGCCGCTCTGGCTTGCAGATCCTGATTGGCGAGCATCGTCAGCTCACCGGATGACACACGATGACCTCGGCCCTTGCGGGCCATCGATGAAAGCCGCCTGCGGCGGCTGATGAAGGTTTGGCGTCAAGCGTTCGGCGTCCAGCGTGCGCCCACCACGCTCAACGCTCAACCTGTCCGGATGACCGATGACGACGCAAACGACGAATGACACCCGTGGAGCGGCGCCCTCGCCGCGATTCCCCGCCGAATGATCGATGACCTCGGCCCTTGCGGGCCTTGTATGAAAGCCGCCTGCGGCGGCTGATGAAGGTTTGGCGTCAAGCGTTCAGCGTCCAGCGTGTGCCCACCACGCTCAACGCTCAACCTCCCCATCATGGCGGCGCGGCCGCCAGTCATTGCCGCCGCGCAGTGGCGCGATCATCGATGCGCCAGCGAGGTCACCCGTCATGCGCCACGCGCAACGCCCGCCCTATCGGCCAGAGGGCTGGCCTCCGCCGGATTGTCTGGCGCACGCCCCTGTGGGAGCGGCGCCTCGCCGCGATTCCCCGCTCCATCCAACCGCCACAACCAACAACAACCGGCGCGCCTCACACAATCGGGGAAATCGGCCAGGGGACTGGCCTCCTTCTCGCGGACGCCAGCCCGCCGGCCGAGCGGGCGTGTCCATAAGAAAAAAGCGTGGGAAACGGCTGAACCCCGTGCAAACGACCTCACCCATCAATTGGAATACGCGTAGCTCTCCGTCCCCTGCCCCAGGGCAACCCACTGGCGGACGCGTTTGGCATCGGCAAGACGGCTCTTGCCGCTGTCGGCATCCAGGAACACCATGATGAGCCGGCGGCCGTCCATTTCGATTTGCATCAACAGGCAGCGCCCGGCTTCGCGGATGTAGCCGGTCTTTTGCAGCCTGATGTCCCAGTCCGGGTCCCACAACAAGGCGTTGGTGTTGCGGTAGGGGATCACCCGCTTGCCCACGCTCACGTCGTGGCTGAGCGACGTGGTCCAACGCCGCAGCAGCGTCTGGTTGCCCGCCACGGAGACCAGCCGAACCAGGTCGCGCGCGCTGGAGCGGTTTTGGCTGGACAGCCCCGTGGGCTCGACGTAATGCGTGTCGTTCATGCCCAGCAGCTGCGCATGCGCGTTCATGAGCCGCACGAAGCGCGCCATGCCTCCCGGGTACGTGCGCCCCAGCGCATGCGCTGCGCGGTTTTCGCTGGACATGAGCGCCAGCTGCATCATCTCGCCCCGCGACAGCGTGGTCCCCACCGGCAGCCGCGAACCGCTGTTCTTGAGCCGGTCTATGTCTGCGCTGGTGATGGTGATGGGCTCGTCCAGCGGCAGTTCCGCGCGCGTCAGCGCCAGGCCGGTCATGAGCTTGGTCAGCGACGCGATCGGCAGCACGGCATCGGCATTCTTGGCGTACAGCTCTTCCCCCGTGTCCTGGTCCACCACCAGCGCGGCCGCAGCGTTCAGGCCCAGCCGGTCGACCGCCGCATGGACGCTGGCGCTTGCGCGCTGCGCAGCCGGCCGTGCTGACGCATGGGCCCGACTTGCCGTCGCAGCGGCCGGCGCCGGCGCTGGCGCACTTGCGTGGCTGACGCGCAGCTTGCCGATGTTGCTGCCCGTGGCCGTCGCAGCTCGGGATCGCCGTGCTGCCGGGCGCGCAACGGCCTTGCGCGCGCCCGGGGCCGCTGATTTCTGCACCGCGGCCACGGCCTGCTTGGCTGGCGCAGCCGCCGCAGGTCCGGCAGACGTCGTCCACAGCAAACCACAGGCAGCGACAGCCGTCAGGCACCGCCGCAACCACGCCCCATCCCGATTTTCAATCCATCTCGCCACGGCCGTCCCCTCAAAAGCGCACAAGACGAGCGTAGTTTACGGAATCATAAAAATAGATGCAATACCATCTTGTTAGAAGAACTTGTTCAAGTCGATGACGACGCGAGCAGCCGAAATTCGCCGCGCTGCGCCCGGCGACTGCAGCTGCAGATGTAACGTGTTGTTTTATCGGCCTTTTTCTCAGTGGTCCGCACCGGTCACAAAACGCCCGGCGCCAGCGTCTGCGCCTGGCAAATTTATTTTCTGCCGTGATGGTCTGGATGCGGTTTGTGCCAGCTTCGCGGCATCCACCCGCTGTGCGCAGCCGCGCGCAAGCAACACAAAGGCCGGTTGGCAAGGAGGGTCGACTCACCGGATGAGCGTTGAGCGTTGAGCGTTGAGCGTTGAGCGTTGAGCGTTGAGCGTTGAGCGTTGAGCGTTGAGCGTTGAGCGTTGAGCGTACGCCGGACGCTGGACGCAACCCGCTCAACCTCAAAAAGCCCGCAATCCAGCCATCGCGCACGCCTGCCTGCGCCGCCATCATGTTAAATTGCATCTTCTTTGCACATGGAGCCAGACCAGACATGCGCCTGACCCTGATCATCGTTGGCATCGCCCTGCTTGTGGCCGGCATCTGGATCACCGTGGGCGGTGGCAGCTACCAGAGCACCGAGACCGTGCTGCAGATCGGCTCGGCCACCCTCAAGGAAACGCAGGACAAGCCCATCCCGCAGTGGGTGGGGATAGCAGGCATCGTGGTCGGCGCCGTGCTGGCCCTGGGCGGGCTGGCCGGGTGGTTCGGCAGGAAATGACCGTGCGCCGGTACCGCCACCTGGTGTGGACTGGTCGATCCACGAGCTGACGCGCCGGCATTGCGGCGCAGCCTGAGCTAATCATGGCCGACGTTGTCTGTCGGCCGGCCGGATGACAGATGATCTCGGCCCATGAAGGTCTGGCGTCAGGCGTTGAGCGTGGTCGGCATACGCTGGACGCTGAACGCAATTCGCTCAACCTCGTGCATGTTGCCGCAACTGGCAACGGAACCGGGCCGGGAAGCAGCCAAGCGGCGGGTCAACCTGGGGCCGCAGGCCGCCCGTGACAACCTGGTGCCCGCCCGTGTTCCGCCATGCCCGGTTTGGGTGATGACGCGGCCGGTCAGGCGGCTGCCGGGGCCGCGGCCGGTTCTGCCTGTGCGCCTGCCGGCCGGGCCACATGACCCTGCGCCTGCGCGCGCTGCACGCCAACAACCATGGCCTTGAGCGCCGCCGCCGTGGTGTCGGGGTCTATGGCCACGCCAAACAGCGAGACGGCGTCGTCTATGCGCAGTTCCACGTACGCAACCGAGCGCGCGTCGGCGCCGCCGCCGATGGCGTGCTGGTGGTAGTCCAGCACGCGCACATCGTGGCCTGTGGCCTGCCCCAGCGCCCGGCTGAACGCGTCTATGGGGCCGTTGCCCTCGCCATGGATCTCGCGCACGGCACCATCCCAGGACAGCCGGGCCTGCAGCGTGACCACGCCGTCGCCTTCGGCGCTGGCGACGTGGCGCTGCAGCGGGCTGCGCGCGTCGATGTGGTATTCACGCCGGAAGATGTCCCACAGGTTGGCCGCCGAGAGCTCGCTGCCCTGCACGTCCATCACCGCCTGCACCACCTGGCTGAACTCGATCTGCAGGCGCCGCGGCAGCGCCACGTCGTATTCGCTCTCGAGCAGGTACGAGATGCCGCCCTTGCCGGACTGGCTGTTGACGCGGATGACCGCTTCATACGTGCGTCCGACATCGCGCGGGTCTATGGGCAGGTAGGGCATGTTCCAGGCGCCTTCGCGGTCTGCGGCAAAGGCCTTCTTGATCGCGTCCTGGTGCGAACCGGAAAACGACGTGTAGACCAGGTCGCCCACGTAGGGGTGGCGCGGGTGCACCGGCAGCTGGTTGCAGTACTCCACCGCGGTGCGGATCTCGTCGATGTTGGAAAAGTCCAGCCCGGGCGAGACGCCCTGCGTATACAGGTTGAGCGCCACGTTGACCAGGTCCAGGTTGCCGGTGCGCTCGCCGTTGCCAAAGAGGCAGCCTTCGACCCGGTCGGCACCAGCCATGAGCCCGAACTCGGCCGACGCCACGCTCGTGCCGCGGTCGTTGTGCGGGTGCAGCGAGAGCACGATGGCGTCGCGCCGCTTGATGTTGCGGTGCATCCACTCGATCATGTCGGCGTAGATGTTGGGCGTGCAGCGCTCCACCGTGGACGGCAGGTTGATGATGCACTTGCTCTGGGGCGTGGGCTGCCAGACGTCGGTCACCGCATCGACGATGCGCCGGGAGAACTCCAGTTCGGTGTCCGAGAACATTTCCGGGGAGTACTCCAGCGTCCAGTTGGTTTCCGGATGCTGCGCCACGCGCTCCTTGATGAGCCGGATATGGTCGGTGGCCAGCTTGACCAGCCCGTCCTTGTCCAGGCCGAACACAACGTCGCGCATGATGGGCGCCACCGCCGTGTACATGTGAACGATGGCGTTCTTCGCGCCAGACAGCGCCTCGAAGGTGCGCTCTATGAGCTCGGCGCGCGCGGGGGTGAGCACCTGGATCGCGACGTCGTCCGGGATGCGGCCTTCCTCTATGAGCTTGCGAACGAAGTCGAACTCCACCTTGCCGGCAGAGGGGTAGCCCACCTCGATTTCCTTGAAGCCTATGGCCACCAGCGTCTCGAACATGCGCAGCTTGCGCGCCACGTCCATGGGCTCGACCAGCGCCTGGTTGCCGTCGCGCAGGTCAATGGACGCCCAGCGTGGCGCCCGGGTCAGCACCTGGTCGGGCCAGCTGCGGTCGGTGAGCCCCACGGGTGGAAAGGCGGTGTATTTGTTGCCGGGTTGCTTGAGCATGGTGTCTATCCTTGTGAGATGAGGTTTTTGCTGCCAGCAACACGAAATGAAAACGGCCCGCTGCTGGGAGCTTGCGGGCCGTTTGGGTATTCGGGTGATTCTGGCGAATCTACGAACGCAAAGGGCCCGCCTGCGGTAGCAGTAGGCCAATCAGCAGCGCGCGCACCACGGCAGTCCGGGCAACCTGCCCCGGCAACTGTGCATGCGTCACGCAACGGGTGTTCATCGGCGCATGATAGCAAAAAGCAGCTACTCGTGCAAGCCGCGTTCTTCGGGCTCGTCGGTGGAGGTGCTGACGATGCTGACCGGCTCGCCCCGGAAGCGGCGCCAGCCATAGATCACGTAGCCCGAGAGCGCGTAGCCGAAAAACAGGATGAACAGCGCCGTGACCGGCTCCACGCTGACGAGCGCCAGCAGCAGCGCCACCAGCACCAGCACGATGAACGGCACGCTGCGGCGGCCACCAAAGTCCTTGAAGCTGTAGTAGGGGATGTTGGTGACCATGGTCAGCCCGGCAAACAGCACCAGGCCAAACATCAGCCAGGAAAAATCACCGCGCGCCACGCGCGCGCCGCCCAGGGTGGTCATCAGATCGCGAAAGAGCGGGATGCCGGCATCGGCCTCGACCATGGCGCTGGTCAGCCAGACGAAGCCGACCACCAGCGCCGCCGCCGCAGGCGAAGGCAGCCCCTGGAAATAGCGCTTGTCGACCACGCTGGTGTTGACGTTGAAGCGCGCCAGCCGCAGCGCGGCACAGGCGCAAAAGAGGAAAGCCGCCACCCAGCCCCAGCGGCCAATGGGCCGCAGCGCCCATTCGTAGGCAATGAGTGCAGGCGCAGCACCAAAGCCGACCATGTCGGCCAGTGAATCCATCTGCGCGCCAAACGCACTCTGCGTGTTGGTCATGCGCGCCACACGGCCGTCCAGGCTGTCCAGGACCATGGCGGCAAACACGCCCAGCGCAGCGTGCTGGAAATGACCGTTCATGGCCATGACGATGGCGTAGAACCCGCCAAACAGCGCGGCCAGCGTGACCAGGTTGGGCAGTACGTAAATGCCCTTGCGCAGCCGCCGCCCGTCCACGGACGCATGCAAGCCGTCGTCTTCGTGGGGGAGCATGCTGCCGGTATCTTCTTTCATCAGGGCATTATCGGGTCAACGCAAGCGCGGACGGCGGGAGCCGGCAGGAAGAATCCCGAGGAGGTGTCCTGCCGGCACCAAATGCCCATGAGCAGGATGCCGGCAAACTCACCGACTGCCTCTTGCTGCAGACGGCCAGCTCCGTGGCCGACCGGGCGGCCGGTTGGAGCGCCCGCTGCTGCTGCAGGAAACGGTGCTGCGCCGCGCAAGGACCCGGCCCCGCGGCGTCGCCGTTCCTGCACCGCCATGGCGGAACGCGACCCGACGGCATGCGCCAGACTGCGCCTGACGCATGCCGCAGTGCGCGTTTCAGTTCTTTGCCTTGTCGACCAGCTTGTTCTTTGCGATCCAGGGCATCATGGCGCGCAGCTTGCCGCCCACCTGCTCGACCTGGCTCTCGGCGTTGAGGCGGCGAAAGCTTTGCAGCGACGGGGCACCGGCCTGGTTCTCCACGATGAAGCGCTTGGCGTATTCGCCGGTCTGGATGTCGTGCAGGATGTCGCGCATGGCCTGGCGCGATGCATCGTTGATCACGCGCCCGCCGCTCACGTATTCGCCGTATTCGGCGTTGTTGCTGATCGAGTAGTTCATGTTGGCGATGCCGCCCTCGTAGATCAGGTCCACGATCAGCTTGAGCTCGTGCAGGCACTCAAAGTATGCCATCTCGGGGGCGTAGCCGGCTTCCACCAGTGTCTCGAACCCGGCCTTGATGAGCTCCACGGTGCCGCCGCAGAGCACGGCCTGCTCGCCAAACAGGTCGGTCTCGGTTTCTTCACGGAAGGTGGTTTCTATGATGCCGGCGCGGCCGCCGCCGTTGGCCATGGCATACGACAGCGCCAGGTCGCGCGCCTTGCCCGAGGGATCCTGGTGCACGGCAATGAGCTGCGGCACGCCGCCGCCCTGCGTATAGGTGTTGCGCACGGTGTGGCCCGGCGCCTTGGGGGCGACCATCCACACGTCCAGGTCCACGCGCGGCGCAACCTGACCGTAGTGCACGTTGAAGCCGTGCGCAAACGCCAGCGACGCGCCCTGCTTCAGGTTGGGCTCGACCTGCTCGCGATAGACGCGGGCAATGTGCTCGTCGGGCAGCAGGATCATGACCACGTCGGCCTGCCTGCTTGCCGCGTCTATCTCGGCCACCTGCAGGCCGGCCTGCTCGGCCTTGGACCAGCTGGCACCGTCCTTGCGCAGCCCCGCCACCACGTTGACGCCGCTGTCGTTCAGGTTGAGCGCATGCGCATGGCCCTGCGAGCCGTAGCCAATGATCGCCACCGTCTTGCCCTTGATCAGGCTCAGGTCGCAGTCCTTGTCGTAAAACACCTTCATGGCATGTCCTTTCGTGAATACAAGAAATGGATGAAAGTGGCGCTCAGCATGCAGCGCCGGAATAATCGCGCCAGTTGACGCTGGAAACAGGGAATGGCTGCCCGTCGGGGCCGACGCGCATGGCCACGCCGCGGCGCTGCCATGCGCCGCTGGCGCTGCTTTCATACGCTACGCACAGCATCCAGGCCTGCTCCCAGTTCCAGGCCAGGTTGGTGGCGTTGATGGCATAGACCTGGTCGTAAACCAGCTGCAGGCCGGTTCCGGCACGGTAGTCCGGCTCGCTGCGCGCAAGCACTTCCTGCGCCAGCGCCAGCGCGTCGTCCAGCTGCGGGCGCACGCCGCGCTCCTGCACCACGCGCGTCTCGGGCGGGCAGCTGGCGCAGGCGGCAAGCAGGCCCGTGCCCAGCACGGCAGCAACCGCTGCGGCCATGCGCCGCGCGTTTGGGGCCGATGGCGAGGGGAAGGCCGCCACCATCAGATGCGCAGCAGCCGTTCACCGCGGCCTATGCCGCTGAACCCCGTGCGCACGGTCTCCAGGATGGCGCTGCGGTCCATGGCGCCCAGGAACGCGTCGTGCTTGGCCTGGTCGCCGGTAAGTTCTATGGTGTAGCTCTTGTCGGTGACGTCGATGATGCGGCCGCGAAAGATGTCGACCATGCGCTTGACTTCCTCGCGCTCCTTGCCGACGGCGCGTACCTTGATCATCATGTGCTCGCGCTCGATGTAGGCACCTTCGGTCAGGTCCACCACCTTGACCACCTCGACCAGGCGGTTCAGGTGCTTGGTGACCTGCTCGATCATCTCGGCCGAGCCGGTGGTCTGTATGGTCATGCGCGAGAGGCTGGCGTCCTCGGTGGGCGCGACGATCAGCGAATCGATGTTGTACCCCCGCGCTGAAAACAGCCCGACCACGCGCGAGAGCGCGCCGGACTCATTTTCGATCAGGACGGCAATGACGTGTTTCATGTGCAGATTCCTCTTCTCGCCAGCCCTCGCCCGCGCACGGTAATGCGCGGGTCTGACAGGCAATAGATTCTTCCGGGAAAAGCCGCCTGCAGCCTGCGGGCGCTGGCGGGCGGCGAGATGCTGTGCTATTCCAGCCCTTCGGCGCTGAGCACCATTTCGGTCAGCCCCTTGCCACCGGGCACCATGGGGAAGACGTTTTCGGTTGGGTCGGTGCGAAAGTCCATGAACACGGTGCGGTCCTTGAGCTTGCGCGCCTCGCGCAGCGCCGGCTCCACGTCCTGCGGCCGCTCGATGAGCATGCCCACGTGGCCATACGCTTCTGCGAGCTTGGCAAAGTTGGGCAGCGCGTCCATGTACGTCTGGCTGTAGCGGCCCTGGTAGAGCAGCTCCTGCCACTGGCGCACCATGCCCAGGTAGCGGTTGTTGAGCAGGACCACGTTCACGGGCAGGCTGTACTGCAGGCAGGTGGAGAGCTCCTGGATGCACATCTGCACCGAGCCCTCGCCGGTGACGCAATAGACCTCGCTGTCCGGGCGCGCCATCTTCACGCCCATGGCGTAGGGCAGGCCCACGCCCATGGTGCCCAGCCCGCCCGAGTTGATCCAGCGCCGCGGCTGGTCAAACTTGTAGTACTGCGCCACCCACATCTGGTGCTGCCCCACGTCGGAGGTGATGTAGGCGTCGGCATCCCGGGTCAGGTCCGAGAGCGTCTCGATGACGTACTGCGGCTTGATGACGTCCTGGTTGCCGCGGTCGTATGCCAGGCAGTCCCTGGCGCGCCAGCCCTCTATGGTTTCCCACCACGCGGCCAGCGCGTCCCTGTCGGGGATGAAGTCGCCCGCCTTCATCATCTCCAGCATCTGCTCGAGCACGATCCGCACGTCGCCCACGATGGGCACGTCGGCTTTCACGCGCTTGGAAATGGTGGAGGGGTCGATGTCGATGTGGATGATCTTGCGCGGGTTCTGCGCAAAATGCCTGGGGTTGCTGATGACGCGGTCGTCAAAGCGCGCACCCAGCGCCAGGATCACGTCGGCGTTCTGCATGGCGTAGTTGGCTTCCCACATGCCGTGCATGCCCAGCATGCCGACAAAACGCGGGTCGGTCATGGGCATGGCGCCCAGCCCCATCAGCGTGCTGGTCACCGGGAAGCCCAGCTGGTCCACCAGCGCGCGCAGCTGGTTTTCTGCGTTGGCCAGGACCACGCCGCCACCCACGTAGATGTACGGCCGCCTGGCGCTCATGAGCAGCCGCAGCGCGCGCCGGATCTGGCCCGTGTGCCCGCGCGTGACCGGGTTGTACGAGCGCATCTGCACGTGCTCGGGGTAGCCCGCGTACGTGATCTTCTCGTATGAGACGTCCTTGGGGATGTCAACGACCACCGGGCCGGGGCGGCCGCTTCGGGCCAGGTGGAACGCCTTTTTCATGACGTCCACGATGTCGGCGGGGTTCTTGACCAGGAAATTGTGCTTGACCACCGGACGCGTGATGCCCACGGTGTCGCATTCCTGGAACGCGTCGGAGCCTATGGCATCGGTGGGCACCTGCCCGGAAATGAGCACCAGCGGTACCGAATCCATGTACGCGGTGGCCAGGCCCGTGAGCGCATTGGTCACGCCCGGCCCGGAGGTCACCATGGCCACGCCCACCTCGCCGGTGGCGCGTGAATACGCATCGGCCGCGTGCACCGCAGCCTGCTCATGGCGCACCAGCAGGTGCTCTATGGCGTCCTGCTTGTACAGCGCATCGTAGATGTGCAGCACGGCGCCACCGGGGTAGCCCCAGATGTACTTGATGTTCTCTGCCTGCAGCGTCTTGACCAAGACTTCGGCAACGCGCAGTTGCTCGGGTGGCTGCTGGCCGGACTGCGGCTTGGCGTCGGCGTCTTTCTGGCCTGCCACGGCGGCGGCGGCCGACTTGAGCTCGGCTTTGGAGATTTCCATGTTGCTTACCTTTCGAGATTTTCTCTGACGAAAAACCTGAGGGCCCCTTGCCAACCCTTGTGAGGTCGCTTCAGGACTTGAGACCACGCGCCATGGGCTGCCTGATGCCGTGTTCCCCCTGGACCTGCACGGCACTGGCTCGCCGGACGGTAACCCGTTTTTGATGGTGTAGCCAAGCGGCCATTATCACACGTTTGCCGCCATGCAGCATGCGGCCGCACAACGCGCGGCAGGCGGGGCGCCATGCTGCCGTGCCAACGTGCCCGGCCTCTCGCAACGATACCGGCGGACCGGCTTTGCGTAAAAAGAAATGCCAAGATGTGGCGTGCTGGCAACAACGTGACGCGTTGGGCAGCGGCCGCACCCTCCCCTCAACCGGCGTGCGCGCCAAAGCGCGGCGCGGCAGCGCGGGCACGAAGTTGTCAATTTCATGACCCGCCCATCACTCATGACCCGCCCATCAAACGCGCGCCCGCTCCCGCGCGGGCATGGCTTGCAGGTGGGCTCGCCCCGCTGCCGGGCACGCGCGGTGCGCGCGTCGGATAATCAACCGGCTCCCCATCGTGGCAGCCGCCGCACGCCGCCATCCGATCTTCATTCCCATGCCCGCCACTTCATCCCCTGCCCCAGCGCCCAGCCTGCGTCGCCGCATGGCCTGCTGGCTGTACGAGGGCGTGCTGCTCTTTGGCGTGGTCATGCTGGCCGGGCTGGCGTTTGGCCTCGCCACCAACACGCGCAATGCGCTGCAGCACCGCCACGGGTTGCAGGCTTTTGTCTTTGTCGTGCTCGCGCTGTACTTCATGTATTTCTGGCGCCGCGGCCAGACGCTGCCCATGAAGACCTGGCGCATCCGCATCACCGACCGCCGCGGCCGGCCGCTGTCCTGGGCGCGCGCGGCGTTGCGCTACCTGCTGGCGTGGTTGTGGTTCGTGCCGCCGCTGGCTGCCATGGCGCCGTTTGCCCTGCGAAAGGGCCAGATTGCCGTGCTCTTGCTCGGCTGGGTCGCAATCTGGGCGCTGCTCAGCCGCTTCCACCCGCAGCGCCAGTTCCTGCACGATGCGCTGGCCGGGACGCGGCTCGTTGCGGTCGGCTCCGGATGACCGCGCCGCCGTCTCCGGGAAAAGGCAGGCGGGGCATCGCGCGACTGTGGCATGCCACGCGCTACTCGATTGCCGGCCTGCATACCGCATGGACCGGTGAAGCCGCATTCCGGCAGGAGGTGCTGGCGGCCGTGGTGCTGTTGCCGCTGGCCTGCTGGCTGGGCAGCAACTGGGTGGAGGTGGCGCTGCTGGCCGGCAGCGTGCTCGTGGTCCTGATCACGGAGCTGCTCAACAGCGCACTGGAAGCCGTTGTCGACCGCAGCGGCAGCGACTGGAACATTCACGCCAAGCGCGCCAAGGACATGGGCTCGGCCGCCGTCATGGTGTCGCTGATCCTGGCCGCCGGCATCTGGCTTGCCGCCTTGTGGCAGCGTTTTGCCTGAGCCGCGTCTTGCGCGGGGTCAAGCAGACCGCAAGGAACCCGCCAGCGGCTCACCCGTTGGCAGCTTGATCAAGACGCAGAAGCTGCCCCGGAGAACGGCAGCCGCCATCAAGACGCGCCACGCCGCGCAGCGCCTCCCACAGGCGGCCGTTCAGCAGGCCGCCGTCACTGGCCTGCCGGCTGCTGTTGCGGTTGCTGCGGCCCGCCTGCCACGGCATAGGCCACGGCGATGGCCTGCTCGTCGGTGGGCATGCCTATGTCCAGCGCGTTGCCGCTGTCTTCATCTATCCGCGTCAGGCCCACCACGTCGTTGCCAACGGCAACCATGAGCAGGTTGCCGGCAAAGCGCTGCGAGAGCTGCGCCATCTTGGCTGCGCCCTGCTCATTGAGACCAAAGCGCACAAAAGCCTGGCCTTCGTTGGTGCGGCGCGGCTCGACGCTGTTGAGGTCCGCGCGCGTCAGCACGGCATCGGGCAGCGCCCACAGCGAGCCGTCTGCCAGCTTGAGCTCGGTCAGGCCCTCTTCTTCTTGCTCCTGCGCCAGGAAGAAGGAGACCGGCGCTTGCATTGCTTCTGCGTCCGCTTGCTGCTCTTCTGCGCCCGCCTGCCGCTGCTGCTCTTGTTGTTGCTGTTGCTGCTGCGTCACCGCGGGCGGCGTGGGCACGTCGCTGCTGTCGGCGCCCTGGCTCTGCGGCAGGCTGTCGCAGCCGGCCAGCATGACCAGGGCGAGCGCTGCGCCCAACGGCAGGATTTTCCGGAATATTGGCATGTTGGATAAAGCCTCGGGCTCAAAGCGTCCAGCGTCCAGGGTGTGCCCCACCACGCTCAACCTCATCAAAGCTCGCCTGCCGTTGACCGCCGACTGCACGCAGCGGCTGGATGCCGGGCACGCGACCAGCTCGTTGCGCGCTGCCGCCTCGCACTGTACCATGCCACGGGCCGCGTCTGGCCCTTGCCTTGCGCGCTGAAGGGCGGCGTGCCAGCGCCGTCGCATTTTGCATGATCTTCATCAAGGATGCGTACAAGGGCTCCTTGAACGGGTAACATGCGAGGGAGCGCGCTCAGCATGACAAGAGTCAAGAGCGGCTTGGAGCCAGTTTCGCAGTCCCGGGAGGTACCCCCATGAGACCGACGAATACCAGGGATCCCAACTACTATCACAAGGTGGTGGATTGCCAGTGGGCGTGCCCGGCGCATACACCGGTGCCGGAATATTTGCGGCTGATCGCACAGGGCCGCTACGCCGATTCCTACATGGTGAACTGGGTGGCCAATGTGTTTCCGGGCATCCTGGGCCGCACCTGCGACCGGCCGTGCGAGCCCGCGTGTCGCCGTGTTCGAGTCGAGGAGGCGAACGTACAAAAACCCGAGCCGGTGGCGATCTGCCGGCTCAAGCGCGTTGCCGCCGACCACAAGGGCGATGTCGCTGCGCGCATGCCCGGCAGGCCCGAGCGCAGCAACGGCAAGCGCATTGCCTGCGTCGGCGCCGGGCCGGCCTCGCTCACCGTCGCCCGCGACCTGGCGCCGCTGGGATACGAGGTGACCGTATTCGACGGCGAAACCAGGGCGGGCGGCTTCATGCACCAGCAGATCCCGCGCTTTCGCCTGCCCGAGAGCGTGATTGACGAAGAGACCGGCTACATTTTCAACCTCGGCGTTGATTTCCAGGGTGGCCGATACGTCCACTCGATGCGGGCGCTGTTGGCCGAAGGCTGGCATGCGGTGTTTGTCGGCAGCGGCGCGCCACGCGGGCGCGACCTGGCTATTCCGGGGCGCCGGGAGGCCGCCGCGCACATCCACATCGGCATCAACTGGCTGGCCTCGGTGTCGTTTGGGCACGTCACGGAGACAGGCCGGCGCGTCATTGTGCTGGGGGGCGGCAACACCGCCATGGACTGCTGCCGCACGGCGCGGCGCCTCGGTGGCGAGGATGTCAAGGTCGTCGTGCGCTCGGGCTTCGACGAGATGAAGGCGTCGCCCTGGGAGAAGGAAGACGCTGCGCGCGAGGGCATTCCCATCATCAACATGCACGTGCCCAAGGCTTTCGTGCACGCGTCCGGCAGGCTGGTTGGCATGACCTTCGAGATCGTGCGTGCCGAATACGATGCCGATGGCCAGCGCCGGCTGGTGCCCACCGGCGAGCCCGATGCCTGGTTCGAGTGCGACGAGGTGCTGATTGCCATCGGCCAGGAAAATGCCTTCCCGTGGATAGAGCGCGACCTGGGCATAGAGTTCGGCAGGTGGGGCCTGCCCGTGCTAGGCGAGGCCAGCTTCCAGTCAACGCTGCCGCACGTCTTCTTTGGCGGTGACGCCGCACTGGGACCGAAGAACATCATCACCGCGGTGGCGCAGGGTCACGAGGCGGCGGTTTCAATTGACCTGCTGCTGAGCGGCCGGGACGTGCATGCCCGGCCGGCGCCCTGGGCCAACCTGGTCTCGCAGAAGATGGGCATTCACGAGTGGAGCTACGACAACGCGCCGATCGACGATGCGCGTTACGCCGTGCCCTGGTCCACGGAAGAAGACGCCCTGACGCGCATGGATGTCGAGGTGGAGCTGGGCTTTGACTTGCGCACGGCGTTCAGGGAGGCTTCGCGCTGTCTCAACTGCGACATGCAGACCGTATTCACGGCCGAGCTGTGCATAGAATGCGACGGCTGTGTCGATATCTGCCCGATGGACTGCATCACCTTCACCGAAAATGGCGACGAGGCCGACCTGCGCGCTCGCCTGAATGCGCCCGCGTTGAACCTGGTGCAGGACCTGCTGGTGTCGCCGCCGGTGCAGACAGGCCGGGTCATGGTCAAGGATGAGGACGTCTGCCTGCACTGTGGCCTGTGCGCCGAGCGCTGCCCCACGGGCGCCTGGGACATGCAGAAGTTTCTCCTGCACACGACCAAGGCCGGCGGCCAGGCCGCGAGCATGGGCCCTCGCCAGGAGAAAATCCAGACATGACGCCGATCACGGCCATCAACGACTTCGTCGTCAAGTTTGCCAACGTCAACGGCTCGGGCTCGGCCAGCGCCAACGAGCTGTTTGTCAAGGCCATCCTGCGCATGGGCGTGCCGGTGAGTCCACGCAACATCTTCCCGAGCAACATCCAGGGGCTGCCGACCTGGTATGAAGTTCGCGTGAGCGAAAAGGGCTACTTCGGCCGGCGTGGCGGCATCGACATGATGGTGGCCATGAACCCGCAAACCTGGGCAGAAGACGTCGCCGAGATCGAGCCCGGCGGCTACCTGTTCTACGACAGCACGCGGCCGCGGCCGGCCTCCGACCTGCGCGACGACATCA
This sequence comes from Ottowia sp., assembly GCA_023228705.1. GTDB lineage: Bacteria > Pseudomonadota > Gammaproteobacteria > Burkholderiales > Burkholderiaceae_C > Ottowia. The sequence continues at coordinate 60,671 of JALOAS010000002.1, read as the reverse complement.
GCGTCATCGGCATGCCGATCACCGAGATCTGCAACGCCACCTACAGCGACCCGCGCCAGCGACTGCTGTTCAAGAACATCATGTACGTCGGGGCGCTGTCGGTGCTGCTGGCAATGGACGGCGAAGTCGTTGAAACGCTGCTTGCCGAGCAGTTCAAGGGCAAGGAGAGGCTGCTCTCGGCCAACGTGCAGGCGCTCAGGCTCGGGCGTGAATTCGCTCGCGAGCACCTGCAGCACCCGCTGCCGATCCGGATCACGCGCGCCGACGCCGTCGGCGCGCGCATCTTCATCGATGGCAACAGCGCCGCCGGCCTTGGCGCCGTCTATGGCGGGGCCACGGTGTGTGCCTGGTATCCGATCACGCCCTCGACTTCGGTGGTCGAGGCATTCAACAATTTCTGCGCGCAGTTCCGCGTGGATGCCGACGGTCGCCACAACTACGCCATCGTCCAGGCCGAGGACGAGCTGGCGTCCATCGGCATGGTCGTTGGCGCTGGCTGGAACGGCGCGCGCGCCTTTACCGCCACCTCCGGTCCCGGCATTTCGCTGATGGCCGAATTCATCGGCCTGGCCTACTTTGCCGAGATTCCGGCCACCATCGTCAACGTGCAGCGTGGCGGCCCGTCCACCGGCATGCCAACGCGTACGCAGCAGGCCGACATCCTGGCTTGTGCCTACGCCTCGCACGGCGATACCCGGCACGTGCTGCTGTTTCCCGAGGATCCGCACGAGTGCTTTGAGCACACCGCCACCGCGTTCGACCTGGCTGACCGCCTGCAGACGCCGGTATTCGTCATGAGCGATCTGGACATCGGCATGAACCAGCACCTGTGCGAGCCGCTGTCATGGGACGAGGCGCGCGAATACGACCGTGGCAAGGTCATGGCTGCCGCTGATCTGGAGCACAGGGAGTTCGGGCGTTACAAGGACGTCGACGGCGATGGCATTGCCTGGCGGACGCTGCCGGCCACGCACCCGACACGGGGCAGCTACTTCACGCGCGGCACCACGCGCGACGCGTACGCGCGCTACTCGGAGCGGGGCGAGGACTACATCTACAACGTGCAGCGCCTGCTGAAAAAATTCGCCACCGCTGCAGAATTGGTACCGCCGCCGGTGCCAAGACCGGCGGCGCGCGAAACGCACCTGGGCGTGATCTTCTTCGGCTCCACAAGTCCGGCCCTGCACGAGGCGCTTGACGAACTCGCTGCGCGCGACATCCACCTGGATGCGCTCAGGCTGCGGGCGTTTCCGTTTTCTTCCCGCGTGCGTGAATTCATGGACAGGCACGCCATCGTGTTCGTGGTGGAGCAGAACCGTGACGCACAGATGGGCACGCTGCTCATCGACGCGCTGCAGGTCAATCCGGCCAAGCTGCGGCGCGTGCTGCACTATGACGGCACGCCGATCACCGCCCGCTTCATCATGCAGGCCATTGCCGACCACGTGCAGGCAACAGTGGCCGTACCCCAGGAGGCCCGGACATGACCTGGATCGCCAAGCCGCAACTGCGTCACCCGTCGCTGGCCGAGAACAAGGTCGGCCACACGCGGCGCGACTACGAAGGCGCCGTTTCCACGCTGTGTGCCGGCTGCGGCCACGATTCGGTCTCGGCTGCCATCGTGCAGGCCTGCTGGGAGCTCGACATCGAACCGCACCGGGTCGCCAAGCTCTCCGGCATAGGCTGCTCATCGAAAACGCCCACCTACTTCCTGGGCGCCAGCCACGGGTTCAACTCGGTGCACGGGCGCATGCCCAGCGTGGCCACGGGCGCCAACCTGGCCAACCGCGAGCTGCTGTACCTGGGCATCTCCGGCGATGGCGATTCGGCCTCAATCGGCCTGGGGCAGTTTGCCCACTGCATGCGCCGCAACGTCAACATGGTCTACATCGTGGAGAACAACGGTGTCTACGGCCTGACCAAGGGCCAGTTCTCGGCAACTGCCGACAAAGGCAGCAAGAGCAAGCGGGGCGTGGTCAACAAGGACAACCCGGTCGATCTGGTCGCCATGGCCATGCAACTGGGCGCAAGTTTCGTGGCGCGCAGCTTCTCTGGCGACAAGGCGCAACTGGTGCCGCTCATCAAGGCGGCCATGGGCCACGATGGCGCCGCGTTCATCGACGTACTCAGCCCCTGCGTGACCTTCAACAACCACGCCGGGAGCACGCACAGCTACGACTGGGTGCGCGAGCACAATGAGACCGTGAACCGCATCGACCTGGTCCTTGGCCGGCAGGAAATCACCGTCGACTACGCACCCGGGGAGCTCATCGCCGTGACCCAGCACGACGGGCGCGTCCTGCGCCTGCGAAAACTCCATGCCGACCACGATCCCACCGATCGCGTGGCGGCAATGGCCTACATGCAGGCGCGTGCGCAACAGGGCGAAATCGTGACCGGGTTGCTCTACCTCGAGACCGGAATGGAGGACCTGCATGCCGCACAGCACACCAGCATGCGGCCGCTCAACAGCCTGGGCAGCGCCGACCTGTGCCCCGGCGCGGCACAGCTTGCGCGCATCAACGCCAGCCTGCGCCTGTAGCGCGTGGGCGTTGGGCGTCCATGACGGATGATCTCGCCGCGGTGCGGCGGCAATGACTGCGGCTGCGCCGCCATGATGGGGAGCGTTGAGCGTTGAGCGTTGAGCGTTGAGCGTTGAGCGTTGAGCGTTGAGCGTTGAGCGTTGAGCGTTGAGCGTTGAGCGTTGAGCGTTGTGCGTTGTGCGTTGTGCGTTGTGCGTTGTGCGTTGTGCGTTGTGCGTTGTGCGGGGAATCGCGGCGAGGGCGCCGCTCCACACGAGCGTATGTCATTTGGGCGGGTTGCGGAACACGCTGGACGCTCTACGCTGGACGATCTTTTGTGGGAGGCCAGCCCTCTGGCCAATGGGGTGGTTGCTGCGCGTTGGACGTTGGGCGTCGCGCATGACGGATGATCTCGCTGACACTTTGATGACCGCGCCGCTGCGCGGCAGCAATGACTGCGGCTGCGCCGCGATGATCCATCATGAGCCGCGGCAGGCGGCTTTCATCCAGGGCCCGCAAGGGCCGAAATCATCTGTCATCTGGCGCACTGATGGACTTGCTCATCGGGATGCTGACTGCGGCCGCGCCGCCATGATTCGCCATGCTGGTGCCGCGGGCAGGCCACGCGCCACGATGCCTGCAAGCGGGAGCCGGCGCTTCCTGGGGCGGTTGCCAGGCAACCCCTACGGCAGGAACAGTGCCTGCACGTCATTGAGGAAGTCGAATCCACGCGCGGTGGGCTGCACCCGGTGGCCGCGGCGCTCAAGCCAGCCGTTGCGGCTGGCCTCGTAGATTTGCGCTTCTACCGCCTGCACGGGCAGGCCGGTGCGGGCGGCAAAGTCATGCAGGCTGAAGCCGCCTTTGAGACGCAGCGCGTTCAGCATGTATTCAAAGGGCAGGTCGACAGCTGTGACGTCGTGCTGCCGGCTGACGGCGTTGCCGGCGAGCGCATGACGCATGTACGAGGCGGGCAGCATGTAGCGCTGCTGACGGATGATGCCGCATGCCAGGCTGAGCTTGCCGTGCGCGCCGGCGCCTATTCCGAGGTAGTCGCCAAACTGCCAGTAGTTGAGGTTGTGCACGCAGTGGTGGCCGGGGCGGGCGTACGCGGAGACCTCGTAGCGCTGCAGGCCGGCCTGCCCGGTGGCCGCGGTGATGGCGTCGAGCATGGCCCAGGCCACGTCGTCTGCGGGCAGGCGCGGCGGGTACTTGGCAAAGACGGTGTTGGGTTCGATGGTGAGCTGGTAGATGGACAGGTGCGGCGGGTTGAAGGCCAGCGCCTCTTGCACGTCGGCCTGCAGTTGCGCCAGCGTCTGGCCGGGCAGTGCGTACATGAGGTCCAGGTTGAAGGTGGCAAAGACGCGGGCGGCCTCCTGCAGCGCGGCGCGGGCCTGGCCTGCGCTGTGCACGCGACCCAGGCGCTGGAGCGCGGCGTCGTTGAAGCTTTGCACGCCCACCGACAGGCGGGTTATGCCGGCGTCGGCAAAGGCGGCAAAGCGCTGGCGTTCAAAGGTGCCGGGGTTGGCTTCCAGCGTGATCTCGCAGCCGGGCTGCAGCGGCAGCATGGCGCGGATGCCGGCAATGAGGCGCTCTATCTGCGCCGGCTCGAACAGGCTGGGCGTGCCGCCGCCCATGAAGACGCTGACCACCGGCCGGCCCCAGACCAGCGGCAGGCTGGCCTGCAGGTCGGCCAGCAGGGCGTCGACGTAGCGGGCCTGCTGGCCTGCGGCATCAGCGGCCGGGTCCAGCTGGTGCGAGTTGAAGTCGCAATACGGGCACTTTTTGATGCACCAGGGAATGTGCACGTAAAGCGCCAGCGGCGGCGGTGCCGGCAAGACCGGCGAGCCGGCTGCTTCCCGCACGCCAATATCAGGGCCGGCCTGCGGCGTCACAGCCAACGCTCGCGCATGAGCCGCACCATGGCGGCAGCGGCCCGGCCCCGGTGGCTGTGCGCGTTCTTGACGTGCACGGGCAGCTCGGCAAAGGTCTTGCCAAACTCGGGCAGGAACATGACCGGGTCAAAGCCAAAGCCGCCCTGCCCGCGCGGCGCCTGCGTGATCTCGCCCACCACGCGGCCGACGGCCACCAGCGGCTCGGGGTCGTCGGCGTGGCGCAGCGCGACCAGCGTGCTGACCAGTGCGGCGCGGCGGTTGCTGATGCCGGCCATCTGCTCAAGCAGGGCGCGCACGTTGTTGCCGTCTGCCTTGTCATAGCCAAAGCGGGTGGCGTAGTTGGCCGTGTCGACGCCCGGCTCGCCGCCAAAGGCGTCTACGCAGAGGCCGGCGTCGTCGGCCAGCGCGGGCAGGCCGCTGGCGCGCGCGGCATGGCGCGCCTTGGCCAGCGCGTTTTCCAGGAAGGTGTGAAAGGGCTCGTCGGCCTCGGTGATGCCCAGCTCCCCCTGCGCGACCAGTTGCAGGCCCAGCGGCGCCAGCAGCGGGCGCAGCTCCGCCAGCTTGCCGGCGTTGTGCGAGGCGAGCACGACGCGGCTGATGCCGCCTGCGTTCACGACGCCAGCGCCTGACGCTGCAGCACGACCAGCTCGGCGATGCCCTGCTCGGCCAGCTGCAGGAGCTGGTCTGCCTCGGCGCGCGAGAAGGACTGGCCCTCGGCGGTGCCCTGGATCTCGACAAAGCGGCCGGCGCCGGTCATGACGACGTTCATGTCGGTGTCGCAGGCGGCGTCTTCAACGTAGTCCAGGTCCAGCAGCGGCACGCCGGCCACGAGGCCCACGGAAACCGCAGCCACCTCCGTGGTGATGGGCGACTCGGCGATCAGCCCCTGCGCCAGCAGCCAGGTGACGGCGTCGTGCGCGGCGACAAAAGCGCCGGTGACGCTGGCCGTGCGCGTGCCGCCGTCGGCCTGGATGACGTCGCAGTCCAGGCGCAGCGTGCGCTCGCCCAGTTTCTGCAGGTCAAACACGGCGCGCAGGCTGCGGCCGATGAGACGCTGGATCTCCTGCGTGCGGCCGCTTTGCTTGCCGCGTGCCGCCTCGCGGCCGCCGCGCGTGTGCGTGGCGCGCGGCAGCATGCCGTACTCAGCGGTCACCCAGCCGCTTCCGCTGCCCTTCCTGTGGTGCGGCACGGATTCATCAACCGACGCGGTGCACAGCACCCTGGTGCGGCCGCACTCGATGAGCACCGAGCCCTCCGCGTATTCGGTGTAGTGTCGCGTGATGCGCGCAAGCCGACGCTCGTCTGCGGCGCGGCCGGTGCGCGGGGACGGTGTGGGAGTCAGTGTTTCAAGTGAGGTCATAAAGATCAGGGAATCAGGATGGAATCAGCTCCGGCGGCCGGGGCAGGTGAATTGTGCAGCGCCGATGGGCGAGGCCTTGTCATCGCGAGATCGAGCGTACGCCCAACGCTCAACACTTGACGCGCAAACTTCATCAGCCGCTGCAGGCGGCTTTCATCCAAGGCCTGGATAGGGCCGCGCGCATCGGTCATCCGGCGACTTGACGCTGCTTGCCAATCAGGCGGCGCTGAGCCGCTTGAGCAGCTCGAACACCGACTGCGGCCGGGCAGCCGGGTCCAGCGCCATGGTCCAGGCCACCACCTGCAGGAGTCCGGCCGAGTAATGCGGGGACAGGCGGGCCAGCGCGTCGCCAAAGGTGTCTTTCTTGCGCCGCGCCTTGGCGTCCATGGGCGGCGCGCCGGTCATGGACGAGTACATGCATGCGCCCATGGCGTAGATGTCGGTCCAGGGCCCCAGGGGCGTCTTGCGGCCGTACATTTCCGGCGCGGCAAAGCCCTGCGTGTACATGGGCCGCGTGAAGCCGGGGTCGCGCGTCAGCGCCTGCCGCGCCGCGCCAAAGTCCAGCATGACCGCACGGTTGTCTTCGGTGATGATGATGTTGGCCGGCTTGAGGTCCAGGTGCAGCATGCGGTGCTGGTGCACGACGCGCAGCCCGCGCAGGATCTCGTCAAACAGCGAGCGGATGGTCTCCTCGCACAATGCGTGCGTCTTGTAGTGCTTGCGCGCGGCGACGACATAGTCCTGCAACGTGGCGCCGTCCAGGTAGTTCATGACCATGTAGACGGTTTCGTTCTCGCGGAAGAAATCCATGACGCCGACGACCGCCGGATGGGCAATCTGCGCCAGCGCACGGCCTTCTTCAAAGAAGTTCTTCAGCCCCAGGTGGTAGAGCGAGAGCTTGTCGGCCGGCACCTGGGGCACGCGCTCGCCCGGCGCACGCTCGACCAGCGCCGAAGGCAGGTACTCCTTGATGGCCACCGGCTGGCCGGTGGAGTCATGCGCCAGGTAGACCAGGCCAAAGCCACCGGAGGAGATCTTGCGCAGCACGCGGTAGCCGCCAACGATGGTATCAACCGGGAGCGGCGCGACTTTGGGAGGCGTCATGACCGATGCAGTAGGATGCCTGTTTCTTGAGTCGGGAGCACGGGCCGGTGCCCGTGGACTGGCGCAGAAGGGCTGGCGCGCGATGGAACGCACGCTGCAGCAACAGGCAGCGCGCGACTGGTGACAACAATACCGACCCTTGGCGGAAACCCGGCTGCGAGCCCGCCATTCGGACCATGCGCCCCATCCCTTGCGCCGCGTATTTGAACACGAAACCAACAACCTGCACAAGAAACCAGCACAAGGACGCCGAGATGCCCATCTACAGCATGACCGGGTTTGCCAGCGGCCAGCAGCCGCTGCCCGAAGACAGCAGTGATGCCGACCCCGCCCGGTCCGCGGCGCAGGTGACGCTGGAGCTGCGCACGGTCAACAGCCGCTTCCTGGACATGGTGTTTCACCTGCCCGATGAGCTGCGGGCCTGCGAGCCGGCGCTGCGCCAGCTGCTGGCTGCGCGGCTGCAGCGCGGCAAGGTGGAGGCGCGGGCCGGACTGCGCCGGCAGGAGCGCCAGGCGCTGGCAACGCCCTCGCCCGCGCTGCTGCAGCAGCTGGCGCAGATCCAGTCGGCCGTTCGCAGCCGCGTGGCAGATGCTGCCGCGTTTTCCATGGCCGACGTGCTGCAGCTGGCTGCCGGTGGCACCCCGCCCGATCACGCGCAACTTGAAGCCACGCTGCTTGCGCTGGCCGACTCGGTCACCGAAGAGCTGCTGCAGGCACGGGCCGCCGAAGGCGAGCGGCTGCGGCAGCTGCTGCTGGACCGCTGCCAGCAGCTGCGGCAACTGGCGGCAGACGCCGCGCCGCTGGTGCCGGAGATCATTGCGGCGCAGAAGCAGCGCTTCATGGCGCGCTGGCAGGACGCGCTCTCCGATGCGGGTGGCGCCACGGTCTCCAGCGAGGCCGCGCAGGATCGCGCGCTGGCGGAAGCCGCAGCGTTTGCGCTGCGCACCGACGTGGCCGAGGAGCTGGACCGGCTGGGCGCGCACCTGGACGAGATCGAGCGCCTGCTTGGCCGGGGCGGTACGCTGGGCAAGCGGCTGGGTTTCCTGATCCAGGAGCTGCACCGCGAGGCCAACACGCTGGGCGCAAAGTCGGCCAGCCTGGCGCTGTCGCGCACGGGCGTGAACATGAAGGTGCTGATCGAGCAGATGCGCGAGCAGGTGCAGAACCTGGAGTGAACGCGGCCGCACTGCGCGCAATGACGGATGACCTCGCTGACACTTTGATGAGGTTGAGCGTATTGCGTTGAGCGTCGAGCGGATAAGACCGTCCAGCGTCCAGCGAACAGGCAGTCCCGCGTACAGCGAATCATCGCGGCGCAGCCGCAGACATTGCAGCGCGTAGCGGTGCGGTCGGTCATCAAATCAATGCGCGAGCGAGGTCATGCGTCACGCCCAACACGTCACGCCCAACGCCCAACGCCCAACCTTCATCCATGGACCGAGATCATCCGTCATCCGGTGCGCTGACGCTGCTTGCCAACAGGCTCCCCGCATGGAGATCAGACGATGACGGGTTCGGGCTCCAGGCGTATGCCGAAGCGCTCGTAGACGCTGGCCTGGATCGCACGGGCCAGCGTCATGACCTCGCCGCCGGAGACCGGTTGAGCCTTGCCGCCATGGTTGACCAGGACCAGCGCCTGCCGGTCGTGGACGCCGGCGTTGCCGACGCGCTTGCCCTTCCAGCCGCAGGCTTCTATGAGCCAGCCGGCAGCCAGCTTGAAGCTGCCGTCGGGCATGGGGTAGTGCACCAGCTCCGGGTCGCGGCCGATGATGTCGCGGCATTGTTCGGGGCTGACGGTGGGGTTCTTGAAGAAGCTGCCGGCGTTGCCCAGCTCGCGCGGGTCGGGCAGCTTGCTGTTGCGGATGGCAACGACCCAGTCGTAGACCTGCCGGGCGCTGGGACGGCTGATGCCGGTCTCGGCCACCCGGGCCTGCAGGTCGCGGTAGTCGAGCAGCGGCCGCCAGTCCCTGGGCAGCGCAAAACGCACGCGCAGCACCAGCGCGCGGTCCGCCAGGCCAAAGTCACCGGGTTGCGCGGCGCGGTGCTTGAACACGGAATCGCGGTAGCCAAAGCCGCACTGCCCCGCGTTCAGCGTGAACTCGGCGCCGCTGACCAGGTCGATGGCGTCCAGCTCGTGGAAGCGGTCCTGCAGTTCCAGCCCGTAGGCGCCGATGTTCTGCACCGGGCTGGCGCCCACCGTGCCGGGAATGAGCGCCAGGTTTTCCAGGCCGGGCAGCCCCTGGTCCAGCGTCCAGGTGACAAAGTCATGCCAGTTCTCACCCGCGCCCGCCTCGACGATCACGTGGCGTCCGGTTTCAGCCACGATGCGGCGGCCCGGGACCTCCACCTTGAGCACGAGCGCGCGGACATTGCCGGTGAAGACCACGTTGCTGCCGCCGCCCAGGATGAACTTGCTGCGTGCGGCCAGCTTGCGGTGCGCCAGCACGTCGCGCACGTCGGCAGCGCTGCGCACGCGCACCAGCATCGCCGCGCGGGCGGCAATGCCAAAACTGTTGAACGGCTGCAACGGGACGTTGCGCAGGATGATCATCCGGGTTGTTTCTCTTGAATGGACCAGCGCGGCGTGCCAGTCGCAAACCACGCAAGGCGTGCGCGCGCAGCATGCGCTGGTCGTGCGCGGCGGCGCCAGCGGCCGCACACCGTGGCATCCGGCCCGCGCTGGGAAGGACCGGCAGCCGAGCGCTCGGCCGGCCTCGGCCGATGCCAACGCCGCGCCTGCGGCGGTTTGCCGGGTCATGGGACAATTGTCGCATTGATTGCGCCGCCGGCCGCAGGACAGGAGCCCCTGCTGCGCAGCGGTCCACCCCCTGTTTCCGGAGCCTGCCGTGCCCTCTTTTGACGTCGTTTGCACGCCCAACATGCCCGAAGTGAAAAACGCCGTGACCAACACGCAGCGCAACCTGGGCCTGCGCTTTGATTTCAAGGGAACCAGCGCCGCCGTGGAGCTCGAAGACAACGAGATCACGCTGGTTGCCGACAGCGCGTTCCAGCTGGCGCAGGTGGAGGATGTGCTGCGGCACAAGCTGGCCAAGCGCGGCGTGGACGCCCGCTTCCTGAACCTGGGCGCTGTGCAGACCTCGGGCAGGGGTGTGCGGCAGGTGGCCACGCTCACCAACGGGCTGGAAGCTGACAGCGCGCGCAAGATCCAGAAGCTGGTCAAGGAGAGCAAGCTCAAGCTGCAGGCGGCCGTGCAGGGCGATACGGTGCGCATCAGCGGCGCCAAGAAGGACGCGTTGCAGGAGGCCATGGCGCTGCTGCGTGAAAAAATGAGCGAGCTGCCGCTGTCGTTCGAGAACTACCGCAACTGACTCCCCTGGGTTCCTCGTGCGACGCCCAGCCATCGCCCTTGCCTGCGCCCTGGCTGCGCTGCCTGCCGGGGCGCAGGACGTGACGCTGCACGGCATGCTGGGCAGCAAGGCGCTGCTGGTGGTGGACGGCGGCCGGCCGCAGGCGGTTGCGGTCGGGCAGAGCTGGCAGGGCGTGGAACTGCTCTCTGCCAGCGGCGAGCATGCCGTGGTCCGCGTCGGCGGCCAGGAACTGGCGCTGCGCATCGGTCGCACGCCAGTGCATGTGCAGGGCCCGCAGCCCGCGGCAAGCAGCCACCTGACGCTGTACGCCAACATGGCGGGGCACTTCCTGGCCGCGGGCAGCATCAACGGGCAGCCCGTGCAGTTCATGGTGGACACCGGCGCGTCGTACGTGGCACTGGGCCAGGCGCAGGCCGAGCAGCTGAAGCTGGACTGGCGCCGCGGGCGCCCGGTGCGCATGCACACCGCCAACGGCGAGACCCGCGGCTGGCTCATCCAGCTGGAGCGGGTCCGCGTGGGCGACGTGACCGCGCACGGCGTCGAGGCGGTGGTGACGCCCATGGGCATGCCGGTGGTGCTGCTGGGCAACAGTTTCCTGAACCGCTTTGACATGCAGCGCCGTGGCAGCCAGATGCTGCTGAGCCGACAATAAGCGGGCGGTGGCAGCACGACGTTGTGCCCGCCTGCCGCCGGAGCCCAGAGGCAACAGCTACCACAGGGGCGTTTTTGCCGCGCCGGCCCCGGCACCGGCAGACGGGCTGGCAGTCGTGCGCCGCTTATGGAACGCCATGGAATCCGACCCCGCTGAATCCGCCACCACGCCAGTGACACGCGCTGCCCCGGGCGGGACGGCAGTAGCGCGCCTGCCGGGCGGGGCCGGCACGCCGGGACAGCCGCGGCGCGAACTCCTGTTTGCCATCGTGGCGCTGACCATGCTCATGATGGCCATCAACACGACCATCGTGGCGACGGCGCTGGACGCGCTGCAGCACGGCCTGCAGACGTCGGTGAACTGGGCCGGCTGGACCATCACGGCCTACGCCATGGGATTCATGGTGATGCTGCCGGTCAGCGGCAGGTTGAGCGAGCGCTGGGGGAACCGGCGCATTTTCCTGGCGTCCGCAGTGGTCTTTACCGTGGCCTCGCTGCTGTGCGGGTTTGCCAACAACATCTACCTGCTCATCGTGCTGCGCATGGTGCAGGCGGTGGGGGGCGCCGGGTTCACGCCATCGGCCACCGGCATCATCGTCGAGCACTTCGGCGACGAGCGCGACCGCTACGTCAGCTTCTTTGGCAGCATCTACCCCGTCGGCTTCATGCTGGGACCGATCTTTGGCGGCCTGTTCGTCCAGTACCTGGACTGGCAGGCGATCTTCTTCGTGAACGTGCCGGTGGGCGTGGCCGTGATCCTGCTGGGCGCGCGCTACCTTCCGCGCAGCGACACGGCGCAGCGACCGGCCGCACAAAAAACGGACTGGCTCGGCATCCTGCTGCTGGCTGCCGCCGTCGTCTCCGGCATGCTGGCCGCCAGCTACCTGGGCGAGACCGATGTGCACGCATGGTCACCCACCCTGCTGGCGCCGCTGCTGGTCTCGGTGCTGGCGTTGTGGGGGTTCTTCCGGCACATCCGGCGTGCCGCGCACCCCTTTGTCCAGCCCCGGCTCATCGTGGGGCCGGGCTTTGGCACGGTCAACCTGCTCAACCTGCTGTTTACCGGCGCCACCATAGGCGCCCTGTCGCTGGTGCCGCTGTACGCCACCAACCGCTACGGGCTGGGCGCGCTGGATTCGGGCACGCTGCTGATCGCGCAGGGGCTGGCCGCCGTGGTGCTGTCCGTGCTGGCCACGCTGGCGCTGCGGCGCACCGGCTACCGGCTGCCGATCTACGTGGGCGGCGCCATCGTGATTGCCGGGTTCCTGCTGCTGGCGATGAAGCCGGTGGGCGCCGTGTCCCCCTACTGGTGGCTGGCCGGCGCCGCCTTTCTCATCGGCGCCGGCAGCGGCATCCTGAGCCCGGCCAGCCGCAACGCCGGCCTGCAACTGGCGCCGCGCCGCTCATCGACGCTGGCTGCGCTGCGCTCCATGTGCAACGCCACCGGCAGCATCATTGCCATCTCGCTGACCACGGCGGTACTGGCCGCCTCCAGCGATCCTGGCGGCACGCAGGCCTGGGTCTACGTGTTCACGGCGGTGGTGCTGGTGGTGGCGCTCACGCTGGTGGCGCGCGTGCCCGAGCACCATGGTGCCTGGTAAGAGAGATGCTGCACGACTTCCAGGCTTGGCGCGGCATGGGGCTACAACAGCCCGCGGCGTTGCCCTGGATGCCAATAATGGGTGTCCGGACGCAAAGCGCCGGGCATGGGATCGGCGCCTGATGGACGTCCCAAGACTTGAATTGGAAGATTCATCACGCGCGTGCAAATGCCAGCGACCCTGTATCTGTCGTCAAGATTTGTCATGAACACAACACGCAACGATCTCGCCCATACGTCGGACGCCACGCTGTCGCGGCCACTGGTCTTCTTCATCATTGCGCTGGCGCTGATGATGATGTCGATCAACACGACCATCGTCGCCACCGCGCTGGATGCGCTGACGCGCGGGCTGGACACGTCGATCAACTGGGCCGGCTGGACCATCACCGCCTACTCGGTGGGCTTTGTCCTCATGCTGCCGGTCAGCGGCAAGCTGAGCGAGCGCTACGGCCATTACGCCGTGTTCCTGGGGTCGGTGGTGGCGTTCACGGTGGCGTCGCTGCTCTGCGGCTTTGCCCAGAACATCGGCCAGCTGATCGCGCTGCGGGCAATCCAGGCCATAGGCGGCGCCGGGTTCACGCCGGCGGCCACCGGCATCATCGTCGACCATTTTGGCGACGAACGTGACCGTTACGTCAGCCTGTTTGGCAGCATTTTTCCGGTGGGCGCCATGATCGGGCCCATCTTTGGCGGGCTGTTCGTCGAGTACTGGACCTGGCGCGGCATCTTTTTTGTCAACGTGCCCATAGGCCTGCTGGTGGCGGTGCTCACGCTGCGCTACGTGCCGCGCGGGCAGCTCGCGCGGGCCCGGCGCGAAGCCATGGACATCGTAGGCATGCTGCTGCTCGGCACCGGCCTGCTCGGCGGCATGCTCACCGCCAGCTACCTGGGCGAGACCGACGTGCACAGCTGGACGCTGCTGCTGCTGCTGCCGCTGGTGGCGTCGGTGGCCGCGCTCTGGGGCTTTGTCCACCACATCCACCGCACGCGCAGCCCGTTCATCCGGCCGCGCCTGCTGCTGGGGCCGGGCTTTGGCGCGGTCAACCTGGTCAACCTGCTCTTTGGCGGCATGACCAACGGCGCCATTGCGCTGGTCCCGCTGTACGCGACAAGCCGCTACGGCCTGGGCGCACTGGATTCGGGCACGCTGCTGATTGCGCAGGGCGTGGCCGCGGTCACGCTGTCGGTGGCGGTGACGTTTGCCCTGCGACGCATCGGCTATCGGCCGCCCATCTACGTTGGCGGCACCATCATCATCGCCGGGCTGGTCCTGCTGGCGGTGCCGCCCATGGCCGGCATCTCACCCTACGTGTGGCTGGCCTGCACCACGTTCCTCATCGGCGCCGGCACCGGCGCCATCAACCCGGCCTGCCGCAACGCCGGCCTGCAGCTGGCGCCGCGACGCGCCTCCAGCATTGCGGCCATCCGCTCCATGTTCATGGCCACCGGCGGCATCGTCACCATCTCGCTGGCCACCGCCATCCTGGCCCCGGCAAGCGACCCGGGCGGCACGCAGGCCTGGATCTACATCGGCCTGGCGGTGATCCTCATGGTGACGCTGCCCACCATCCGGCGCGTGCCCGAGCATCATGGGGCGTGGTAGCACAGGGGTGGCGCCATGAGGGCCATGCCATCGCGATGATGGGCGAACGAGGCCCGATCGCGCGGTCGTTAAGCGGCCCTTGCCGGGGCGTCCCTTGGCCTGTCGGGTGGTTGCCTGGCACACCGGGGCTGCGTTGGCAGGCAGCCGTGGCTGGCGGTCTGGCCCATGGTGCGAAGGCGCCGCTCCGGCAAGGGCCCAGCCGTTCATCCGTCGCCCGTCTTTTGTCCTATCTTGGGCTCGGTTCCGGCAAGCAGGCGGCGCAGGTTGGCGCGGTGGCGCCACAGCAGCAGCGCCGAGATGGCCAGCAGCGCCAGCAGGACTGGCGGCTGCACGGGCCAGATGAAGCCACCGGCAAGCAGGTAGTAGACCGGCGCAAAGACGGCGGCCACCAGCGCGGCCAGCGATGAATAGCGGAAAAACGCGGCGATGATGGCCCAGGTGAACAGCGTTGCCACGCCCAGCCAGGGCTGGAACGCCAGCAGCACGCCCGCGGCGGTGGCCACGCCCTTGCCACCCCGGAAGCGGAAGAACAGCGGCCACAGGTGCCCGGCAAACGCCGCCAGTCCGGTGAGTGCCAGTGTCCACGCGCCCCAGCCCAGGTCGGCGCCCACGCGCGCGACCAGAAAGACCGGCAGCCAGCCCTTGGCCGCGTCCAGCAGCAGCGTCAGCGCCGCTGCGCTGCGCGAGCCCGAGCGCAGCACGTTGGTGGCGCCGGGGTTGCCGCTGCCCACCGCGCGCGGGTCGGGCAGCCGCAGCAGGCGGCTGACGATGACGGCAAAGCTGAGCGAGCCCAGCAGGTAGGCAAGCAGTACGGGCAGCCAGGCTGTTGACATGAATCCTCCGCAAGCGGGCGTGCAGCCCGGTTCTACAGGTCCTGCGCGCAGTGTACGGGCGTTGCAGCCAGCAGCTCGGCGCAGACGCGCGGCGGCAGGCCCAGCAGGTAGCCGCGCCGTCCGCCGTTGATCGCGATCTGCGGCAGATCCAGGATGCTCGCCTCCATGCAGACGGGCATCTCACGGCGCGTGCCAAATGGCGAGGTCCCGCCCAGCTGGTAGCCCGAGTGCCGGCTGGCAACCTCGGGCTTGCAGGGCTGGATGGACCTGGCGCCCAGCTCGCGCGCCAGCTGCTTGACGCTGACCTTGCGGTTGCCGTGCATGAGCACCACCAGCGGCTGCGCGTCCTGGTCTTCCATGATGAGTGTCTTGACCACCGCCGCAGGGTCCAGACCCAGCACGGCGGCGCCTTGCAGCGCGCCGCCGTGCACGACGTAGTCGTAGCTGTATTCAACAAACGCCACGCCGTGCGCGCGCAGCCAGGCCGTGGCTGGCGTTTCGCTGACGTGCCGGCTTTTCTTCCTGCCCATGCCGTGTTTATACCGCGCCGCAAGCCGCGCGCAGCCGTTAAGATGCCCCGCATGTACCAGCCGCAGCGCAGCAGCCGGAGCTGCTTTGTCACCCTCCGCCAGCACCGCTACCACGTGCGGACCTGGGGCAACGCGGACAGCCGGCTGCCGCCGCTGGTGCTGCTGCACGGCTGGATGGACGTGGCGGCGTCGTACCAGTTCATGGTCGACGCACTGACTCCGGCCTTTTTCGGGCAGCGCCTGATCGTGGCGCCGGACTGGCGCGGATTTGGCCAGACCACGGGACCTGCCTGCGATCATTACGTGTTTGCCGATTACCTGGGCGACCTGGACGCGCTGCTTGAAGCACAGGCTGGCAGCCGGCCGGTTGACCTGGTCGGGCACAGCATGGGCGGCAACGTGGCCATGATGTACGCTGGTGTGCGGCCGGCCCGGGTCCGGCACGTGGTGAACCTGGAAGGACTGGGCGTGCCGGACCCGGGCCCTGCAGGCGCGCCACTGCGCTACCGCCGCTGGCTGGACGACATACGCGCCCTGCGCGGCGGCCGGCGGGCGCTGCGCGACTACGGCAGCGTGGACGCCGTGGCCGCGCGCCTGCGCAAGACCAACCCCCGCCTGCCCGCGGACAAGGCAGCGTGGCTGGCGCGGCAGTGGGCCGCGCCCCGCCCCGGTGCCGACGGTGTGCAGCGCTGGCACATCCTGGGCGATGCGGCGCACCGCGTGGTCAGCGCGCGGCTCTCGCCCGCGGCGGAAATGCAGGCGCTATACGCCAGCATCACGGCGCCGGTGATGGTGGTGGAAGCGGCCGACAGCGAACTGCCCGAAGGCTGGCGCGGGCGCTACAGCCTGGCAGAATTCCACGAGCGGCTGCAATCGGTCCCCCGGCTGCAGCAGCGCGTCCTGCCCGATTGTGGCCACATGCTGCACCATGACCAGCCCGAGGCGCTGGCGCGGCTGATCGAGGCATTTGTGAACCGCGGCGCGGGCAACGGTGACTGACCCCTTGCAAAACGCGGGGGCGTCGCCATCATGCAATGGGACGGATGGAGCGGGGCGGCCACAGCGCCGCCAGGGCATTTAGAGTACTGGCTCTAAAACAGGCCAAAACACTTGAATTGACCACTGGTCGCCCTACAATTACATGCATGCTGCACCGCAACAATGCCGTACCGCGGCGCTGCAGGATCTCGAACCCCTCCATCAATCAGGATCTCCACATGCTTACACCCGATCAATTCATCGCTTCGCAAAAAGCCAACCTGGACGCCTTCAGCGACCTGTCCCTCAAGCTGTTTGACAGCGCCGAAAAGCTGGCCAAGCTGAACTTTTCCACGGCCAAGGCCGCACTGGTCGATTCGCACGAGCACGCCCAGGCCATGCTGTCGGCCAAGGACCCGCAAGAGCTGCTGACGCTGCAAAACGAAATGGTGCAGCCCATGGCCCAGAAGTCCGTCAACTACAGCCGCGAAGTGTACGCAATCTTCACCCAGACCGGCAGCGAATTCAGCAAGCTTGTTGAAAGCAAGGTCGAGGAAAACCGCGAACAGCTGTCCGACTTTGTCGACAACGCCGTCAAGAGCGCCCCGGCCGGCTCCGAAGCCGCCACGACCATGATCCAGAACGCCGTGGCCGCTGCCAACAACGCGTTTGACGCCATGCAAAAGGCCGCCAAGCAAGCCACCGACGTGGCAGAAGCCAACTTCAACGCCGCTGCCGACAACGTCAGCAAGGTCGCCAAGACCACGACCACGACCACGACCGCCCGCAGCAAGAAGAGCTGAGGCCGGCACGCCGCGAACCAGACAGAAAAAACACCGGAACTTTGTAATCCGGATGTGAATCTACCAGTTGTCTCCTCGGATCCTTTCGACACCTTTTCAAACAGGTTCAGGGATCCTTAACAGGGCTGATCATTCTTGATCAGCCCTTTTTTTATCTGCATTCCGGCGCACTGATGGGTCACGGCAGGACGATGCGGGCTTGCGCCCCGCGTTGTTGCCATGGTGGTGAGACGCACGCGTTTCGTGGGCCGCATGCCGACAGGCTGGACGCACCATCCGGTGCAAGACCTTCGCGACCCAGCGTAGTTGCTGCAACGGCAAGGACAGCACCAGATGCGAGGCCACGCGCGATGGCTCCGGACTGCCCCGCCCCGCCCAGGCCGTCAGCGCAGGCTGCCGCCACCGCGCAGATTGCCGCCCCGGCTGAACGACGGGCTGCCTGCGCCGCGCTGGCGCGATCCCAGTTGGTTGCCGCGCCTTGGCTGTCCGGCCGCGGGCATTGAGCTGGGCCGGTTGGCACCGCCCCTGTTGTTCCCGCGCATCGTGCGACCCGTCCATGGCCGGCTGCCCTCGCCTGCCCGCGGTCGCTGTGCCGGGCGCTGGAGCCTGGCCCCGCTGTTGCCGCGGCGATGGCCGGCATCACGGCGCTCACCTGCGCTCCAGCGATTGTGGCGCGACCGGTTCTCGCCGCGAAGCTGACCGTGAGGACGATGCTGTGGCTCGACACGGCGGTGGCGGCGCTCCGCCCGTCTGTGGGCAGGGTGGCGTGCGCCGCGATACCCACGATACGAGTGACCGTGCAGCAACAGCGACACGGACGGCGCCGGGTAGTAGTAGTAATAATCGGGGTACGAACGATAGGCGTTGCCGTAGTACACCGTGCCGGACACCGCCACCGGTTCGCCCACGTCCCAGGGATCGACCGGCGCCACGACGCAGCCGCCCAGCAGCGCCAGCACGGACGCTGCCGATGCGACGGCAGCCCAGCGGCGCCAGAAACCCGGGTTCGACATGATGCTCTCCTTGCAATGGCTTCACTTTATGCCATGCGTGTAAATCCAGTGTGAAGAGAGCTTGCCAAACGGATCCATGCGCATCAAGCGCAGGCGCGCGCGGCTGCAATCCGGTGACATGGGCAGGCTGCACGCCACCATGGCAGCAACCGGCGCCGCCACTTGCGGTCAGGAATCGGCCAGCAGCGCGCGCATCCCGGACTCGTCGATCACGCGGATGCCGAGTTTCTGGGCGCGCGCCAGCTTGCTGCCGGCAGCGCTGCCGGCAACGACAAAATCGGTCTTCTTGCTGACGCTGGACGCAACCCGGGCACCGGCTGCTTCAAGAAGCGCCTGCGCCTGCTCGCGTGTCAGGCCAGGCAGCGTACCGGTCAGTACGAAGGTGCGGCCAGCCAGTGGCAGCGGCTTGTACGGGTCCGCGGTCTCCTGCCACGCCAGCCCGAGCGCGCGCAACTGGGCAATGACTTCCTGGTTTTGCGGCTGCGCAAAGAACAGGTGCACGCTCTGGGCAATGGCAGGTCCCACGTCGGGCACTTGCAGCAGCGCCTCGGGCGACGCGGCCATGAGCGCGTCCAGAGAGCCAAAATGCTGCGCCAGGTCGCGGGCCGTGCGCTCGCCCACGTGCCGGATTCCCAGCGCATGGACAAAGCGGTGCAGCGGGCGCTGGCGCGACTGCTGCAGCGCGTCCAGCAGGTTCTGCGCGGACTTTTCCGCCATGCGGTCCAGCCCGACCAGGTCGTCCGGCTGCAGGCGGTAGAGGTCGGCAACGGTATGGACCAGGTCCCGGTCCACGAGCTGGTCAACGAGCTTTTCACCCAGGCCCTCGATGTCCATCGCGCGGCGGCTTGCAAAGTGCAGCAGCGCCTGCTTGCGCTGTGCGCTGCAGACGATGCCGCCGGTGCAGCGGTGGTCGGCCTCGCCCTCTTCGCGCACCACATCGCTGCCGCAGACGGGGCATTGCGCCGGCATGACAAAGGCCTGTGCATCGGCTGGGCGCCGGTCCGGCAGCGAGGCAACCACCTCGGGGATGACGTCGCCGGCGCGACGGACGACGACGGTGTCGCCAACGCGTACGTCCTTGCGATGCACCTCCAGCTCGTTGTGCAGCGTGGCGTTGGTCACGGTGACGCCGCCCACGAAGACCGGCTCCAGGCGCGCCACGGGCGTGAGCTTGCCGGTGCGACCGACCTGCACGTCTATGCCCAGGACCCGCGTCAGCTCTTCCTGCGGCGCATACTTGTGCGCGACGGCCCAGCGCGGCTCGCGCGTGACAAAGCCCAGCTCGCGACGCAGTGCGAGCGCGTCTATCTTGTAGACAACGCCGTCTATGTCAAACGGCAGCGCATCGCGCTGCGCACCCAGGTCGGCATGGAACGCCGCCAGCTCGGCCGGCCCATGCGCCAGCCGCACCAGCTCCGAGACCGGAAAGCCCCAGTCACGCAAGGCCTGCAGGACCTGCCAGTGGCTGGCAAAATCCGGCCCGCCCTCCTGCGCGGGCGTGATTTGCCCCAGCTCGTAGGCAAAAAAGCTGAGGGGGCGTTGCGCCGCAATGCCCGGGTCCAGCTGGCGCACCGCGCCCGCAGCCGCGTTGCGCGGATTGACGAAGCTGCGCGCGTTGCGGTCGCCTGCGGCCATGCGCCGGCGCTGCTCTTCGTTGAGCTGCTCAAAGTCATCGCGGCGCATGTAGACCTCGCCGCGCACCTCGAGCAGCGGCGGCGCGCCGTGCAGCCGCAGCGGCACCTGGCCTATGGTGCGGATGTTTTGCGTCACGTCTTCGCCGGTCTCGCCGTCACCGCGCGTGGCGGCCTGCACCAGGACGCCGTCTTCGTAGCGCAGGCTCATGGCCAGGCCGTCGAACTTGGGCTCGGCAACAAAGGCCAGCGCCGCGCCGGCCAGCGCGTCCAGCGCCTCCTGGCACAGCGGTTCGCTGCGGTGCCGGGGATCATCGGCCGGCAGCTGCAGGCGGCGCTGCTCGGACTGCAGGTAGCTGCGCACCTGCTGGTCAAAGCGCTCGGCACCGGCGGAAGTGGTGTCGGTCTGCGTGCGGATGCTGAGCATGGGCAGCGCATGCCGCACCGGGGCAAATCCCGCAAGCACGGCGCCGCCCACGCGCTGCGTGGGCGAGCCGGGCAGCCGCAGTTGCGGATGCTGCGCCTCGAGCTGCTGCAAGCGGCGGAACAGCCGGTCGTATTCGGCGTCGGGCAGCTCGGGCGCATCCAGCGTGTAGTACTGGTGCGCGGCGCGGTGCAGCGCGGCGCGCAGCTCCTTGGCCTCCCGCGCCAGCGCCGCGTCCCCGTCCGCACCAGCCCGCGAGCCGTCGCTGGCGGCGCCTCTTGATTGCTGCCGGGTGATGTTATTCATGGTCTGGATCCACTGTCTGGCTCAAGCGATGGCGCCCGGCTCGTACCGCGTGGGCTGCCGGGGCTGCGTGCACACTGCGTGCGGCCGGGAATCAGCCAAACAGGCGCCGGGTCTCCGGTGCGCCAGCGGGCAGGCCGTGCTGCTCCAGCGCATCATAGAGCCGATCCAGGTCGGCGGCTATGGCGCCCAGCGCGTCCTCGCCCAGCGGCCGGCCCGCGCGGTCGGCCACCTCGCCGCCCATGGCTTCGGCCAGCGCAAAGGCCAGAGTGCACAGGCGCTCCCAGGGCTGCTCGCTGCGCAGGACGCAGGGCACGTCAAAGCCCAGCGTCACCAGCGTGACGGCCTGCTGTGCCAGGTCCGCATCAGCGGCTGCCGGCACGTCAAAATTCAGCTCGAGCACCGGCGGCTGCTGCGGCACCTCGGACGGCAGCACCATCCTGCCCGGGCCGACGCCGGCAACCAGGCCCAGTTGCCGCGCCTGCTGCGCAACATAGCCCACGCTCCAGCGCAGGCCCCGGGCCCGGATGGCAAAGTGCAGCACCGCGTCGTGCTCGCGTGCAAACTGATCCAGCTCGCGTGCGCGCGCCACTTCCTCCAGCATATCGGGAAACTGCGGCTCGCCCCCCACGGCGTCTGCGTAGCGACGCGCCACCACCACGAATTCGGAATACTCGATCTCGGTGATGGCGCCGGTGCGGTTGGCCAGTTGCACGCCCACCTGCAGCCGGTCGTAGTGCCGGCCAGCCACGGGAAACTCCCAGGCCGTGGCGCCCTGCGGGCAGGCCTCGACGGCAAAGGGCTTGCTGCCGACCCGCCGCGTGGCTGGCAGCGCCGCCAGCAGCGCATCGCCCGAGATGCCGTGGCCTTCCAGCGCCACCGCTGCGATGGCGTCTATGAGCGGGTCCAGGTACGTGCTCTGGCCCAGCACCGGCAAGGCATCCAGCCCCGGCAGCGACGCGTCCGGGTCCGCCGGGTCGCGCACCAGCAGGCTGTCCCAGGTGGGCTCTATGCTCGCCTCGAGCGGGTCGCTGCGGGCCCGGCGCGGCGTGTTGCGCCGCGCCTGCCAGCTGTTGTACGCGAGCATGCCGAGCAGCAGCACGGCGCCAAAAACGATCAGTCCGGTTTGCAGTGGGCTCATGGCAGGTCGTCTTCAGGGGCGCATTTGCAGCGGCGGGTCAGGCGGCCTCGGTCATGCGCACGGCGCCCTGCATGTCAACGGCAACCACGCGCGAGACGCCCTGCTCCTGCATGGTGACGCCAATCAGCTGCTCGGCCATTTCCATGGCTATCTTGTTGTGGCTGATGAACAGGAACTGGGTCCCCTGTTCGCTCATCTTGCGTACCAGCTGCGCAAAGCGCACGGTGTTGGCGTCGTCCAGCGGCGCGTCGACTTCGTCAAGCAGGCAAAACGGCGCCGGGTTGAGCTGGAAGATGGCAAACACCAGGGCAATCGCGGTGAGCGCCTTTTCGCCGCCGGACAGAAGGTGGATGGTCTGGTTTTTCTTGCCCGGCGGCTGCGCCATGACCTGGACGCCGGCGTCCAGGATCTCCTGGCCGGTCATCACCAGTTGCGCGTGGCCGCCGCCAAACAGCTCGGGAAACATGCGCCCGAAATGCACGTTGACCGCGTCAAAGGTGGCGCCCAGCAGCTCGCGCGTGTCGGCGTCTATTTTCCGGATCGCCGCTTCCAGCGTCTGCATGGCCTGCGTCAGGTCCGCAAGCTGCGCGTCCAGGAACGCCTTGCGCTGGCGCTGCGCTTCCAGCTCGTCCAGCGCGGCCAGGTTGACGGCGCCCAGGCCCTCAATCTTGCGCTGCATGCGCGCGATGTCGGCCTCCAGCCTGGCCGCGTCCAGCGGCGGCGCGTCGCCGATGGCTGCGGCCAGCGCCTGCCAGTCCGCGCCAGCATCCGCCAGCCGCTGCTCGGCGTCCTGCATGTGCAGCGCCGCCGCCTGCTCCTGCAGGCGCAGTTCGGTGAGGCGGGCGCGCAGCGGCTCCTGGCGCTGCTGCAGCACCAGCCGCTGCTCGTCGGCCTGGCGCAGCCGGGCCGACGCATCGTCGTAGCGGCTGCGCGCGCTGGCCAGCGCCTGCTCGCTGTCCGCCTTGCGCGCCAGCGCCTGCTGCAGGCCGGCCTCTGCGGGTGCCTCGCCCAGCCGGACAAGCTCGTCCTGCGCCTGCCCGTGCCGGGCCTGCAGCCCGGATTCCTGCTCGGCCGCTGTGGCCAGGACGCGCTGCAGTTCGGCCACTTCAGCCTGCAGGCTGCGCTGCTGGAAGTCCAGCTCCTGCCGCCGGCTGCGCTGACCGTCGTGCGCCTCGCGCATGGCCTGCGCCTGGCGCCGCGCCTCGTCTTCCGCCTGTTCGCAGCGGTGCGCACACTCTTTTGCCGCCTGCTCGCTGCCTTGCAGCGCATCCAGCTCCTGCTTCACGCGGCCCTGACGCTGCTGCAAGTCCGCGTCGGCAGATGCCAGCTCGGACAGGTCCGCTGCAATCTGCTCGCGCTGCTGCGTGGCTTGCTGAATCTGCTGGGCACAGCGCAGGTGCTCGACCTGCAGGCCATGCGCGCTGCTGCGCAACGCATCGTGGCGGCGCCGGCACTGGCCCAGCTCGCGCGCGCAATCCGCCACCGCATGCTCGACCGCTTCCAGCTCCTGCACCGCCTGCTCGTGCAGCTGCTGCTGGGCGCGCAGCTGCCGGTCCACGTCAGCGATTTCAGCGGCCCGGGCCAGCAGCCCGGCCTGCTCGCTGTCGTCGGCATGAAAGCTGATGCTGGCAGCACGCACCGCATGGCCGGCGGGCGTGTAGATGACCTCGCCGGCCTGCAGGCGGCTGCGCTGCTGCAGCGCCACGTCCAGCGCGGGCGCCACGTGGCAGCCGGCAAGCCAGTCGGCCAGCAGCGCATGCCGCGCCGCGTCGTGCAGCACCAGCTTGTCAAGCAGGCGTGGCAGCGGACCAGGCTCCGGGTCGCGCTGCGGTGCAGCTTGCAGGTACAGCGTCTGCCGGCCCGGTGGCGGGTCGTCGGCCAGCGCCAGGACCTGCGCCGCGCTGCTGGCCGGAAGCGCGTCAAGCCGGTCGCGCAGCGCGGCTTCCAGCGCCCGCTCCCAGCCTGGCTGCACGCGCAGCTGCTTCCACAGCGGCTGCTGCCGGTCCAGCGCGTGCCGCTGGCGCCACGGCGCCAACGCTTCGCGCGACTGCAGCTTGTGCTGCAGCTCCTGCAGCGCCTGCAACCGGGCGGCCAGGTCGGTGCGCCGGACCGACTCCCGCTGCGCGGCCTGCTGCACGCCGGCGCGGGCCTGCTCCAGCTCCTGCACCTGCGCCTGCAACCGCTGCAGCTCGCGTCGGGCACCGGATTCTTCCTCGGTTGCCGCCTGCAATTGCGCGTGCAATGCTTGCAGGCGTGCGTCATCCGCCGCCGGCAGTTGCGCCTGCGCGGCCTGGACGCGTTCGCGGCGCGCCTGCAGCTGCTGCAGCTGCTCGGCCAAGGCGCGTTGCCCGGCTGCCTTGACCTGCCGCTGCTGCGCGTATCGTGCCGCCTCGGCCTGCGCCTGCCGGGCCGCGGCGCGGGCCCGCTCCAGCGCTTGCTCCGCTTCGGCCAGCCGCTCCGCGCCCTCTGCCAGGCGCAGCGCGTGCGCCTGCTGCTCTTCTTCAAGCGCCTGCTGGCGTCGCCGCAGGTCCTGCTGTCCCGCCTCGGCCGTGCGCCGGCGCTGGCGCCATGCGTCCTGCTGCTGCTGCAGTTGCGTCAGCTGCTCCTGCACGCGCTGGCGCCCCTCGGCCACATGGCGGATCTGCGCTTGCAGCTGGCCCACTTCGGCGCTGGCCTCGTACAGGCGCGACTGCGTCTGGCTCACGGCGTCGCCCGCGTCATGGTGCGCCTGGCGCATGGCGGCCAGCGCGGCCTCCTGCTCGCGCAGTTGGGCAACCACATCTTGCAGTTGCAGCTCGGTCTCGTCCAGCTGCGCCTGCAGCTGCGCACGCTCCGTGGCAGCCTGCGCGCGGCGCGAGAACCAGAGCCGGTCCTGTGCCTGCGCCACGGCCTGCTGCAGCTTGCGGTATGTGTCTGCCACGCCTGCCTGGCGCTCCAGCCGGGCCAGGCTGTCCTGCAGCTCGCGCCCGATGTCCTCGACACGGCTCAGGTTCTCGCGCGTGTCGCTGAGCCTGTTCTGCGTCTCGCGGCGACGCTCCTTGTACTTGCTGACGCCGGCCGCCTCCTCCAGGAACAGGCGCAGCTCCTCGGGGCGCGACTCGATGATCCGGCCTATGGTCCCCTGGCCGATGATGGCGTACGCCCGCGGGCCCAGGCCCGTACCCAGGAAGACGTCGTGCACGTCGCGCCGGCGCACGCGCTGGCCATTGATCCAGTACGTGGACGCGCCGTCGCGGGTGAGCACGCGGCGCACGGCAATTTCTGCAAAGCGGCCAAAGGCGCCGCCGGCGCGCTGGTCGCTGTTGTCAAAGTGCAGCTCGACCAGCGTGCGCGACGCCGGCTTGCGCTGGCTGGTGCCGTTGAAAATGACGTCCTGCATGGACTCGCCGCGCAGCTGGCTGGCCTTGGACTCGCCCAGCACCCAGCGCACCGCGTCCATGATGTTGGACTTGCCGCAGCCATTGGGGCCGACCACGCCAACGAGCTGCCCCGGCAGCTCCAGCGTCACCGCGTCTGCAAACGACTTGAAACCGGAAAGCTTGACTGAGTTGAGGCGCACGATGGTCTGGGACGGGGACGGGAACGGGCGGTCTGCGGCAGCCGCTGCCGGGCGCAGCCGGCCGGCGCGTCTGGCTGCGGGAGCATGCAGGCCGGTCGCGGGCCAGCGGGCAGCGCCCGCGCCTGCAGGCACAACGCGTAATAATAGCCGCAGTACGGGAGCATGACCCCGGTTGGCGCGACGAATTTGAACCCGGCGCGCTCCGGACCATTCATGCGCATGTTGCGGCTTGTAAAAAATCCGTGACAATAGCGGCGGCCAGCCGCGGCCACCGATCGAACAAGGAGAACGGCGATGTCCACCGAGCAGTCCCCCATGAAGCGCGTCTTGCAACTGATGGCGGACAAGAATGCATCCGACGTGTACCTGTCGCCCGGCTCGCCGGTCACGGTGCGCATCGAGGGGCATTGTGTCCCGGTCAACAACCAGCTGCTGCCCTCCGATGGCCCGTTGCGGCTGCTGAGCGAGATCGTCACGCCGGCACAACTGGAGGAACTGCAGTCCAGGGGCGAGCTGAACGTGGCCGTTGCGCTGCAGGGGCTGGGCAGCTTCCGCATCTCGGGCATGCGCCAGCGCGGCAGCTACGCCGTCGTGATCCGCTACATCAGCTTTGCCATTCCCAGGATATCCACGCTCAAGCTGCCCCGCATCCTGGAGAACCTGATCATGGAAAAGCGCGGCCTCATCCTCATGGTTGGCGCCACGGGTACCGGAAAGTCAACGACGCTGGCGTCGCTGATCGACTATCGCAATGAACGGGTCGGGGGCCACATCCTGACCATGGAAGATCCCATTGAATTCCGCTTTTCCAACAAGAAGTCCATCATCAACCAGCGCCAGGTCGGCTCGGACACGGAAAGCCTGGAGATCGGCCTGAAGAACGGCTTGCGACAGGCGCCCGACGTGATCATGATCGGCGAGATCCGCGACCGTGAGACCATGGCCGCTGCGATCATGTACGCCCAGACCGGGCATTTGTGCCTGGCCACGCTGCACGCCAACAACAGCTACCACGCGCTCAACCGCATCCTGAGCTTCTACCCGCTGGAGACCCGCGCGGCGCTGCTGGGCGACATGGCGGCCGCGCTCAAGGCCATCATCTCGCAGCGGCTCATCCCGGGCGTGGACGGCAAGCGGCTGCCGGCCGCGGAAGTGCTGCTCAACACCAAGCTGATTTCCGAGCTGATAGAAAAAAGCGACTTCTCCGGCGTCCGCGACGCCATGGAAAAAGCCATGGCCGAGGGCTCGCAGACGTTCGAGCAGGACCTGGCGCGGCTGATCCACACGCAGCAAATCAGCCGCGAAGCTGGCATGGCGTTTGCCGACTCGCCCACCAACCTCATGTGGCGGCTGCAAAACACCGAGCCCCAAAAGACCGATACCAGGCAGGTCGAGCAGGAAGCCAGCAGCGAGCCCACCTTTGCCGACCTGACGCTTGACGTGCAGGCCAGCGAATACGCCAGCAGCAACTTCAGCAAGTCGCGCAGCAGCGGCTTTGCGCCTTCCGTGCCGGGCAGCTTCCAGGACTCGCGGATCGGTGACGCGGGTCCCTACGCGAGCTGACACGCGCCGGTCTGCAAATGACCCCGATGGTCAAGCAACCTGCAACTGGGCCTAAAATCACGGGTTCTGGCCAAGGTTTTTACAGCAACATGACTGCACGCACGCTCTACGACAAGATCTGGGATGACCACGTCGTCCACACGGAAGACGATGGCACGGCCATTGTCTACATAGACCGTCACCTGGTGCACGAGGTGACGAGCCCGCAGGCGTACGAGGGGCTGCGACAGGCCGGGCGCCCCGTCTGGCGTACGAGCAGCATCGTGGCCACGGCCGACCACAACACGCCGACCACCGGCTGGGAACGCGGCTACGACGGCATCGAGGACCCGATCAGCAAGGAGCAGATCACCACGCTGGACACCAACATCGAGCGCACCGGCGCGGCGGCGTTTTTCCCGTTCCTGAACAAGCGCCAGGGCATCGTGCACGTCATCGGGCCGGAAAACGGCGCGACGCTGCCGGGCATGACCATTGTCTGCGGCGACAGCCACACCAGCACGCACGGCGCGTTTGCCGCGCTGGCGCACGGCATAGGCACCAGCGAGGTCGAGCACGTGCTGGCAACGCAGACCCTGCTGACCAAGAAGGCCCGAAACATGCGGGTGCAGGTGGACGGCACGCTGCCCACCGGCATCACGGCCAAGGACGTGGTGCTGTCCATCATCGGCAAGATCGGCACCGCTGGCGGCACCGGCCACACCATAGAGTACGCTGGCGAGGCCATCCGCAGCCTGAGCATGGAAGGCCGCATGACGGTGTGCAACATGTCCATCGAGGCCGGCGCGCGCGCCGGGCTCATCGCCGTGGACGACAAGACCATTGAATACCTCAAGGGCCGCCGCATGGCGCCGGGCACCGACCCCAGGACCGGTGAATTCGTGGGCGGGCCCGAATGGGACCAGGCCGTGGCCCACTGGCGTACGCTGCGCTCGGACGAAGGCGCGCACTTCGACGCGGTGGTGCGCCTCAACGCCCGCGACATCATTCCGCAGGTGACCTGGGGCACCAACCCCGAGATGGTGACCGGCATCAACGGCCGCGTGCCGGACCCTGCGCAGGAAGCCAACGCCAGCCGGCGCGCTGCCATGGAGCGTGCGCTCAAGTACATGGGCCTCAAGCCGGGCACGGCCATGACCGACATCGCCATAGACAAGGTCTTTTTTGGCAGTTGCACCAACAGCCGCATCGAGGATATGCGGGCGGCCGCGGCACTGCTGCAGAAGATGGGGCGCAAGGTGGCCGACAACGTCAAGCTGGCCATGGTGGTACCCGGCTCGGGGCTGGTCAAGCGGCAGGCCGAATCCGAGGGGCTGCACCAGGTCTTCCTGGACGCGGGCTTTGAATGGCGCGAGCCCGGCTGCAGCATGTGCCTGGCCATGAACGCCGACCGGCTGGAGCCGGGCGAGCGCTGCGCGTCCACGAGCAACCGCAACTTCGAAGGCCGCCAGGGCACGGGCGGGCGCACGCACCTGATGAGCCCGGCCATGGCCGTGGCCGCCGCCGTGCACGGCCATTTCGTTGATATCCGTCAATTTGACTGAAGGAAAGTGCCATGCGACAAACCGCGTTTGCCCTGCTCGCACTCGTGCTGAGCGGCTTTCTCGCGGCCTGCAACACCGTCAAGGGAGCGGGCCAGGACATACAACGCGGCGGCGCGGCCATAGAACGCGCCGCTGACAAATGAGGCCGGGACCCGTGAAATGAAAAAATTTACCGTGCACCACGGCATCGTGGCGCCGCTGGATCGCGAAAACGTCGACACCGACGCCATCATTCCCAAGCAGTTCCTCAAGTCCATCAAGCGGACCGGGTTCGGCCCCAACCTGTTTGACGAGTGGCGCTACCTGGACCATGGCGAACCCGGCATGGACCCGGCCACGCGCCAGCCCAACCCGGATTTCGTTCTCAACCAGCCCCGCTACAAGGATGCGTCCATCCTGCTCACGCGCGAGAACTTCGGCTGCGGCTCAAGCCGCGAGCACGCGCCCTGGGCCCTGCAACAGTACGGCTTCCATGCGCTGATCGGCCCCAGCTTTGCCGATATCTTCTTCAACAACTGCTTCAAGAACGGGCTGCTGCCCATCGTCCTGCCGGAAGCCGTGGTTGACGAGCTGTTTGACGCGGTGGCGCGCACCGAGGGTTACGCGCTGACCATAGACCTGGCGCAGCAGTGCATCACCCGGCCGGACGGAAGCGAGCTCCGCTTCGAGGTGGAAGCCTTTCGCAAGCACTGCCTGCTGGGCGGCCTGGACGACATCGGCCTGACGCTGCAGCACAGCGACGCCATCCGCGCGTTCGAGGCCAGGCGCCTGCAAGCCAAGCCGTGGCTGGCGCGCACCTGGAGCCAGCAGGCATCAGGCCATTGAGGCCGCGGCCACCGGCCGCAGGTCCTGGACCGCGGCCTCCAACACGGTCGCAATACCCATCAGCAGCAATGGCCGCATGAAGATGACGGCGCAAGCCGCAGGTGCTTGGCACGTCATCCAGACACCCGATTAGAAACCATGCTCAGCAACACCACACGCATGACGGATGACCTCGCTGGCGCCTTGATGAAGAGGTTGAGCGAGTTGCGTCCAGCGTATGCCTGCCACGCTCAACGCTCAACGCCTGACGCCAAACCTTCATGGGCCGAGGTCATCTGTCATCCGCTGAGCTGACGATGCTTGCCAATCAGGTCCGGACATGGCGCATCCCCATCCCGCCGACCTGCATTTTCCCAACCCCCTTTCCTACATCCCCATGAAAATCGCAGTCTTGCCGGGCGATGGCATTGGCCCGGAAATCACCACGGAAGCGGTCAAGGTGCTCAAGGCACTGGATCTCAACCTGCAGGTCGAGCAGGCGCCGGTGGGCGGTGCGGCGTACCAGGAAACCGGAGACCCGCTGCCCGAATCCACGCTCAACCTGGCCCGCCGCTCCGACGCCATCCTGTTTGGCGCCGTCGGTGACTGGAAGTACGACCAGCTGGATCGCGCGCTGCGGCCCGAGCAGGCCATCCTGGGCCTGCGCCGCCAGTTGCGCCTGTTTGCCAACCTGCGTCCGGCCATTTGCCACGACGAGCTCAAGAACGCGTCCAGCCTCAGGCCGGAACTCGTCTCCGGCCTGGACCTGCTGATCGTGCGCGAGCTGACCGGTGGCATCTATTTTGGCGAACCACGCGGCCGGCGCACCGCCACGGACGGCCGTTTCCCCGGCGCGCCCGAAGCGTTTGACACCATGCGCTACGCGCGCCCCGAAATCGAGCGCATTGCGCGCATGGCGTTCGAAGCCGCCCGGCTGCGCGGCGGTAAGCTCACCAACGTCGACAAGGCCAACGTGCTGGAGACCTCGCAGTTCTGGCGGGACACCGTGATCGACGTGCACAAGTCCTACCCCGACGTGGAACTGGAGCACATGTACGTGGACAACGCGGCGATGCAGCTGGTGCGCAAGCCCAAGGCGTTTGACGTCATCGTCACGGGCAACCTGTTTGGCGACATCCTCAGCGACGAGGCCGCCATGCTCACCGGCTCCATCGGCATGCTGCCCTCGGCCAGCCTGAACGAGAAGAAACAGGGTCTGTACGAGCCGGTGCACGGCAGCGCACCCGACATCGCGGGGCAGGATGTCGCCAACCCGCTGGCCACCATCCTCAGCGCAGCGCTGATGCTGCGCCACTCGCTGCAGCAGCCCGAGGCAGCCGCGCGCATAGAGTCCGCAGTCGATCTGGTGCTGGCCAGCGGCCTGCGCACGGCCGACATCTTCAGCGAAGGCACGACCCGGGTCGGCACGCAGGCCATGGGCGACGCGGTGGTCGCGGCGCTGGGGGCTCAGTGAGCTGTCAGGCCAGCCGCGGGCCGTCTGGCCGGACGCGGCGCGCCGCGGCAGCCACGGGCGCCTCTGGGCTCAGAAACGGTAACGGTAGTAGACCTGACCGAAATTGATGCCCGGATTGGGCTTCTTGAGCCCGGCGTTGGAGATGTGCTGGATCCGGGCGCCCAGCGTCGAGCGGCCGTGCGGGCCCCACTGCCAGCCTGCGCCCAGGATGTCTGCAAACTGGAACGAGCTGCTCAGGTCACGGCGATCCGACACACGCGTGTGCGAAAGCGCGCGAACGCCTATGGACGCTTCAAGGAAAAACAGCGCGCCGCCCGCAGCTGGCCGCTCCAGCCGCAGCACGGGCGAGTAGCCAAATTCAATCAGGTCGCGCGCGCGCGGCACGTGCCAGAACGACAGCTCGACCTCGTGGCGCAGCGCCAGCTGCCAGCGGCTGCCCTGCCACAGCGGATCGGGATGCGTCCAGCCCGCGACCAGGCCCGCCTTGCTGACGTCGTCGGTCGTGGCGCGGGCGGCAAGCAGCGACAGGTCAAACCCGGCGGGTGCCGCCTGGGCCGCAGCCGCGCAGGCGCCAAGCAACAAGGCTGCGCCGGCACGCCGGCTTGCTCGCATGATGCAACGATGCATGAGGAATCACTCTTTTTGTTGTTGACAAGGCAGCATGGCCCACAGAAGCCGGCCCCATCCGGCACGCGCCGGGCAAGGCCGTGGTCCGGGACCACGCCAGTGCGCTGATTATGCAACGTCGGGCGGCGCGCTGCGCCAACTTCAGCCGGGCTTGCCGTCCACGCGGGGCCGGCCGTACCAGCTTGCAAAGCGCAGGCCCCACACCGTCACGATGGCCGCCCAGAGCAGCGCTGCCGCCAGCGTCCAGGCCAGCGGAACGCCGCGCACGGCGGCCAGCAGGCGAACGATGACCGTAACCTGGAGCAGCAGGAAGAGTCCCCAGGCCAGCCGGCCCGCCACCAGCGGGCGGCCGCTGTGGCCGGCGGTCACGCGCGTCACCATGGCCAGGATCAGCGACCCCAGGAAGCCCATGGACAGCGCATGCAGCGCGCCCAGCCCAAGGATCGGCGTGCCATTGAGCAGCCACAGCAGCTGCGACAGCGCGCTGTACAGCAGCGTCAGGCCCAGCCACGTGAAACCGATGTGCAGCATGACCAGCAGGGGGATGCGCAGGCTGCGCATGAGGCCCCACACCAGCACCAGCCACAGCATGGCCAGGCCTGCGGCGCTCTCGACCACGATGCGAAGCCACGTCCACGCCGGCCAGCTATCGGCTGCCGGCGCCAGGGCATCGACCCAGACCGCAAGCACTTCAAAGGCCGCAATGGCCACCATCAGCCCCAGGATCCAGTACGGACGCCACGCCTCGACGCCGGGGACCTTGCCATGCGTGAAGAACGGAATCATGCGGTGCGCCACCGAAACAAAGGTGACCACGATGAATCCCCACAGCGCCGTGCGCACCAGCGTCAGGACCCAGCCGTACTGCCCGGCAAGCAGGGAAACAGCAACACCGGCCAGGCACAGCACGCCGACGATGCCGCCGGTGCCGATGGTGCGCGCGTGCCGCTGGTCCGGGCGCGTGCTGGCGCGCACCAGCGACCAGTACAGCAGGTACATCCACGCCAGCCCAACCAGCGCAAGCAGCACGCCCAGCACCGCCACGGCCTGCGCCCACATGCCGCCCAGCAGCCAGAGCAGCCAGCCTGCCGCCTGCAGCGCCAGTGGCGGCAGCAGCTGACGGGGTGTCCAGGGCGGCACATCGAGCCACTTGGGTCCGGCGGTGAACAGGAATCCGGAGAAAAACAGCGGCATGAAGCCAAACACCATGACCGTGCCGTGCGTGAGCGTCGGGCTCACGGCCACGCCCAGCCCCAGGCTGCCGCCCAGGTAACGGTCCAGCTGCTCGAGCAGCCACCACAGGCTGGCGGCGATCAACACCACCACGGCACAGAAGAACCCAAGTCGATGCGGCGCCGCCAGGAGGGTGGTCGGCCGCCAGCGGTCTGTCACGCGGTCCGGAAGATCGGCCCGGGCGCCCACCGCAGCCTGACGCTCAACGTGCGTATCGGAGTTGCTCATAGGATGCCGTTTGTACGGGGTTTGCGCCAACCCTGTCCGCGCTGGGGTTGCAAGTCATGCCGCGCTTGCCAGCCGGGTGCACTCGGCGTGGCGAAAGCAGCCGGTCACGTGGTCGTTGACCATGCCGGTGGCCTGCATGAAAGCGTAGCAGATGGTCGGGCCCACGAAGCGGAAGCCGTTTTTGCGCAAGGCCCGGCCCATGTGCGCGGACTGCGGTGTCCAGCCCGGGACCTGTGCCGCAGACGTCCAGTGGTTGATCCGGGGCGCGTCGCCGGCCAGTGACCAGAGCCAGGCATCGAGCGTGCCGTGCTCGGCACGGACCGCCAGCGCACAGCGCGCGTTCGCGCGCATGGACCAGATCTTGCGCCGGTTGCGGATGAGTCCGGCATCGTGCAGGCGGTCCTCCAGTGCGGCGTCGCTCATCCCGGCCAGGCGGCTTATGTCAAAATCATGAAAGCGTTCGCGGTAGCGCGCCCGCTTGTCCAGAACGGTGCGCCAGGACAGTCCCGCCTGGGCCCCTTCCAGGCACAGGAACTCGAACAGGCGGCGGTCATCATGCACGGGCACGCCCCACTCCCGGTCGTGGTATTGCTGCATGAGTCCGCCATCCGCACCCGCCCAGTCGCAACGCAGCACGCCGGTGCGGCTGCGCGGCAGCAGCTTGCCGCCCGTGTCGTCCCAAGTGGCTTGATCCGGTCCCATCGGGTCAAATTCTAACGGCCGCCCACGCATCATGATTTCATTGCCATCGCGCCATGCGGCACCGGCGGCGCTCGTCGCTCTCATCCTGATCTGGGCCTACAGCTGGGTCATCATGAAGCAGATGATGCAGTACGCCGGGCCGTTTGACTTTGCCGCACTGCGCTACCTGTGCGGTGCGCTGCTGCTGATGCTGTTCATGGTGCTGGGCGGCCACTCGCTCCGGCCGCCACCGCTGGCGCTGACGGCTGTCGTGGGGCTGTGCCAGACGACCGCGTTCCAGGGGCTGGCGCAGTGGGCACTGGTCAGCGGCGGTGCCGCGCACACGTCCATGCTGGCTTACACCATGCCTTTCTGGGCGATCCTGCTGGCCTGGTGGCTGTTGCGTGAGCGCCCGGGTGCGCGGCAGTGGGCCGGCATCGTGCTCGCCGCAATCGGACTCATCTGCATCATGAAACCATGGCAGGGCCTGGGCACGCTGCACAGCGCCCTGCTTGCCGTGGCCAGCGGCGTTTGCTGGGCACTGGGCACGGTCCTGACCAAGTTCACGCTGGCGCGCCACCGCGCCTCGGCGCTGGCGTTCACCGCCTGGCAGATGCTGCTGGGCGCGTTGGCGCTGTGCGTTGTCGCGCTCGCGGTTCCGTCCCGGCCCATACAGTGGACGCCTCAATTCATCTACGGCATGTTGTACAGCGTGGTCCCGGCGACCAGCCTGGCCTGGGTTTTGTGGACGTTCGTGGTCAGGAACCTCTCGACCACCGTGGCCAGCGTCTCCAGCCTGGGCGTGCCCGTGACCGCGGTGCTGATGGCCTGGATCATCCTGCACGAGCACCTGGACGGCGCAGACGTCCTGGGCATCGCCCTGATTGCCGCCGGGCTGTTTTCCGTCAGCGGCGCGGCAAGGAGCCTGCGTCACGCGGTGTCCCGCAAGCGCCATCTCCGCGACGCCAAGGCGCGGAGCCCCCGATCCTGAATGCCGCCCGCGACCGGCGTCAGGCCGGTGCCGAAGTCGCATCGATAAAGCGGGCGGGAAGCCAGCCGCGCAGGCTGTTGACAAAAGCCCAGGCCTGTACGCGCGGCAGGTCGTCCAGGTGGACCACTGCCTCGTGCAGGCGGCCGGACCGCAGCGCGACCGCGCGGCCCACGCCGGGGAGCAGGCCACAGTGCTGCGCGGGCGTGACCCACGTGCCATCCAGCTGCAGCGCCAGGTTGCCCAAGGTGGTTTCGGTCAGTTGCCCGGCCGCGTTGTACAAAACCGTGTCGAACACGCCCGGCGGCGGCGCAAACCCGGCATAGTGCTGCCGTCGCGTGGTCTTGTGCCGCACGAACTCGCTGCCCGCCTGCGCAACCGGCCCGCTTGCCAGCTGCAACAGGACCGGCGTGGGCGTGGGTGGCAAGGCAAAGACTTGTACCGTCGGCTCGCCCTGCGCATCGACGCGCAGGCGCACGCGCCACAAGCCCTGCGCGTGGCCGGCAGCCACGGCGTCCAGGCAGGCCCGGACGCGGGCTGCATCCCAGGGGTAGGCAAAGTGTGCCGCGCTGGCCTGCATGCGCGCCAGGTGCTCCGGCAGGTGGCGCCAGCGGCCCGCCTCCAGCGCCAGGGTCTCCAGCAGCTGGAACGGCAGGCTGGCGCGCTCGACAAAGCGGCGCTTGACCTGCCATTCCGCCCACTCGGCATCGGGGTCTGCGTCCCAGACGATGCCGCTGCCCACGTCGCAGCGCAGCTGGCGGCCCTGCAGTTGCAGCGTGCGTATCGGCACGTTGAACGTGGCGGCCAGCCCGCCATCGCCATGCGGGCGCACCACGCCCAGTGCGCCGCAATAAACGCCGCGCGCGCCGGACTCGAGGTCACGGATGAGCCGCATCGCGGACACCTTGGGCGCCCCCGTGACCGAGCCGCAGGGGAACAGCGCCGCAAACACGTCGGCCAGCGTGGTGCCGGCGCGGGTCCGGCCCAGCACGTCGGAGGTCATCTGCCACGCCGTGGGGAGCGCCTGCACGTGCAGCAGCCGCGGCACCTCAACGGAGCGCGGCTCGGCAACGCGGGAGACGTCGTTGCGCAGTAAATCGACGATCATGACGTTTTCCGCCCGCTCCTTGGCGCTGCCGCGCAGCGCCGCCGCCTGCGCCGCGTCGTCCTGCGCCGACGAACCCCGCGGCGCCGTGCCCTTCATGGGTCGGGTCAGCAGGCTGCCGCGGCCGTTGCCGTCGGCCGTCCAGTCAAAAAACAGCTCGGGCGAGACCGACAGCACGCGGCTGCGACCTGCCTGAAGGCTGGCGGTGTAACCTGCGCCCTGCGCACGCCTGAGCGCGGCAAACAGCGCCAACGGGTCGCCGTGCAGCCGCCCGTGCAGCGGCGCGGTGTAGTTGACCTGGTAGCAGGTCCCTGCGGCAATGGCTTGCCGGATCCGGGCCAGCGCCAAATCAAAGGCTGGACGAGACCAGTCATCCAGCCACTCTATGCGCGCGTCGGCTGCCGGATGCCCGGCCGGCCAGGGCCGGGGCCCGTCGTGGACGGCAAACCAGGCCAGCGGCAGCGCGCGCGCCGCGTCCTGACCCGGGCCATGCACGGCAAGCGCCGGGTCAAACGCCGGCGCGGCTTCGTACGCAAGCCAGCCCACGCACCACTGCCCCTGGCGCACCGCGTCCTGGACCGCATCCAGGACGCGGCGGACCTCCGGGAGCTGGCGTGCCTGCAGCACGCGGTGCGGCCGGCCAAACGCCAGCCGCAGCCGCAGCGCAGCGGTATGCGGATCCGGAAAATCAAGCAGGCAAGAAGGCGGCACAAGAGCCCTCCAGGTCGGCAAGCCGCGTCAGCTTGCCGAATGACAGATGACAGATGACAGATGACCTCGGCCCTTGCGGGCCTTGTATGAAAGCCGCCTGCGGCGGCTGATGAAGGTTTGGCGTCAAGCGTTCAGCGTCCAGCGTGTGCCCACCACGCCCAACGCCCAACGCCCAACCTCCCCATATCATGGCGGCGCAGCCGCCGTCATTGCAGCCGCGCAGCGGCGCGGTCATACGAAGCGCCAGCGAGGTCATCTGTCATGCGCCACGCCAAACGCTCAACGCCATACGCTCAACCGTCATGCGCCCGGCACCGGCGCACCGGGCGCGGGCCGATCCCGATTATGCGGCAGCCACGGCCGCGAGCCCGCACACCATCTGGGGCGGACTCAAAGACGCTAGAATCAAGCCGTTGCAGCCATTGCCGCGTCCTCCGCTGCGGCGCCGTCGGGCCTCTTTCTCCATGAGCATCTCCAACTTTTTCAACCGTCCGCACTACACCTCCGATCTCACGGACTTTATCGAGCAGATGCGCGAGAAGGACCCCAAGCTGTACGAAAAGCAGCGCTACGGCCGCGACCTGCTGTGGGACCGCTACATCGACCCGGAGCTGCACGCGCAGTTCCGTGCCGGCAAGGTGCCGCAAAAAGACTATGTCTACTACCACTGGGACAACGCCGACAAGTGACGCCGGAAACGGCGAGCTGACGCCGGGCGATGCAGTCGCCCTTTTGTATGGCGAGCCGCTGTTCGAGCTGCCCCGGGACCTCTACATCCCGCCGGATGCGCTGGAAATCTTCCTGGAAAGCTTCGAGGGCCCGCTGGACCTGCTGCTGTACCTGATCCGCAAGCAGGACTTCAACATCCTCGACATCCCCATGGTGGCGCTGACACGCCAGTATCTGGCGTATGTCGATGAAATCAGCGCGCGCAACCTGGAGCTGGCAGCCGAATACCTGCTGATGGCCGCGCTGCTGATAGAGATCAAGTCGCGCGTGCTGCTGCCCCGCCCTCCGGCCCGCGACGAAGACGATGCGCAAGACCCCCGCGCCGAGCTGGTGCGCCGCCTGCTGGAATACGAGCGGATCAAGCAGGGCGCGGCGCGCCTGGCCGAGCAGCCGCAGCTGGGCCATCACTTCTTCGTCGCAGCGGCACACGTGGACCGGGTCCGGGCGCTGCGCTTGCCGGACGTCGCGCCCGCCGACCTGCAGGCCGCCTGGGCGCGGCTGCTGCGCCACGCCGAGCTGGTCCAGAGGCACACCATCACCCGCGAAGTGCTCAGCGTGCGCGAACACATGGCCAGCGTCCTGCGCCAGCTGCGCGGGCGCCGGTTCATGGCCTTCGAGGACCTGTTCGACCCAACGCGTGGCCCGCCCGTGCTGGTCGTCACGCTGCTGGCGCTGCTTGAACTGGTCCGCGAAAGGCTGGTGGAACTGATGCAGGACCGCGCCTACGCACCCATACACGTGCGGCTGGCGCTGGCCCCGACGGGTCCCTGAGTCCTACGGCGCCAGCTCGTCGCGGGGTGCGCGCTCCATCAGCAGCGCCACCGCATCGGCGGGCTTGAGCTGGCCGTCAAGCAGGGCCACGACGCATTCGGCAATGGGCATCTCCACGCCCAGGCCGCGCGCGCGCTCAAGCACGGCATGCGCCGTGTACACGCCTTCGGCCACGTGACCCAGTGACTGCACCGCCTCCGCCGTCGTCTTGCCCTGCGCCAGCAGCATGCCGACCCGGCGGTTGCGGCTCAGGTCGCCGGTGGCCGTGAGGACCAGGTCGCCCATGCCCGAGAGCCCCATGAAGGTTTCGCTGCGGGCGCCCAGTGCCAGGCCCAGGCGGGACATTTCAGACAGTCCGCGCGTGATCAGCGCGGCACGGGCGTTCAGCCCCAGGTCCAGCCCGTCGGCCAGCCCGGTGGCAATGGCCAGCACGTTCTTGACGGCGCCGCCCACCTCGACGCCGATGATGTCGTGGTTCTCGTAGACGCGCATGGTGGGACCGTGAAAGGCCGCGACCAGGCAGCTGCGCACCTGGCGGTGGCGGCTTGCGGCGACCAGCGCGGTGGGCTGGCCGCGCCCCACCTCCTGCGCAAAGCTCGGTCCGCTGAACGCGCCGGCCAGCAGCCGCGGCGCCACCTCGCGCTGCACCTCGTGCGGCATCGGACTGATGGCAGCGCCCGGCACACGGCCGTCCATGCGTTCAAAGCCCTTGCACAGCCAGGCCAGCGGCGTTGCCACGTCTGCCAGCAGAGCCAGGATGGCGCGCAGGCCGGCCACGGGAGTCGCCACCATGACCAGGTTGGCGTCGCGGGCGATCGCCGGCAGGTCAGTGGGCGCGCTGCTGGCCACCTGCAGTACAGCCGGCAAGGGAATGCCCGGCAGGTAGCGCGCGTTCTCGCGCGTGTGCTCCATCGCGCTGGCCTGTGCGGCATCGCGGGCCCAGAGCACGACCTGATGGTCGGTGTGGCGCGCTGCGCTGACGGCCAGCGCGGTTCCCCAGGCGCCGGCGCCAATGACCAGGATCTTCATGTTGCCGCCACCCCTGCTTGCACCGCCGGCAGCCGTCCGGGCTGCCGTCGCCGCTGCTTATTGAACGCCTTCCGGAGCGGATTCTCCGG
Source organism: Ottowia sp. (assembly GCA_023228705.1). GTDB lineage: Bacteria > Pseudomonadota > Gammaproteobacteria > Burkholderiales > Burkholderiaceae_C > Ottowia. The sequence goes on along the minus strand of JALOAS010000002.1, from coordinate 21,816 downwards.
CCGGCGGCTGCGCCTGCCGCCTTGCCTTCTGCTGCTCGTACATGCTCTGGAAGTTGACTTCGGTCAGGTGCACGGGCGCAAAACCGCCACGCTGCGTCAGGTCGGCCAGGTTGCCGCGCAGGTAGGGATAGACGATCTGCGGGCAGGCGACGCCCAGCAGTGGTTCGCGCTGGTCGTCGGGGATGTTGCGGATTTCAAAGATGCCCGCCTGCTTGCATTCGCACAGGAACAGGCTCTTTTCCTGCACCTTGGCGTGAACGGTGGCCGTCACGCAGACTTCGAACACGCCCTCGCTGATGTTCTCTGCTGAAATGCCCAGGTTGATCTCTATGGACGGTTTTTCCTGCTCCAGCAGGATGGCCGGCGAGTTGGGTTGTTCCAGCGACGCGTCTTTCAGGTAGACGCGCTGGATGTTGAAAGTGGGGTCTTGTTCAGCCATGAAGGTCCTTGGGCCAATGGAATGAGGGAAAAGGATGCGGCAGGACGCCGCGTGCCGCTCAGCCGGCCAGCAGCGGCTCGAGCTCGCCTCGCGCGTCAAGCGCCACGAGTTCGTCGCAGCCACCGATGTGCTTCTGGCCAATGAAGATCTGCGGCACGGTCCGGCGGCCGGTCTCGGACACCATGTGCCTGCGCTGGCCCGGTTCCAGGTCGACGCGGATCTCGTCTATCTCGGCGACGCCCCGGGCCTTGAGCAATTGCTTGGCGCGCAGGCAGTACGGGCAGGTGCCCGTCGTGTACATCTTGATGGTTGGCATGTCTTCGGGTTTTACCACGCCCGCGGATCCGGCGGGTGCAGGCAGGGCTCAGCCTCAGCCGCGTTCCGTGGGCAGGTTGGCGTCACGCCAGGCCTTGAGGCCGCCGGCGAGCGTGCGCACGTCTTCGTAGCCCAGCTTGCGCGCCACGGTCACGGCGCGTCCCGCACGCGCTCCCGAGGCGCAGACGAAAATGAGCGGGCGCCCCTTGTTTTTTGCTGCCGCTGGCAGCCCGGACTCCAGCTGGGCCAGCGGCACGTTCCTGGCGCCGGCAATGTGCTCGCTGCTGTATTCGGCCGGATCGCAAACGTCGATGACAACGGCCTTTTCGCGGTTGATCAGCTGCACGGCAGCGCCCGGGGTCACGCCCTTGGCGCCACCCTGCAAGCGCGGCCAGGCCAGCATGGCGCCCGAGGTCAGCGCAACCAGTATCAGTAGCCAATTGTCGATCAGGAAATCCATGGTTCCATCCTGCCGGCACGCTCCGGCGCAAGGCTGCTTGCGGCCGGGCACCGGCGCAGTGCATGAAGGGTTGAACCCGTCATTCTAGAATAGCCTGTCCTGGCGGGGCACAAGGCCACGGACCACTGCCCTGCCGCCATGACACAATGAATGGTCGCGTCCGCACTGACGCGGCTTTTTTTCCGCTGCCTGGTCAACGCATGCACAAACTCGTTCTCATCCGCCACGGCGAATCCACCTGGAACCTTGAAAACCGCTTCACGGGCTGGACCGACGTGGATCTCACGGCCAAGGGAGAGCAACAGGCACGCGACGCGGGCCGGCTGCTCAAGCGCGAGGGCTACGACTTTGACCTGGCCTACACCAGCGTGCTGACGCGCGCCATCCGCACGCTGCACCTGGCTCTTGCCGAAATGGATCGCCTGTGGCTGCCCACGGTCAAGGACTGGCGCCTCAACGAGCGCCACTACGGCGCACTGCAGGGTCTGAACAAGGCGGAGACCGCCGAAAGACACGGTGCCGATCTGGTGCACCAGTGGCGCCGCAGCTACGACCTGCCGCCGCCGGCGCTGGCGCCCGACGACCCGCGCTGCGCGCGCAAGGACAGGCGCTACGCGGGGCTTGCCGCGGAACAGGTCCCGCTGACCGAGTGCCTGCGCGACACCGTGGCGCGCGTGCTGCCGCTGTGGAACGAAACCATCGCGCCGGTGATCAAGGAAGGCAAGCGCGTGCTCATATCGGCACACGGCAATTCCATCCGGGCGCTGGTCAAGCACCTGGACGGGATATCGGACCAGGAAATCATGGAGGTCAACATACCCAACGGAATCCCGCTGGTGTATGAACTGGACGCCGCGCTGAAACCCGTGCGCAGCCAATACCTTGAATCGCCCGCCGACCCGAGCCCGCTGCGCTGAGCGCCAGCAAGCCAGAGCAAGGCGCAGACCGTGTATATTCAACGCTTGCAAACCCATTCCATGCCATGAGACAAAAAGCCAGAATCGCGGGTTGGATCGCTGCCGGCGCGCTTGCCGGCGCGATGGCCACCGTTTCGCTGCAAACGGCAGCGCGCAGCGCCGTGGCGCCGCTGCCGCTGGAGCAGCTGCAGCAGCTGGCGGCCGTATTTGGCCTGATCAAGACCGACTACGTCGAGCCGGTGGACGAAAAAAAGCTGATCACCGACGCCATCTCCGGCATGGTCTCCGGGCTGGACCCGCATTCGCAATACTTTGACGCCAAGGCCTTCAGGGAATTCAAGGAAGGCACTACCGGGCGCTTCGTTGGCGTGGGCATAGAGATCACCGAAGAAGACGGCCTGATCCGCGTCATCTCGCCCATAGAAGGCACACCCGCCGACCGGGCCGGCATCCTGCCAGGTGACCTCATCACGCGCGTGGACGACACGGCCGTCAAGGGCCTGACGCTGACCGACGCGGTCAAGCGCATCCGGGGCGAACCGGGCACCAAGGTGCGCCTGACGATCTACCGCAAGGAAGAGAGCCGCACGTTCCCGGTCACGATCACGCGCGCTGAAATCCAGACGCACTCGGTCAAGGGCAAGATCGTCGAGCCCGGCTATGCGTGGCTGCGTGTTTCCCAGTTCCAGCAGACCACGGTGGGCGATTTCGTCGACAAGCTCAAGACGCTGTACAAGGAAGACCCCGATCTCAAGGGCCTGGTGCTCGACCTGCGCAGCGACCCGGGCGGGCTGCTCAACGCCGCCATCGCGGTATCGGCCGCGTTCCTGCCGCGGGACGTGACCGTGGTCACCACCGACGGGCAGATAGAGGAAAGCAAGGCCGTCTACAAGACCGTTCCGCAAGACTACATGCAGCGCCACGGCAAGGACCCGCTGGCAGACCTGCCCGATGGCGTCAAGACCGTGCCCATGGTGGTGCTCGTCAACGCCGGCTCGGCGTCGGCCAGTGAAATCGTCGCCGGTGCGCTTCAGGACCACCACCGCGCGGTCGTCATGGGCAGCCAGACCTTTGGCAAGGGGTCGGTGCAGACCATCCGTCCGCTGGGGCCTGACACCGCGCTGAAGCTGACCACGGCACGCTATTACACGCCGGATGGCACGTCGATCCAGGCCCGCGGCATCGTGCCGGACATCGCGGTGGACGACACCGCCGAGGGCAGCCCCTTTGCCGCGCTGCGCATGCGCGAGATCGACCTGCAGCACCACCTGGAAAACGGCGATGCCGCCGCCCCGGCCAGCAGTGCGCGCGACAAGGCACGTGAAGCGGCGATCCGGCGCCTGGAAGAAGAAGCCGACAAGCAGGAGACGCCCCGGCGGCCGCCGCAGTACGGCAGCGAAGAGGACTTCCCGCTACAGCAGGCGCTGGCGCAGCTCAAGGGCGACCCGGTGCAAGTCAGCAAGGCGGTCAGCGACGACGACGACGACGTGGACGCCCCCGGCGCAGAGGACTGAACGGGCCCCAGGCGGCCCCTGGCGCGGCGGATCCGGCAAGCAAGGCAGGCAGGCGCATGGATGACGAACAGCTGCTGCGTTATTCACGCCACCTGATGCTTGACGAGCTGGGCGTGGAGGCGCAGGAGAAGCTGCTGGCCGCGCATGCGCTGGTGCTGGGCGCGGGCGGCCTGGGCTCGCCCGTGGCGCTGTACCTGGCCAGCACCGGCGTGGGCCGCATCACGCTGGTCGACGACGACAGCGTGGACCTGACCAACCTGCAGCGCCAGATCATGCACACGCAGGCCAGCATCGGACAGCTCAAGGTGCTGTCGGCGCAGCGGGCCATCGCGGCACTCAACCGGGACGTGGTGGTGCAAACCGTGGCACGCCGCGCCGACCAGGCGCTGCTTGAAGCGCTGGTCGTGCAGGCCGACGTGGTCCTGGACTGTGGCGACAACTTTGCCACCCGGCAGGCGCTGAACCGCGCCTGCGTGCGGCATGGCAAGCCGCTGGTCTCTGGCGCCGCGATCCGCTTTGACGGTCAGGTCTCCGTCTACGACCTGCGCCAGCCACAGGCGCCCTGCTACGCCTGCGTCTTCCCGCCCACGCAGGACGTGGCCGACGAGCCCTGTGCCACGCTGGGCGTGCTGGCGCCGCTGGTGGGCGTGATCGGCAGCATCCAGGCCGCCGAAGCCATCAAGCTGCTTTGCGGCCTGGATTCGGCGCTCACCGCACGCCTGCTGCTGGTGGACCTGCTGCGCCCGGATTTTTCCAGCATCGCCATTGCCCGGGACCCCGACTGCCCGGTCTGCAGCGGTCGCTGACGCGTCGCTGCTGGCTGGTCGCTGCGGTCTCGTTCCACTGCCGCAGCGCGATGCTTCAGCGCTCCCCGATGCGACCCGTGGCGCATGACGGATGACCTCGGCCCTTGCGGGCCTCGTATGAAAGCCGCCTGCGGCGGCTGTTGAAGGTTTGGCGTCAAGCGTTCAGCGTCCAGCGTGTGCCCACCACGCCCAACGCCCAACGCCCAACCTCCCCATATCATGGCGGCGCAGCCGCCGTCATTGCAGCCGCGCAGCGGCGCGGTCATACGAAGCGCCAGCGAGGTCATCCGTCATCCGTCACCGGTGCCAGCGCGCAAAACCGGCCGCTCACGCCGGGCGGCCGCGAAATGCCGCGTACAGGCGCTGTGCGGCTGCGGCGGGGTCTGGCGCCAGGCAGATGGCAGAAATAACGCAGATGCCAACCACGCCGCTGCCATGCAGGCTGCCGGCGTTGCCGGCGTCTATGCCGCCTATGGCCAGCGCCGGAACGCTGCTGCGCGTCACCAGCTCGCGCAATCCCCGGACGCCAAGCGCCAGGCCCGCGTCGGCCTTGGTGCCGGTTGCAAACACGGGACCGATGCCGATCAGGTCGATCTCGGCGCTCAGCGCGGCCGCCGGCAGGTCGCTTGCCGTCACCACGGACAGGCCAAGCAGCGGCTCCGCGCCCAGAATCCGGCGCGCATCGGGCACCGGCATGTCGGACTGGCCCACGTGGACGTGCACGGCGTGGCCTTCATCGAGCAGGCGCCGGGCCACGTGCACGCGATCGTTGATGACGACGGGAACGCGGCGCCCGAGCGCGTGCGCCACATCGTCAACGGCAGCGATGACGTCCAGGGTCAGGTCGTGAAACGCCTGGTCGTCCAGCCGCTTGTCCCGCACCTGGACCATGCCCGCGCCGCCTGCAACGGCCGCAGCCGCCGTTTGCGCGACGCTGCGTCCGGCCTGGCGGCACAGCCCGGTGTCGGTGATGAAGTACAGGGACGGATCGATGCCCTGCAGCCGGCGCGTCATGAAAAAGCGGCTTTTACGTCGGCCAGCGCCAGCGCTTCGACGCGCACCTGAGCGCCGGCCATGTCGGCGGCGGACAGCTCGAACAGCGCATCGAGAAATGCGGTGGCGTAGCTGCCCGGGCGCGAAGCGCTGCCGGCGGCAAGCCCGCCCGCCAGCGCAAAATGCGCATGCGCCGCGACAACAGCGTCAAAATCCGGCGCAGCGTTCGGGTCGCCAACGCTGCGCTGGGCGCCCAGGTACGCAGCCACTGCGGCGCCCAGCGAGCAGCCGGTGCCGACGACGCGCTGCATCAGCGCGTGGCCGCCCTCGATGCGCGCAATGCGGACGCTCTCGCCGCGGACCGCGACGATGGCGTCGTACACGCCCGAGACGGCAACGATGCTGCCGCTGGTGCGCGCCAGCTCACAGGCCGCCGGCAGCGCGGAGCCGACCTCGTCGACGGCATCAACACCACGCGCGCCGGCACTGCGGCCGGCCAGCATGAGGATTTCCGACGCGTTGCCGCGAATCACGGTTGGCCGCGCTGCCACCATCTGCCGGATCCGGGCCGTGCGAACGTCGCCCGCGCCTATGCTGACCGGGTCAAGCACCCAGGGCTTGCCGATGTCACCGGCCACCGCAGCGACCGCATCGGCCGCGAGCAACTGCTGGTTGGTTGCCGTGCCGAAATTGACCAGCATCGCGTCGGCCACTGCGGCAAACTGCGCGGCGTCCGCGTCGTGGTCAAACATGGCCGGCGCCGCGCCGATGGCCAGCAGCACATTGGCGCTGAATTGCTGCACCACCGTGTTCGTGATGACTTGCACCAGCGGCGCAGCCTGCTGCAGGCGCTCGTGCAGGATGGACAAACCAGCCGGTGTCATGACACCGCTGATTCTACTGCTGGCGTCCAGGCGCGCCTGCTCGGCGCTGCGCTCGGGAACGACCAGCACGCCTTGCGCGCAGGGCTGGTCCGTGTACAGGACCGCTCCGGCGGCTGAATCGGCGCAGCGGAACGCCTGCGCCGCAGCCAGCCCGGGCAGCAGCATGAGCACCAGGCCCAAGCCCCGCAGGCCCGCAGATCGAGTCCACGAACGACAGCCATGGCGTCGGCCAGCAGCGCGTGCCACCGGCCCCAAACGGCCTGCTCCGCTCCCGCCGGCAGCCTCTTCGCCCGCTTGAACCGGGCTGGTTAACATAGCAGACCTATCCTAGATTCAGCCTAGATTCCGCAGTAGGATGCGCCTGAGCGTGCAGCGATGGGTGTGCCAGGCAAGACGCGACAACGCGGCAGACTACTGTCTGCAAGGCGGAGCAACGCAGCATGACGCGTCCAGCGCTGTGCGATCGGGCGCATAGCGTGGCCACCAAAATGGTGTGCTCGTGCAAACTTGGCTTTCCCTTTGATCACAATAAGATATTCACACTCAGCAGCGTTCGACTGCTGGATCTAGGTTTATGCACGTTTCGCACCGACTCGTCAAATGGCTGCCCTGTCTGGGCTGGCCGCGGCCGACGCTGGCGCTGCTGCGCAACGAGGCGTCGGCCGGGATCACGGTCGGCATGATGGTGATCCCGCAGGGCGTGGCGTACGCACAGCTCGCTGGCATGCCGCTGATCACCGGCATCTATGCCTCGCTGCTTCCCGCACTGGTGGCGGTGCTGTTTTCCGCGTCCGCCCGGTTGTCCGTCGGGCCGACGGCGCTGACCAGCCTGCTCACCGGTGCCGCGCTCATCCCGCTGGCCACGGCGGGCAGCGCGGACTGGATCTCGCTGGCCGTCTGGCTTGCGCTGCTGTCGGGGCTGCTGCAGGTCGTGCTGGGCGCGGTCCGCTTTGGCTGGATGCTCAACCTGGTCAACGCGCCCGTGCTGATGGCGTTCACGCAGGCCGCTGCCATCCTCATCATCGCCTCGCAGCTGCCAGCGCTGCTGGGCCTGCCAGGCGGCTGGGCCACGCTGGCCACGGTGCCGTTGCCGCACTGGGGCGCGCTGGTCTTCGGGCTGGCATCGCTGGCGCTGCTGCGGCTTGCGCGGCGGTGGCGGCCCGCGTTCCCGGCGGTCATCGTCATCCTGGTCGCGGCGGCCGCCGCGTCCTGGCTGCTTGGCTTTGAAGCCCGCGGTGGCAAGGTGGTCGGCCACCTGCCGCGGGGCCTGCCCGCGTTGTACTGGCCGACCTGGCCCGGGCTGCAGACGCTGGGGCAGCTCACGCTGCCCGTGCTGGCAATCACCCTGATCAGCTTCCTGGAGACCGCGGCCAGCGCCAAGATCGACAGCCAGGGCAAGGGTGAGCGCTGGGACCAGGACCAGGATCTCATCGGCCAGGGGCTGGCCAAGGTGGCCGCGGGGCTGACCGGCGCCTTTGCCACCAGCTCATCGTTTTCCCGCTCGGCACTGAACCTGTACGCTGGCGCGCAAACCGGCTGGGCCACCATTTTTTCGGTCGTCATGGTGCTGCTGGCCCTGCTGCTGCTCACGCCGCTGCTGCACCACGTGCCGCAGGCCGTGCTGGCAGCCATTGTCATTGCAGCGGTCATCAACCTGATCAAGCCGCGCGCTTTCATCCGGGTCTGGAAGATCTCGCGCGTGGAATCCGTGATCGCCGTGCTGACGTTCGGAATCACCATCGTCACGGCGCCTGCGCTGTACTGGGGCGTGCTGGCCGGCGTGCTGATGGCGTTGTCCTATTTCCTGTACCAGCGGCTGCACCCGCGCATCGTCGAAGTCGGACGCCACGCCGACGGCACGCTGCGCGACCGGTATCGCTGGCGCCTGGATCCGCTGCTGCCGCGTACGCTGGTGATGCGCATGGACGCCGAGCTGGACTTTGCCAGCGCGACCGCATTCGAGCGCTACGTGGTCGAGTACCTGGACGCGCATCCCGATACGCGCAGCGTCTGCCTGCTTGCCCATCCGATCAACCGCGTGGACGCCACCGGCGCCGAAGTCTTTGGCCGCATCCGCAGCCAGCTCCTGGTGCGCGGCGTGGCGCTGTTCATCTGCGGCCTCAAGTTGCCGGCCGAGCGTGCGCTTTCGGCAGCCGGTGGATTGGCTGAGCACCCGCTGCTGCAGGTTTGCCGCACCGAGCGCGACGCGCTGTGCGCGCTGCAAGAGCGCGAGCAGGAATGGGAGCGGGAGCAGCAGGCGCAGGCGGACGCCTGCACCGGGCAGACGCTGCCCCGCGCCTAGGCGTGGCAGGTGATCGCGGCCGTGGCGACCAGGTCCTCGATCAGCGCCAGCGACGTGGCGCCAGGCACCGAATACGGGTCGAGCTCGGGCACCTCGGAGTACTTGAGCAGGACGCTGGGGTTGACCTGCGCCACATTGACCACGCCCAGTGCCCAGGCGCCAAAGCGGCGCTCGCCTATGTCCTGCAGCGACAGCAGCTCGACCTCGGTGTGGCGCGGGTCGCGCTGGATCTGGCCGTACAGGTCGCTCACGGCGCGGCGGTTGCCCTCGAGCACGTGCAGGAACGCGGGCCCGCCGCAGACCAGCACGCCGGTGACGCCGCGGCGCAGGTTCTTGTCACGGGCGGCAGCCAGGATCTGCGCCACCGTCCGCTCGGGCGCGTCGACGGTGCGGCTTGCGTAGAGAAGGCGTACCAGCATCTCAGTACTCCCTGGGAAGCAGCGCGAGAAACTCGCGGCGCAGCGTCGCGTCCTTGAGAAAAACGCCGCGCATGACCGAATTGATCATCTTGCTGTCCTTGTCCTTGACGCCGCGCCAGCTCATGCAAAAGTGCGTGGACTTCATGATCAGCGCCAGCCCGTCGGGCTTGGTCTTGTGCTGGATCAGGTCGGCCAGCTGCACGATGGCTTCTTCCTGTATTTGCGGCCGGCTCATGATCCAGCGCGCCAGGCGCTCGTACTTGGAAAGCCCGATCACGTTGGTGTGCTCGTTGGGCATGACGCCCACCCACAGGTTGCCCATGATGGGGCAGAAATGATGGCTGCACGCGGACCGCACCGTGATCGGCCCGACGATCATCAGCTCGTTCAGCTGCTCGGCGTTGGGAAACTCGGTGATGGGCGGCGCGGCCTTGTAGCGGCCCTCGAAGACCTCCTTGAGGTACATCCTGGCGATTCGGTGCGCCGTTTGCGCCGTGTTGTGGTCCTGCTCGGTGTCTATGACCAGGCTGTCGAGCACGTGCTGCATCTTGCCGGTCACTTCCTCGAGCAGCGCATCCAGCTCGCCCGGCTCGATGAACTCGGCGATGTTGTCATTGGCGCTGAAGCGCTGCCCGGCCGCTTCCACGCGCCTGCGTATCCGCGCCGATACCGCCTCGGTTGCCGCTTGGGAGGCGGTGGCGGCAATGATGGTCGTGGGTTTTGATTGGGTCATGGGGATTCGATCGTAACAGCGATGCGCCGACCCTGGTCCGCGCCGGGAACAGGAAACGGCGTTGTGCCAGGCCTGGCGGTTGCGGCCGCGCTGCCGGGTCGCTGGCAAACTGGCGCAAGCGTCACGCCACCACCATGGAGTCGCCCGCGGTCAGGATGTGCGGCGATGGCTGGTTGAAGTCAAAATCGGCGATCAGCGGCAGGTGGTCCGAGATGCGGCGCCACATGCGGCCCTGCGGCGTGTACAGTTGCAGCGGCTCCAGGCCGCGCGCATAGATGTGATCCAGTTGCGTCACCGGGAACCGCGCTGGGTACGTCAGCGTGCGCGCGCCTTCAAAGGCACGCAGGTCGTCGACGCAAAGCAGCCGGCGGATGCGCATGCCCCAGTCGTTGAAATCACCGGCCACGACCAGTGGCGCCTCGGGCGGGATCTCGCGTGCGATGTACCGCTTGAGCTGCTCGGCCTGGCGCACGCGGCTGGCCGGAATCAGTCCGAAATGCACGACAACGACATGCAGGATCTGGTCCGGCCGCCGCAACTGCACGTGCAGCAGCCCCCGCTGCTCAAAGCGGTGATCGGACATGTCTTCATGCTGGCGGCTGATGATGGGCCAGCGCGACAGCAAGGCATTGCCATGCTCGCCATGCCGCGTGATGGCGTTGGTGACGTACGCGGACTGGTAGCCTTCGGGAGCGAGCAGGTCCGCCTGCGGCGCATCGGGCCAGAGGCGAAAGCGCCGCGCCTCGCGCCGGTTCACGCCATGCACTTCCTGCAGGCAGATGATGTCGGCATCCAGCGACTGCACGGCACGCGCCAGGTTGTAGATCTCCAGCCGTCGCGCCGGGCCCATGCCCTGCACGCCCTTGTGGATGTTGTAGGTGGCCACGCGCAGCGGCGCGCGCTGCGCAGCGGGGGTCAAATCCAGTTCCAAACTCACGTTACTGCTCCACATGCCCGGGCCGGCAACTCGCGGCACGCCTGTGCGTTGGTCCAGGACCAGCAGCGCTCGGCCGCTTCCTGCCAGGGCAGCCAGGCCCATTCCAGATGTTCGTCAGCGTTCAGCCGCACCGGCGTTGCAGCCGGCACGCACAGACCAAAGACGTGTTCCTCGTTGTGCGTGGTTCCAGGTGCAAAATGCCCGCCCCATTCGCGGGCGATCTCGAAAGTGTTCGTCATGTGCCAGTCGCTGAGGCAGGCGCCGGGCGCCGTGGCGTCCATGCCTGTTTCCTCGCGAACCTCGCGGATCGCCGTCTGCCGCAGCGGCTCGTCGCGCGTCTTGCGGCTCCCGGTGACCGACTGCCAGCAGGTGGTCCCCATTCTGGCACGACGCAGCAGCAGCACGTCCAGCGCCCGGGTGTGGATGAGCACCAGCACCGACTCGGGTATCTTGTATTGCCGCTTTTCGGACATGCTCACTCTTCCGCGCCTTGGCCCGGCTGCTGCCGCCGCGCCGTCAGCGGCGCGCCTGCGCTGCCCGGCGCAGCAGCGCCCGGCCACCGTACGCCAGTTCCCAGGCCGTCAGCACGCCCCGGCCCAGCCGGCCCGCTGCGCGCGGCCGCGATACCGCGACTGCTGCCATCAGCGCCGCGGCGCCCAGCCAGACGCCACGATGGCGCTTGACCAGGCCCACGACAGAACGGACCCGGTCGACGGCGCCCAAGCCGGGCGCAAGCACCGGCGCATCCGACGCAATGCGCCGGCGCAGGCGGTCCGAGCGCTGCAGCAAGAGGCGGCGGCGCGCCTGCAACGCGGCTGGCGACGATGGCCGCGGGCTCATGTGCGGAACTCCTGTTCGTCGCGGCGAAGCTCGTCAATGGTGCTGCTGAACAGGCGCAGCCCCTGGCGCAACTGCTCGCGAACCCGCAGCACCAGCAGCAACCCCAGGAGCCAGAATACCGCCGTGGACACGCCCAGCGCCAGCACGCGGTGCGTGTCCCACAGGAGCAGCGTGGCCAGCAGGGCCAGGAAGACCAGCCCGAAGCCGAGCAGGATGGCCGCCACGACGGCCTGCATGGCAATGACGACCAGCCGCGCAAGGTCCTGGCGTGCCTCCACGCCAAGCAGCTCCAGGCGCAGCCGCGCCAGCTCCAGCACATTGGCCAGGAGCCGGCGCAGGCGCGCCGCGGTGGTGTTGGCCGGATCCAGCATGCCCGCGCGCCGGCGGCGCCTCAACGGCGACCCACAAGAACGCCCAGCACCACGCCGACGGCCGCGGCTGCCGAGAGCGCGCACCACGGGTTTTCGCGGACGTAGTCATCGGCCGTGCTGGCCGCCTGGCGCGCGTTGCTGCGCAGCGATGCCTCGGCCTCGCGCACGCGCCCGCGCGCCACATCCAGGCTGTCGCGCATGCGCTTGCGCAGTTCGTCCAGCGCGTCGCCAGCCTCGTCTGACGTGGCGCTCATCAGCTCTTCGGCATCGGCCACCACGCGGCGCAGGCTGGCCACCAGCTCGTCTTTGGCTGCGGTTATTTCGGATTCATCGGCAGGGTGAGTCATCTTGTTGCTCCTTGTTCACAAAAACGTGGCATCACGGTCATTGTCACCAGATTGCGCCAAAACGCAAGAAAACAACGTCCGCGCCAGCCAGGGAAGGCCTGACTGCGCCTGCGCAACGCGCCTGCCCTGCCGCATGCCCACCTCCGGGGGCGTCAGGCGGTCAGGCCGGCGCCGTATTGCGCAGGCGGATGTGCAGTTCGCGCAGCTGCTTTTCATCCACTGCGGACGGCGCCTGCGTGAGCAGGTCCTGTGCGCGCTGCGTCTTGGGAAAGGCGATGACATCGCGGATCGACGCGGCGCCGACCATCATCGCGACCAGGCGATCCAGCCCGAGTGCAATGCCGCCGTGCGGCGGCGCGCCGTACTGCAGGGCGTCCAGCAGAAAGCCAAACTTGGCCTCGGCCTCGGCCTCGCCCATGCCCAGCGCCTCCAGGACCTGCTTCTGCACGCTGCTGTTGTGGATGCGGATCGAGCCGCCGCCCAGCTCCCAGCCGTTGAGGACCACGTCGTAAGCGCGCGACAGGCATTGCCCCGGGTCGCTGGCCAGCAGGTCCAGGTGCTCCTGCTTTGGCGCGGTAAAAGGGTGGTGCACGGCGGCCCAGCGGCGGGTCTCGTCGTCCCATTCAAACATGGGGAAGTCAACCACCCACAGCGGCGCCCAGCGATCCTCGAACAAGCCGGTCTCGCGGCCAAACGCGCTCAGCCCCACGCGGTTGCGCAGCGCGCCCAGCGCGTCGTTGACCACGCGCGCCTTGTCGGCGCCAAAGAGCAGCAGGTCGCCATCCTGCGCACCGCTGCGCTGCAGCACGGCGTCCAGCGCCGCGTCGTGCAGATTCTTGACGATGGGCGACTGCAGGCCATCACGTCCCTGCGCCACATCGTTGACCTTGATCCAGGCCAGCCCGCGCGCGCCATAGATCTTGACAAAGTCAGTGTACTCGTCGATTTCGCGGCGGCTGAGACGGCCGCCGCCGGGCACGCGCAGCACGGCCACGCGACCGCCGGCGTCGTTGGCCGGCCCGCTGAACACTTGGAACGCCACGTCGGCCATGGCGTCGGTGACGTCGGTCAGCTCCATCCTCACGCGCAGGTCCGGCCGGTCCGAGCCAAAGCGCCGCATGGCCTCTGCGTGCGTCATGACCGGGAACGGCGGCAGCTCCACCTGCAGCACGTCGGCAAAAACCTGCCGCAGCATGTCCTCGAACAGGGCGCGGATGCCCTGCTCGTCCATGAACGACAGCTCGCAATCTATCTGCGTGAACTCGGGCTGGCGGTCGGCGCGCAGGTCCTCGTCGCGGAAGCACTTGGTGATCTGGTAGTAGCGGTCAAAGCCGGCCACCATGAGCATCTGCTTGAACAGCTGCGGCGACTGCGGCAGCGCAAAGAACTGGCCGGCGTGGATGCGGCTGGGGACCAGGTAGTCGCGCGCACCCTCGGGCGTGCTGCGCGTGAGCATGGGCGTCTCGATGTCGATGAAGCCATGCGCGTCCAGGAACTGGCGCACGGCCATGGTCACCCGGTAGCGCAGGCGCAGGTTGTCCTGCATTTTCGTGCGCCGCAGGTCGATGACGCGGTGCGTGAGCCGCGTGGTCTCGGAAATATCGTCGTCGTCGAGCTGGAACGGCGGCGTCAGCGACGCGTTGAGCACCTTGAGGTCGTGGCAGAGGACTTCAACCCGGCCGCTGCGCAGGTTCTCGTTGACCGTTCCCTCGGGCCGCGGACGCACCAGCCCGGTGACCTGCAGGCAGTATTCGCCACGGACCTGCTCTGCCGCCTGGAACGTGTCGGCGCGGTCCGGATCACAAACCACCTGCACGGTGCCCTCGCGGTCGCGCAGGTCAATGAAGATGACGCCGCCGTGGTCGCGCCGGCGATGGACCCAGCCGCACAGCGTGACCGTGCGGCCGTTCATTGCCTCGGTGACCTGGCCACAATATTCGGAACGCATGGACATCGCTTTGGTCTTTTGAAAATGGAATGGCTGGATGCCGGCCGGTCGCTGCCGCGCAGGCGGGCGTCAGGCCAGCGGCAGGCCGCAGCTGGGCCGGCCGATCTCGCAACGCTCCGGCCTCGGCTGTGCAAGACCCTGCGCAGCAGGAATTTTATTTCGCTGCCGAATCGGCCGCTGGCGCCGCAGGTGGCCGGGCGGCGGGCGCTGCTGCCGCGGGAGCGGGTGCCGCATCCGCAGGCGCCGGCTCGCTGCTGCCGGAATCGCCAGCCTCGCTGCCCGGCCGCTTGCCGCTGTCCCGAAAATCAGTCACGTACCAGCCGGTTCCCTTGAGGCGAAAGCCCGCTGCGGTCACCTGCTTGGCAAAGGCGTCGACACCGCAGGACGGGCAGACGCTCAGCGGCTGGTCCGACATCTTCTGCAACACGTCTTTCTTGAACCCGCAGGATTCGCATTTGTACGAATAAATCGGCATGACTATCCAGCCCCCGTCGGCAAAAAACATCAAATTATAGGAAGCGCGCCATGCGCGGCGCGATCCGCCGACCAGCATGTGGGGACGAACCTGCACAAGACAAGCCGCGGGCGTGGCCTGCTCCCCTCCTGTCAGAACAGCCGCAGGTGAAGCAGGAGCTGCATGGCCGCCACGCCCAGGATGAACCCGGCCGCGATGTAGAGCAGCGCCTGCAGCAGGCGGTTGGTGCGGCGCTGCTCGGCCAGCAGTGCCTGCAGCTCGGCCCGCGACGCCGCGCCATCGCTGCGGCGCAGGTACGCGTGCAGCAGCCGCGGCAGGTCGGGCAGCGTCTTGGCGTAGTACGGCGCCTGCTCTTTCAGCTCGCGCCACAGGCGCTTGGGGCCGATCTGCTCGGTCATCCAGCGCTCGAGAAAGGGCTTGGCCGTGCTCCACAGGTCCAGTTCCGGGTCCAGCTCGCGGCCCAGGCCCTCGATGTTGAGCAGCGTCTTCTGCAGGAGCACGAGCTGCGGCTGGATCTCCACCTTGAACCGCCGCGAGGTCTGGAACAGCCGCATCAGCACCATGCCCAGCGAGATCTGGCTCAGCGGCCGGTCAAAATACGGCTCGCAGACGCTGCGGATCGCCCCCTCGAGCTCGTCGACCCGCGTATTCGCGGGGACCCAGCCGCTCTCTACGTGCAGCTCGGCCACGCGCTTGTAGTCGCGCCGGAAGAACGCCGTGAAATTCTGCGCCAGGTATTCCTTGTCGTACTCGGTCAGCGTGCCGACGATGCCGAAGTCCAGCGAGATGTAGCGGCCAAACGTCTCCGGATCGACGCTGACCATGATGTTGCCCGGGTGCATGTCCGCGTGGAAGAAGCCGTCGCGAAAGACCTGCGTAAAAAAAATGGTGACGCCGTCGCGCGCCAGCTGCCGCATGTCAACGCCGGCCTCGCGCAAGCGGTCGACCCGGCCGATGGGGATGCCGGACATGCGCTCCATGACGATGACGTCGGTGTGGCACAGGTCCCAGTACATTTCCGGAATCAGCACCAGGTCGAGCCCGCGCATGTTGCGTCGCAGCTGCGCGCCGCTGGCCGCCTCGCGCATCAGGTCCAGCTCGTCGTGCAGGTACTTGTCGAACTCGGCCACCACCTCGCGCGGCTTCAGGCGCTTGCCGTCGGCGGACAGCCGCTCGATCCAGCGCGCCATCTTGTGGATGAGGCGCAGGTCCTTCTCGATGACCTTCATCATGCCGGGCCTGAGCACCTTGACGGCCACGTCATGCGATTGCCCCTGCTTGTCGGCAAGCGTGGCAAAGTGCACCTGCGCCACCGAGGCGCTGGCCACGGGCTCGCGCTCGAACGAGGTGAACAGCGCGTCCAGCGGCCGGCCAAACGAGCGCTCGATGATGGCCACCGCCTCGTCGCCCGGAAACGGCGGCACCCGGTCCTGCAGCAGCGCCAGCTCATCGGCAACGTCGCGCGGCAGCAGGTCTCGCCGCGTTGACAGCACCTGCCCGAACTTGACGAAAATCGGGCCCAGGTGCACCAGCGCCTCGCGCAGCCGCTGGCCGCGCGGCGCCGACAGGTCGCGCCCGACCGAGGCCACGCGTGCACCCAGCCGCAGCCAGGGCTTCTGGAAGCTGGTGAGGACCAGCTCGTCCAGCCCGTAGCGCAGCGCCACCCAGGCGATGGTGGCCGCGCGCGGCACCACCCTCATGGCCGGTCGCCGTTGCGTCCCGCTGCTCCTCCGGCAAACCGCCTCAGCGCACGGGCCAGTGACTGCCCCATTGCCGCCAGCGCATGCGCCGGCGCGTCGCCGACCAGCCGCGACAGGTCTTCCTCCGCGTCCCAGCGGACGTGATCGACCAGCCAGTTGACTTCGGCGGCAAAATCGACGTCGCCAGCAATGCGGATGGCAGGCCGCACGCCTCGCGCCAGGTCGCGGCCCAGCTCGAAGGGCGACGCACCGGCCACTTCGACCAGCAGGTCGTGCCCGGCGTCAGGCGCCAGCTCGCACAGCCCGGCCGGCGTCACCGCCAGCTGCATCCAGAAATCGCGCCAGGCCACGCGCACGACGCGGCCCGACTGCCCGGCCAGCCGCTCCATGGCCTGCGGCTCCTGCTGCAAGACATGGTTGAGGAACAGCACGAGGCGGTGCTGCATTTCCTGGACCAGCCACTGGGGTGGCCGCAACCGGCCCGCGCCGCGGCTGAACGCGTCGGCCAGGGAGGCAAACGGATTTTCGGTACGCATGGCGTCGATTATTGACGATCCCGCCGGATCGCTCGTGCGCCGCGCTCAGCCACACTTCAGGCCCACGTGCAGCGCAACCACCCCGCCGCTCATGTTGTGGTAGTCCACGTGGCCAAATCCGCTGGACTGCATGAGCGCCTTGAGCTCCTGCTGCGCCGGGTGCATGCGGATGGATTCGGCCAGGTAGCGGTAGCTGGCCGAATCGCGTGCCACCACGCGGCCAAGAAAGGGCAGCACCCTGAACGAATACAGGTCGTAGGCCCGGCGCAGCGGCTCGGCCACGCGTGAAAACTCCAGCACCAGCAGCCGGCCGCCCGGCTTGAGCACGCGTGCCATCTCGGCCAGTGCCAGGTCCTTGTGCGTCATGTTGCGCAGGCCAAAAGCCAGCGTGACCAGGTCAAAGCGGTTGTCGGCAAAGGGCAGCGCCTCGGCGTCGCAGACCATGCTGGGCACGACGACGCCAGCGTCCAGCAGGCGGTCCCGGCCCACGCGCAACATAGCTTCGTTGATGTCGCTGTGCACCACGACGCCGCGCGGCCCCACGCGGCGCGCCAGCGCCAGCGCCAGGTCGCCGGTGCCGCTGGCCACGTCCAGCACCTGCTGACCCTGCTGCACGTTGGCCACCATGAGCGTGTACGCCTTCCAGGCACGGTGCAGTCCCAGCGACATGAGGTCGTTCATCACGTCGTAGCGCTGCGCCACCGAATCAAAGACACCGCGCACGCGCTCCGCCTTGGTGCCCTCGTCTACCGTCTCATAGCCGAAATGGGTGCTTGTCATGTTTGCCTTTCGCCTGAATGGCCGCGTCGGCACGCGCGCTGAGTGCCTTGCCGATCGACCGCCGCAACCACCCGGGGTGCATCACCACGGCGCAGCCACAAGCCTGCGCCGCGCCCGCGTCAAGGCGATTTGCAACGGCCTGTCAGCGCCAGCCCGGCAGGAGTGGCTCAGTGACCAAGCCGGGCCGACGCGGTCATGGGGGCATCGCGGTCCACGCCGGCGTCGGCCAGGCGCTTCTCGTAGTCCTGCCAGAGCTGCTCCTGGCGCTTGCCCAGGTAGTACAGGTACTCCCAGCTGTAAATGCCGCTGTCGTGCCCGTCCGAGAACACGGGCTGGATCGCGTAGTTGCCTATGGGCGCCACCGATTCGATGTCCACCTCCCGCTTGCCCGTCTGCAGGATTTCCTGACCCGGACCATGGCCCCGGACTTCAGCGGATGGTGAATAAACGCGCAGCAGCTCGAACGGCAGCTTGTGTACGGTGCCATCGGGCCATTCCAGCGACAGGATGCGCGACTTGGCGTGTACGGTCAGGGACTTGGGCGGATCTTGCAAGGTAGCGGCTTGACTCATGGTGGCAAACAAAAATGGGAAGATGGATGGTCCCGCCATTGTGCACAAGTTGCCATCCCGTGGCGACACATGACCCCAAGGCTCATGGCGTTTCTTGCCCGCCCCGCACCGGGTTCGCCGGGTCGAGCCTGCGCACGAGCCACTGGTGTTGCTCGGCGGTGTTGACGTTGAAGAAGCGCTCGGCGTGGTCGGAAAAGTCAACCGCAACCAGGTCTTGCGCACGCAGCCACGCGCCGGCCTTGCGCCAGCCGGCCGCAACGTCGGCCAGCAGGCGCTGGCGCAAACTGCCTCGCAGCAGCGCAAAGACCGGCTGCAGGCGGCCATGCACCTGCACCACGGCGGCATCGGCCCCGCTGGCACGGGCCGCACGCCACAGGCGCGGACCCAGGTCAGGCGGCAGGAACGGGCTGTCGCAGGGCACGACGAGCAGCCAGGGCGCGTCGCTGGCAACCATCAGTGCGGCCATGCCGGCCAGCGGGCCGGCAAATCCGGGTCCGCGGTCGGGCAGCACCGGGTAGCCCAGCCGGCCGTAGCGGTCCAGGTTGCGATTGGCACTGATGAGGATGCTCCCCGCCTGCGCCTGGAGCGCGGAAATCACGTGCAGGACCATCGGGCGCCCGGCCAGCTCGACCAACCCCTTGTCGGCGCCGCCCATGCGGCGGCCCTGCCCGCCTGCCAGGATGCCGGCGCAAACCCGGGCACGCGGGTAGTCTTCCGGGTGCACGCCGTCGCTCGCAGCCGGCGTCATGGCCGGGGCTGCCGGCTGCCTGCCACGCCGCCCGTATTGGCGCGCCGCATCTCAGAACACCAGCGTCTGCCAGCGCAGGTCCATGGCACGCGCCATGAACTGCACCGCGCCGCCATGCCCCTGGCATTCGGGGACGAGCTGGCCGTGCTCCAGGCCATGCGCACGCAAGGCATCGGTGCAGGCATACAGCTGCGCGCCCAGCGCCACCGCTTCGCGCATGTTGTCCCAGATGGATTTGTCGTGCCGAGGACTGGCGTGCAGGGCAGCGGCCACGCCGGGCACGAGCAGCCGCACGCTGCCGGCAGTGAAATACATCTCCACGCGGCAGTCCATCGCCGCGGCCGCGGCCGCGTGGAAAAAGGGCGTGGCCAACCGCTCGGGCACGTGCGGGTCGGCCGACCAGAGGAGAATGGCCACCCCGTCCACGTCGGCTGGCGCAGCAGCAACCCCCATCAGTTGCGCTCCCGCCGGCCCAGCATGTCGGGGATGAGCTGATCCGCGTGCTCGCGCGCATGGTCTTCCATGGCGGCACGCGCGGCGTCCCCATGAAGCAGCTGCGCCGCGTCGGACTCAAAGTCCTGCAGCTGCAGGCGCGCGATCCAGCCGGCGCCGTACGGGTCCTTGTGCACGAGCTGCGGGCGGGTCTTGAGCGCCGGGTTGCCCGCGACCACCACGCCGGTAACAGGTGACTTGACGGCAACGATGGCCTTGGCCAATTCGACCACCGCCACCGTCCCACCCTGCGCAATCTCCAGCCCGACGCGCTTGGGCCGGCACATGAAGATCTCGCCCGACAACTGGATCCCCAGCTCGGTGATGCCCACGGTGGCCACGCCGGCTCCGTCCAGTCGGGCCCAGACCTGCTGCGCGATCAGGTAGTGCAGGTCATCGGGAACAAGCAGCTCGGGAAACATGCGGAAGGCGGATGCAGGACGGGTTCAGGCCGCCTCGCGACGGCACAAGGTCGGGGGCGGAAGGACATGGGAGTCGAACCCACCCGGCGGTGCTTGGCGCCGCCAACCGGGTTTGAAGCCCGGCCCACCCACCAGGATGGTTGTCCTTCCACGCTGCGCTCGCAGGCGCACACTGTACCGCATGGCGGCGTCCGGCCGGGCGTGCGGTTCACGCCGGCAGCCGGCCGCGGACCGAGTCGGCGTCAAAGGGGCCACTCTCGGCGATGAGCGCACGCGCGGCGTCGATCTGGTCCCAAGTGTTCCACAGCAGCACGCCGCGCACGCGGTTGTCCTCAAGGTAGTAGATCACGCCCTCCTCGTTGGGCGTGGCCCACTGCGGCACGGTCTGCAGCCGCGCGTCCAGCACGCCCACCGCCTCGTAGCCCAGGTCGAACAGGTCTGAATAAAAGAAGGGAAGCTGTTTGTAAGGCGCGTCCTCGCCGGCCATGCAGCGCCCTGCGTGCGTGCCGGTGGACAGCGCCGCATCCTCGTGCTCGACCCGGATGTGGCTCCCCAGCACGGTGGACGGAAAGGCGGCCACGTCACCTGCCGCGTAGATGTCCGGGTCCGAGGTCTTGAGGTGGTCATCCACGCCAATGCCGTTGTTGACCGCAAGGCCCGCCTTCCTGGCCAGCTCGGTATTGGGGACAATGCCCAGTCCCGCAACCACCACGTCGGCCTGCAGGCTGCTGCCGTCCGAGAGCTGCAGCAGGTTGTCCCCGCTGGCATCCTGCACCGTGACTCCGGGGCGCGCGTCGACGCCCCTGTCGCGGTAATAGTCCGTGACAAACGCCGACAGGCTGGCGGGAAACGCGCGCGCGCAGACGCCCTCTTCCGGAAACAGCATGGTGACGCTGCAACCGGCGTTGGCCAGCCCGGCTGCGATCTCGCTGCCTATGAAGCCGCCGCCGATGACGGCGACCCGCGCACCGGGCGTGGCGGCCGCACGCAGGCGCCGGTAGTCGTCCAGCGTGCGGTAATAAATGAACCGCTCGCCAAACGGCAGCGTGCGCGGCCGGCCCCCGGTAGCCAGCAGCAGCTTGCGCCGGTACTTCCAGCGATCGCCCGCCGAATCGGTGACGACATGCGTGGCCCGGTGCAGATCGACCGCGCTGCGCTCCAGCTGCAACGTCACCGCGGCCTGCGACAGCGGCCGCCAGATATCGTCCTCCTTGCCGTCGGCCCAGAGCGCCTTGCTCAACGGCGGCCGGTCGTACGGTGGATGCGCCTCGGCGCTGAGCATGCCTATGGTCGCGTCCGCGTCGGCCTGGCGCAGCGCCACGGCCGCCGCCGATCCGGCCATGCCGCCACCCACGATGAGGTAATCGAATTCCTGGTCCAAGACGCTCTCCTCCGTTGCCATGATGCAAATGTGTCCCAGTGCCGTGACTTGCGCGCCGCAACGGTCACAGCCGGCCGGACGGATCGGGTCCGCTTGCCGCTCGCAGGACGCTGGTTCAAACTTTTGATTCTCATGCGATCCGCATCGTTTCGCATTCCCGGAATGTTTTGGTCAACTATTCCATGAGGACCGCAAGGGTAATAGTTGACAATTTCAGTCAACATCCCTATAGCGCTGCCATGGTTATTCGAGCTAGACTGCGGCAAGCGCGATCAAGGCGTGAAGCTCGAATCACAATGAGGAGAACAATCCATGGACATGAACAGACGCCAGTTCTTTCGCGTCAGCGGAGCGGGCTTGGCGGCGTCCAGCCTGGTGGCCCTGGGCTTTTCGCCCACCGCTGCCCTGGCTGAAACCCGGCAGTTCAAGCTGGCCAGCGCCTCCGTCTCCCGCAGCACCTGTCCCTACTGTTCGGTCAGTTGCGG
>JALOAS010000169.1 GCA_023228705.1 Ottowia sp. | reverse complement strand
TAGTCAGTAACTAACTCTAAGTTATTTTCTAAGTACTCAATCTTTTCTAAGATCTCTTGTTTATGGGGACTTCTATAAAATCTGTTAAGTTTACCTGAGAATTTCTTAGACTTAAATGGTAGTCCATTCTCTCTTAACATCCTTCTAATGTTAACTCCAGCTGGTGCTATAATAATACGATCATCCTCAGCTTGCATACTCTTAACAAACTTAACCATCTCTCTATATTCTATACCAGTATTTGAATATACTCTTGGTATTCTATTTCCTGGTAATGCTTCATCTACTAAGTAGTGAAGGACTGTACTGTCCTTGCCTCCACTAAAAGATATATAAGAGTTTTCAGATAAGTTATACTCTGCTTCTAACTCTTTAATCTTTTCAATTCTATCAAATAGTATCATCTCATGTACTGCATTATTTTCTGGCATTAAATTATCTCCTCTATCTTAGTTGGTTTATTATCTCTAAAAGTTATTTCTTGAAACTCACCTCTAAAGTCCACTAATTCTATTAGAGAACCTTCCTCAACTTGCCAAAAGTAATAACCCTTAAAGGGTTCATGAGTATACCCATAAAGTCTCCCATTACTATCTCTAGCAATATACCTTATACCTATACTTAGTAAATCTTTTACATCTTTAAGTGTATTATTAAGTCTCTCCATACTCTTCTCCTTTTGAAAGTGTTACTTGACCATTTTTAACTGTATAAACTCTGTCTGACATATCAACTACTGATGTATCATGAGTAACTATAACAAACGTATAACCTCTCTCTTGGGACATCCACTTTAAGAATCCTAGGATATCAGTTAAGTAATCTTTAGAATCTGGGTCATTTGGATTAGCCTTAGAGACTTCTTTTAGCCCTTCATCAATAAACATTACCTTAGTTAGTCCATACACTTCTATATAGTATATTTGTAATAGTAAACCAAGAGTAGATAAGATACCTCCACCTACTGCGTCTGTTATTTCTTGAGCTATTCCATTCTCTTCAAGAATTAGTTCAAGAGCTGGTCTTTTACTATCTTCCTTAAAATCAAGTCTTACGATATAGTTTCTGTCTGTAAATATCTTTTGAACTGCAAATGTTAAAAACGTCTCTAAGTTATTCTTATTAACTCCTACTAACTTTTCAACTAATAACTTACACCCATAGACTCTGTTTTCTAACGTGTCTATTTTTGGTTCATCTTCAGCTATTTCTTCCTCTAACTTTTCAATTTGATCTTCTAATTTAACAAGTCTGTTTGACTTAAACCTATACTCAACTTGTTTAGTTTCAAGTTTACTTACTAGACTGCTCATAGTCTTCAACTTCTTTCAGAACTTTTTCAATCTCAGAGTATAGTCCAGCTAACTTGGCTTCAATTAAATCAACTTTAGTTTTAGCTTCTTCTAGTGTATTTGTCTTAGTTTTCTCTAGTATTGAAGTAACTAAAGTTTCTTTTTCATTTTCAATAGATCCTAAAGTTGTTTCAAGGCGTACTCTATCTTCCTTTAACTTTGTAATCTTAGTTTGAAGTTCCTGATATTTCTTAGTGTAATCCATGTTCTCCTCCTGTTTCTAATGATAGTCCACATAATGGGCAAGTCTTGAATTGACTTAACTCCTCTGTGTATTTATCTAACTCTTTAATAGTATTATTATACTTAATTTTTAGTGAGTCATATTCACTGTTCTTACTATTATATTTAATAAATAAATCTTTTATACTTTTAGCTGAATTAACTTGCTCATTATACTGTAAGATACTGTTGTTAAGTTTTTCTGCTTGTTCTTCATAAAACTCAACATTGTTGTCAAACGTTCTTACTCGTAGCTCATCAACTAATCTTTCTTTTACTTCCATTTGTGTAAATAGTGCTATGAGAGACTCTCTTAAACTATTGTGTACTTTAATCTCCTCTAACATTGGTTCTAACTTACTTATAATAGAATTAATCTTTTCAAGCTCTTCATTATAGTATGCTATATCTTCATTCAATGAATCATATAGTATTAGTCCATCTTGTGTCTCAGTAGCTAAAGTTTCTGCTGACTTCAGTGTAACTGGGTTATACTTAGAAAGTTTATCATATAGCTCTGATTCCTTTGTTAACTCTGGAATCTCTTTTTTATAGTTATCTATAAGTAAGTGATTATCTTCAACGTGTCTCTTAATTCCTTTTAGTTCTACTTCTGTTTGTTGCTTTAGTTTATCAACTTGCTCTTGTTCTTTTGAGTTTGCTATAAACTCAAATAGTTGATATGGAGTTTTATCAATTAAGAAAGGTTTATCTAACTGCTTCCAAAAGTTAATTTGATGTCTTTCAGTACCAACAGAGATTTCAGGCATATTCATAATATCAGCAACTTCTTTTAGTTGAGTCTGTCCTATCTTATCATACTTATCATCATTGATAGTATAATTTGATTTACCTTGTTTCTTTGATTTAGTCCAAATAATATTATTACTATTAAAATCAATAGCGACTACAGTCTCATTAGCATTATAGTTAATGAAGCTTGAGCCACCTTGGTTATTTATAGCACCTTTAATTGCACGAATTAGAGCAGACTTTCCATTGTTAGTTGACCCAATAATAGAGGTTATACCAACAGGAAACTCTAACTCAGCATCTTCAATTATTTGATAATCAGTTATCTTTACTTTCATCGTTCTCTAGTTCCTTTAAGTCTTTTTCACTATTTATCTCTTTTAATTTATTCTGCATCCAAACAAAAGCCGCTCCATATCCTTCATAGTATCCTAAGTCATACCAAGCTTTATTCTCTTTAGCTCTTTTATTAATTTTTCTATCTATATACTTGTTTCTAAAGTAGTTATAAGTTGCTTTAGTAAAGTATCCTAGTACTAATGATAAAATTAATATTCCTGATACTATAGCTTCTATTGGGGCATTTAATAGTAATATGTTATACAGTTCTACCACTTACTCCCATCCTCATCTTTCTCTTTATACCAAAATAATGTGTTTTTGGTATAATCATCCTAAAATAATCTCACTTATTGTTACAGACGTAATTTCATCACGTGAAGTTATTTTAAGTAAAGTTATTTCAAGTATCTTTATCTCTGGATGACATCTTAAAAGCTTTACACCACATATTTTACTCTTATCTATGTGTGGAAATGCTATGTCAATAAGCTGATTAAGTTCTTTATTTTGTTCTTCTGTAAATCCTTCAATAATATATAACATAGTTCATCTCCTTATTTAATGTTAGTTATTTATTAGAAACTAATTCTTTTTTGTAAAACTCTTTGTTTTCTGGG
>JALOAS010000063.1 GCA_023228705.1 Ottowia sp. | reverse complement strand
CTCGCTGACGGTGCCGGCGTGGCTGGACGGAATCTCCATCGACGCCTTGTCCGACTCGACGGTGATCAGGCTCTGCTCTTCCGCTATCTGCTCGCCCACCTGGACCAGCACCTCGATCACGCCCACATCCTGGAAGTCGCCCAGGTCGGGGACGGTGATTTGTATCTTGCTCATGGCGCGCCCCCTTACAGCAAGACGCGACGGAAGTCGCCGAGCAGCCCAGCCAGGTACGCGTTGAAGCGCGCGGCGGCCGCGCCGTCTATGACGCGGTGGTCGTAGCTCAGCGACAGCGGCAGGAACTGGCGCGGCAGGAACTGCGCGCCGTCCCAGACCGGCTTGGTCTGGTTGCGCGACAGGCCCAGGATCGCCACTTCCGGCGCATTGATGATGGGCGTGAAGTGCGTGCCGCCTATGCCGCCCAGCGAGCTGATGGTAAAGCAGCCGCCCTGCATGTCGGCCAGGCCCAGCTTGCCGCCACGCGCCTTGGCCGCCAGCTCGGCCATCTCCTCGCTGATCTGGAGCACGCCCTTGCGGTCAGCGTCTTTCAGGACGGGCACGACCAGCCCGTCCGGCGTGTCGGCTGCAAAGCCGACGTGGTAGTACTGCTTGTAGACCAGCGTGTCGCCATCCAGGCTGGAGTTGAACTCCGGGAATTTCCTGAGCGCGGCCACCACCGCCTTGATGACGAACGCCAGCATGGTCACCCTGACGTCGATGCCGGACTTCTTGTTCTCGGCGTTGGTGCTCTTGCGAAACGCCTCCAGCTCGGTGATGTCCGCCTCGTCGTTGTTGGTGACGTGCGGGATCATGACCCAGTTGCGCGCCAGGTTGGCGCCGCTGAGCTTCCTGATGCGCGAGAGCTCCTTGCGCTCGACGGGACCGAACTTCTCAAAGTCCACCTTGGGCCAGGGCAGCAGGCCCAGGCCCGCGCCGCCCACGCCGCTGCTCGCCTGCGCCTGCGTCTGCACCGTCCCGGCCATGACGGCGCGCGTGAATTGCTCCACGTCATCGTGCGTGATGCGGCCCTTGGGTCCGCTGCCGCTGACCTCGGCCAGCGGCACGCCCAGCTGGCGGGCAAAGCGCCGCACGCTGGGGCTGGCATGCGGCAGGCCGGCCGGCGAGCGCGTGGGATCATGCGGCGCGGCGGCAATGGCCGGGGCCGCTGCCGGTGCCACGGACGCCGGCGCTGCCGGCTCGGGTTCCGGCGCCGGCGCGGCGTCGGCTGCTGCAGCTGGCGCTGGCGTGGGTGCCGGCGCCTCGGCTGCAGGCGCCGCAGCGCCCTCGAGCACCGCGATCACGTCGCCGGCGTTGATCTTGTCGCCCATGCTGACGCGCAGCTCCTTCACCTTGCCCGCTGCGCTGGACGGGATCTCCATCGACGCCTTGTCGGACTCGACGGTGACCAGGCTCTGCTCTTGCTCGACCTGATCGCCCACCTGGACCAGGATCTCGATCACGCCCACGTCCTGGAAGTCGCCCAGGTCCGGCACGGTGACCTCGATGCTGCCCCCGGCCGCAGCTGCTGCGGCGGGCGCCGGCGTGGCGGCAGAAGCATCGGGCGCCGACGCGGGCCGTGCCGGCGCGTCCGGGCGCGCATCGGCGGCCGCTTGCTTGTCGTCCCCCTCGTCTTCTTCGTCGCCTGCCTCCGCATCGGCTTCGGCCTCAAGCAACAGCAGCACGCTGCCTTCGCTGATCTTGTCACCCAGCTTGACCTTGAGCTCCCTGACCGTGCCGGCGTGGCTGGACGGAATCTCCATGGACGCCTTGTCCGACTCCACCGTCACCAGGCTTTGCTCTGCCTTGACGGCGTCGCCCTCGGCAACCAGGACCTCGATGATCTCCACCTCGGAGAAGTCGCCGATGTCCGGGACCTTGATTTCAATCAGTGCCATCTTGTCATCCTCCGTTCAGGCGTACAGGGGATCGATCTTGTCGACCTTGATGGCGTACTTCTTGATGGCCTGTGCAACCTTGGCCTTCTCGACTTCACCGGTCCTGACCAGCGCCTGCAGCGCCGCCAGCGTGATGTAGTGGCGGTCGATTTCAAAATGCTCGCGCAGGCGGAATCGGAAATCGCTGCGGCCGTAGCCGTCGGTGCCCAGCACCGTGTAGCTGCGCCCTTCGGGGATGAAGTCCCGGATCTGGTCGGTGTACGACTTGACCCAGTCGGTCGACGCGATGACCGGGCCGGGATGGTCCTGCAACTGTTGCGTCACGAACGGCACCTGCGGCTGCTCGCCCGGATGCAGAAGGTTCCAGCGCCGCACGCCACGGCCCTCGCGCGCCAGCTCGTTGAAGCTGGGGCAGCTCCAGACGTCGGCCTGCACGCCCCAGTCTTCGGCCAGCAGCGCCTGCGCCGCGATCGACTCGCGCAGGATGGTGCCGCTGCCCAGCAGCTGCACGCGGGGCGTGCCCTTGGCCCCGGGCTGGCACAGGTACATGCCCTTGAGGATCTGCTCCTCGGTGCCTTCGGCAAGGCCCGGCATGGCGTAGTTCTCGTTGTGGATGGCGATGTAGTAGAAGATGTCTTCCTGCTTCTCGACCATGCGGTGCAGCCCCTCGCGCATGATGACGGCCACCTCGTGTGCGTACGCCGGCTCGTAGCTCATGCACGATGGCAGCGTGCTGGCCACCAGCAGGCTGTGGCCGTCGGCATGCTGCAGGCCCTCGCCGTTGAGCGTGGTGCGGCCGGCGGTGCCGCCCAGCAGGAACCCGCGCGCGTGCAGGTCGCCGGCGGCCCAGGCCAGGTCGCCAAAGCGCTGGAAGCCAAAGATTGAGTAGTACACGTAGAACGGCAGCATGATGCGGTTGCTGACGCTGTAACTGGTCGCGGCGGCCAGCCAGCTGGCCATGCCGCCTGCCTCGTTGATGCCCTCCTGCAGGACCTGGCCGTCCTTGGCTTCCTTGTAGTACGCGACCTCGCCCTTGTCTATGGGCGTGTACAGCTGCCCCTTGGGGTTGTAGATGCCGATCTGGCGGAACATGCCCTCCATGCCAAACGTGCGCGCCTCGTCCACCACGATGGGGACCACGCGCGGCCCCAGAGCCTTGTCGCGCAGCAGCTGCACGACAAAGCGCACGAACGCCTGCGTCGTGCTGATCTCGCGGCCCTCGCGCGTGGGCTCCAGGATGGCCTTGAACACATCCAGCTGCGGAATGGTGAAGCTCTCGTCGGAATTGACGCGCCGCTGCGGCATGTAGCCGCCCAGCGCCTCGCGCCGCTGGTGCAGGTACTTCATTTCAGGCGTGTCGTCGGCCGGCTTGTAGAACGGCAGGTTGGGCAGCTCGGCGTCGGGGATGGGAATGTTGAAGCGGTCGCGGAACACCTTGATGAACTCGTCCGACATCTGCTTGATCTGGTGCACCGGCATCTTGGCCTGGCCGCCGCCGCCCATGCCGTAGCCCTTGATGGTTCGCACCAGGATCACTTTTGGCTGGCCCTTGTCGGTGTGCTGGGCCGCGTGGAACGCCGCGTAGATCTTCTGCGCATCGTGGCCGCCGTGGCGCAGCTCCCAGATCTCGTCGTCGCTCATGTGCTCGACCAGCTTGAGCGTGCGCGGGTCGCGGCCAAAGAAATGCTCGCGGATGTAAGCGCCGTCGTGCCCCCGGAACGTCTGGTAGTCGCCGTCCAGCGTATCCATCATGACCTTGCGCAGCGCGCCATCCTTGTCGCGCGCCAGCAGCGGGTCCCAGCTGCTGCCCCACAGGCACTTGATGACGTTCCAGCCGGCGCCGCGGAACAGCCCCTCCAGTTCCTGGATGATCTTGCCGTTGCCGCGCACCGGTCCGTCCAGCCGCTGCAGGTTGCAGTTGACGACGAAGATGAGGTTGTCCAGGTTCTCGCGTGCGGCCAGGCCTATGGCGCCGGTGCTCTCGGGCTCGTCCATCTCGCCGTCGCCCAGGAACACCCAGACCTTGCGCCTGGACGTGTCGGCAATGCCGCGCGCGTGCAGGTACTTGAGGAAGCGCGCCTGGTAGATGCCCATCAGCGGGCCCAGGCCCATGGAGACGGTGGGGAAGCGCCAGAAATCGGGCATGAGCCAGGGGTGCGGATAGCTGGGCAGCCCCTTCTTGTAGCCCACTTCCTGGCGGAAATGCAGCATCTGGTCTTCCGTGAGGCGCCCTTCCAGGAACGCGCGCGCGTAGATGCCGGGCGAGCTGTGCCCCTGCAGGTAGACGCAATCGCCGCCGTGCTCTTCGGTCTCCGAATGCCAGAAGTGGTTGAACCCGGTCTCGAACATGGTCGCCACCGACGCGTACGATCCAATGTGCCCGCCCAGCGCGCCGCCGTCTTCCGGATCCAGGCGGTTGGCGCGCACGACCATCATCAGCGAGTTCCAGCGCATGTACGCGCGCAGCCGCCCTTCGATGATCAGGTTGCCCGGGCTGCGCTCCTCCTGGTCGGAGGGGATGGTGTTGACGTATGCCGTGGTCGCTGAAAACGGCATGTCGATCGCGTGCTGCCGTGCGTGGCCCAGCAGCTGCTCCAGCAGGTAGTGGGCGCGCTCGGGGCCCTCGCGCTCGATGACCGCCGACAGTGAATCCATCCATTCACGTGTTTCCTGGGCGTCGATATCGATCGGCGCATTGGGCAATTGGGACATCCCACGTCTCCTTTGAATGACAAGCCAACACCATTATCAGAGAGAATGATCGCGATGCAAAGACACGAATTGGCGCGTCAGCGTGCACCATCCGGCGCGGTGCCGCGTGCTCGCGTGGCGTTTCCCTGAGCCATGGACCCGACGACTGATCCACCCGGCAACGCCCGTTCTACCACAATGCGGCGTCAGTCCGCGCACTGGACCCGCTCTCCGCTGGCGCTTCACCTGGTCGACCTGGCGCCGCTGCTGGCGGTGGTCATGTTCATCGTGGCAGGCGCTGCCATGCTGGGCTACCTGCACCTGGTCGAACGCTGGCACCAGCAGGAAACGCTGCAGCAGGACGCCACGCGCGCGCAGCAGCAGGCACGTGACCACCTGCGCCAGCAACGCGAGCAGCTGGCCCGGCTCGCGAGCGAGCAGATACGCCACAAGGACAGCGGGGTCGCAGCGTTCACCGAGCCGGCGCGGCAGCTGCTGCAGCAGTACCCGGAGCTGCTGCTCATCGGCTGGGTCGACGCGCACGGCAATTGGCTGGCCTCGGTCACCCGACCCGGGGCGCCGCTGCGCCAAGCGCAGGCGCAGAAGCTGATCCGGTCCGGGACCACCGCGTCGCTGCCGGCGGCGTCGGCCACAAGCGGCGACGCCCGCTACCACGTCTACGCAGGCGAGCAGGCGCTGGCCGTCGGCCCCATGGCGGCGCTGCAGATTCCGGTACTTGAAGCCAACCACGTGCGCGGCGAGCTGGTCGCGTTCTACAGCCTGCACGCGCTGCTGAACCAGGCCATGCCCAGGAACCCGGACATGCGCTACGCGGTGGCGCTGCTCGACAACCGCGGGACCGTGCTTGCCGGCCAGAGCATCGCGCCGCGCGCGGGCTGGTGGCACCGCATCACGCGAACCATGCAGGCGCAGGAAGTGGTGGTGCCGCTGCTGGCCGCCGAAGGCGGGCTGGCGCTGCGCACGCAAGCCTGGCCCACGCATGCGGGGCTGGCCGGCAACATCAGCTTCTGGCTCACGTTGACGCTGTTTGGCCTGACCACCTGCCTGCTCATCGCCAACTGGCTGCAGGCGCGGCGCAGCGGGCGGGCGCTGCAGGCGCTGCAGACGGAAACCAGCTTTCGCCGCACCATGGAAAACTCCATGCGAACCGGGCTGCGCGTGCTGGACCTGGACGGCCGCATCAGCTACGTGAACCCGGCCTTCTGCGAGATGACCGGCTGGACGCGCGAGGAGCTGATCGGCCAGACAGCCCCGTATTCGTTCTGGCCGCCCGAGCAGCACGAACGCCTGCATCGCTGCCTGCGCGAGGAACTGACGGGCGGTGTCAGCGCCGCCGGCATGCAGGTGTCGCTGCGCCGCAAGAACGGCAGCCAGTTCGAGGCGCGTCTGTACATCTCGCCACTCATAGACAGCAATGGCCGGCAGACCGGCTGGATGGCGTCCATGACCGACATCACCGAGCCCAACCGCGTACGCTGGCAACTGGCTGCCGCACGCAAGCGCTTCATCACGGTGCTGGAAGCGCTGGGCTCGTCTGTTTCCGTGGCGTCCATCGGTGGCGTCGAGCTGCTGTTTGCCAACACGCTGTACCGTCACTGGTTCGGCGCCAGCGCAGACGGCCACCTGCGCATGGCGCTCAAGGGCGCCACGGCGTCGCACGACGCGGCCAGCACCGACGACCAGCTCGACCAGGTCGATTCGCTGGCCGGATTCCCGCTGGAGACGCTGGCTGCCGAGACGCCGGACGAGCACACCGAGATCTACATCGAAAGGCTGGGCAAGTGGGTGGAGGTGCGGTCGCGATACCTGCACTGGGTCGACGGACGCCTGGTGCAGATGATCATCGCCACCGACGTCACCGCGCGCCATGAAGCCGAGGAGCGGGCCGCCGCGCAGGCCGACCACGCCGAGGCGGTGAACCGGCTGGTCACCATGGGCGAGATGGCGTCCAGCGTCGCGCACGAGCTCAACCAGCCACTGACCGCGATCAGCAACTACTGCACCGGTGCGATTTCGCGGCTGGACCGGGACCAGCTGTCGCCGGCCCAGCTGCGCGAGGTCCTGCAGCGGATGGCGCACCAGGCGCAGCGGGCCGGCCAGGTGATCCGGCACATCCGCGGCTTCGTCAAGCGCAGCGCGCCGCGCCGGCTCCACGTGCCGGCACGGCAGATCGTCGAGCAGGTGGTCGAGCTGGCCGCGGTCGAGCTGCGGCGGCGTGACATTGCGCTGGAGCAGGACTGGCCCAGGCAACTGCCAAGCGTGTACGCCGATCCCGTGCTCATCGAGCAGGTGCTCATGAACCTCATCAGGAACGGCGCCGACGCCATAGACGCCGCCGGCCGCCCCGAGCGGCGTATCCGCCTGTCCGTGCGCGAGGAGCGCAGCCCGCAGCAGACCGTGGTCCGGTTTGCCGTGAGCGATACCGGCACCGGCCTTGCGGCGAAGGCGCTGAAGCGCCTGTACGATCCATTTTTTTCGACCCGGCAGGACGGGATGGGCATAGGCCTGAGCCTGTGCCGCTCCATCGTTGAATCGCACCAGGGTCGCATGTCGGTAGAGAATACTTACAATCAGGATCAGGAACGGGTCGGATGCTGCTTTGCGTTCTGGCTGCCAACCAGCGGCCACGGCCCCCTATCGGAACGTATTGACGAACAGACAGACGCGCGAACCACCATCTCATGAATCGGGTCTCAAGAAGTGCCATGGTCTACGTCGTCGACGACGACGCGGCCGTCCGTGATTCGATACGCTGGCTGCTGGTGGGCCACGACTTCCACGTGCGGGCTTTTGGCTCGGCAGAAGCGTTTCTCTCGCACTACGACCCGGATCGGCCCGGCTGCCTGCTGGTTGACGTCCGCATGGACGGCATGAGCGGGCTGGAGCTGCAAGACCACCTGGTCGCCTCGGGGATGGAGTTGCCGCTGGCGTTCATCACCGGCCATGGCGACCTGCCCATGGCGGTGGAGACCATGAAGAAGGGCGCCGTTGACTTCATTGAAAAGCCCTTTGACGAAGCACAGCTGACCGCGCTGGTCGAGCACCTGCTGGAACAGGCCGCCGCCGCCCAGTCGGCGCGCGAGGCGAGCGCGCGCCGCGAGGCGCTGCTGGGCAAGCTCACCAGCCGTGAATACCAGGTGCTGCAACGCATCGTCGCGGGCCGCCTCAACAAGCAGATCGCCATGGACCTGGGGATCAGCATCAAGACCGTGGAAGCGCACCGCTCCAACGTCATGAGCAAGCTGGAAGCCGACACCATGGCCGACATGCTGAAAATCGCCATCGCCAACAACCTGATGCACAACAATTGATCCGGTGGAGCGCAGGGCCTGCGCAACCGCGCCGGCCATTTCGCGTCCGGCGGCCGCGCCCCCGGCTCCCGCCCCGCACCACACCCTTCCTTTTCCATGACCGCACAAATCATCGACGGCAAGGCGCTGGCCCAGGACATACGCCAGCAGATCCGGCAACAGGTCGCGCAGCTGGGCCCGCAGGCCGTGCCCGGGCTGGCCGTGATCCTGGTCGGCGACGACCCGGCCAGCCAGATCTACGTGCGGCACAAGGTGCGCGCCTGCGAGGAAGTGGGCATGCGCTCCATCGCGCAGCGCCATCCTGCCGACCTCGCCGAGTCGCAGCTGCTGGAGCACCTGGACACACTCAACCGGGACCCGGCCATACACGGCATCCTCGTGCAACTGCCGCTGCCGGCGCACATCTCGGCCGAGCGCGTCATCGACGCCATCGCGCCCGAAAAGGACGTCGACGGGTTTCACCCGGTCAACGCCGGCGCGCTGCTGGGCGGCCGTCCGGGGCTGCGCCCGTGCACGCCGCTGGGCTGCATGCGCATGCTGGCGTCCATCGGGCTGACCGACCTGGGCGGGCGCAGCGCCGTCGTCATCGGCCGCTCCAACATCGTGGGCAAGCCCATGGCGCTGCTGCTGCTGGCCGCCAACGCCACGGTCACCATCTGCCACAGCGCAACGCCCAACCTGGCGCAGGTCACGCGCCAGGCCGACATCCTCGTGGCCGCGGCCGGACGTGCCGGCATGGTCAGCGGCAACATGGTCAAGCCCGGCGCCGTCGTCATCGACGTGGGAATCAACCGCGGCGCCGACGGCAAGCTGTGCGGCGACGTTGATTTTGCCGCCGTGCGCGAGGTGGCCGGCGCGATCACGCCGGTGCCCGGCGGCGTCGGCCCCATGACCATTGCCATGCTGCTGGCCAACACGCTGGACGCGGCCAGGCGCAGCGCCGCATGACGCGCGCTGGCGCGGGCCGCGCTTGATTATCAACCGGCAGCCGCCATCTGAAAACGTATGCCAGAACAGACAAAAGACAACCCCCTGCTTCAATTCAACCAGCTGCCGCGCTTTGACGCGATCCGGCCGGAACACGTCAAGCCGGCGATCACGCAACTGCTTGCGGACGCCGGCCAGGCGCTGGAGCAGGTGGGGCAACCGGACTTTCCCGCCGATTGGCATGCGCTCTCGGCAACGCTGGACGTGGCGGTCGAGCGCCTGGGCCGCGCCTGGGGCAGCGTCTCGCACCTGAAATCCGTGCTGGACTCGCCGCCGCTGCGCGAAGCGTACAACGCGACGCTGCCGGCGGTGGCTGATTTCCATACCCGGCTGGGCGCCGACGAGAAGCTCTACGCAAAGTACAAGGCCATGGACGCGTCCACGCTCAACGCCGAACAACAGCAGGCGCGCAAGAACGCCCTGCGCAACTTCGTGCTGGGCGGTGCCGAGCTGACTGGCGCGGCGCGGGAACGCTTTGCCCAGATCCAGCAGCGCCTGGCCGAGCTCACGCAAAAATTCAGCGAGAATGCGCTGGACGCCACCGACGCCTTTGCGTACTACGCCAGCGCCGACGAGCTGGACGGCGTTCCGCAGGACGTGCTGCAGGCCGCGCGCACTGCGGCAACCGCAGACGGCCGCGATGGCCACAAGCTGACGCTGCACATCCCCTGCTACCTGCCCATCATGCAGTTTGCACGGAACCGGGCGCTGCGCGAGCGCATGTACCACGCGTACGTCACGCGGGCCAGCGAGCAGGCCGCCGATGACGCACGCCAGTACGACAACACCGCCACCATGCACGAGATCCTGGCGCTGCGGCAGGAGGAAGCCGCGCTGCTGGGCTACCCCAACTTTGGCGAACTCTCGCTGGTGCCCAAGATGGCCGAATCAACCGGCCAGGTGCTCGACTTCCTGCGCGAGCTTGCGGCCAGGGCGCGGCCCTGGGCCGAGCGCGACGTGGCCGACCTGCGCCAGTTTGCCGCCAGCTCGCTGGACCTGGACGATCCGCAGGCCTGGGACTGGACTTTCATCAGCGAGCGGCTGAAGGAAGAGCGCTTTGGATTCACCGAGCAGGACGTCAAGCCGTATTTCCCGGCGCCGCGCGTGCTGGCGGGCCTGTTCAAGATCGCCGAAACGCTGTTTGACGTGCAGATCAGCGAAGATGCGGCGCCAGCCTGGCATCCGGACGTGCGCTTTTATCGCATAGCGCGGAACGGCCAGCTGCTTGGGCAGTTTTACTATGACCCCACCGCGCGCACCGGCAAGCGCGGCGGCGCCTGGATGGACGACGCGCGCTCGCGCTGGCTGCGCCCGGACACCGGCACGCTGCAAACGCCGGTGGCGTACCTGGTTTGCAACTTCTCCGCGCCAGGCAACGACCAGCCGGCGCTGATGACGCATTCGGAGGTCATCACGCTGTTCCACGAGTTCGGGCACGGACTGCACCACATGCTCACGCAGGTCGATGAGCTGGACGTGTCCGGGATCAACGGCGTTGAATGGGATGCGGTGGAGCTGCCCAGCCAGTTCATGGAGAACTTCTGCTGGGAGTGGGAAGTGCTGCGCCATCTCACCGCGCACGTCGACAGCGGCGAGCCGCTGCCGCGCGCGCTGTTTGACAAGATGCGCGCCGCCAAGAACTACCAGGCCGGCATGCAGACGCTGCGCCAGATCGAACTGGCGCTGTTTGACATGCTGCTGCACACGGCGCACGACCCGGCTGCCGACCTCCAGCCGCTGGTGCAGTCGGTCCGCGACGAGGTGGCGGTGATCCAGCCGCCGGCATTCAACCGCATGGCGCACACCTTCGGGCACATCTTTGCCGGCGGCTACGCCGCAGGCTACTACAGCTACAAGTGGGCTGAAGTGCTGTCTGCCGATGCGTACGCCGCGTTCGAGGAAACCGCGACTGCCGATGCCACGCCCAATCCCGAGACCGGCCGGCGCTACCGCCAGGCCATCCTGGAAGCTGGCGGCAGCCGGCCGGCCATGGACTCGTTCGTCGCGTTTCGCGGCCGCGAGCCCAGCATGCAGGCGCTGCTGCGCCACCAGGGCATGGCATGATGCGCAGGTTCTCAGCCCCGGAGCATCCGACATGAAATGGCCCACCCTCCCAACCGCTGCGCTGGCGCTGGCCGCGGGCGCGCTGCTCGGCACGGGCGCGCAAGCGCAGGTCTATCGCTCGGTCGATGCGCAGGGACACGTCACGTTCAGCGACACGCCTGGCCCCGCCGCGCAGGCCATCTCGGCCGGCGGCGCAGCCGGTGCCGGCAGCGCGGTGCTGCCGTACGCGTTGCGCCAGGTCCAGGCACGCTACCCGGTGACGCTGTACGCGGGGCCGCAGTGCGCGCCCTGCGACTCCGGGCGCCAGCTGCTGCGCGAGCGCGGCATTCCATTCACCGAGAAATCGGTTGCCAGCGCGGCGGACGTGGAGGCACTGCACCAGCTTGCCGGCGGGACCGAGCTGCCGCTGCTCACCGTGGGCAGCACGCAGGTCAAGGGCTTTGAGGCCGGCACCTGGGGCCAGTACCTGGACGCTGCGGGCTACCCCGCAACCTCGCAGCTGCCGCACAACTGGCAAGCGGCTGCGCCGACGCCGCTGGCCACGCCTGCAACCCCAGCCGCTGATGCCGCGGACGCCGGCAGCAGCGCACGTGATGACAGCGCCGCAGCCCCGGCCCAGCCGGAGCCCGACGCGCTGGCGCCGGCGCGCACGGCAGAAAACCCGGCCGGCATCCGCTTCTGAAGCGCCGCCGGCGCCGCCTCTCCACCCCCGCAGCACAGCCTTCGCGCCGGCAGCACGCCGGCTCGCCGCTGCGCCGCGTCGCGCCTGCTGCCGCGCCCATTCGTGCGCGCGCGGGCATCGTATGATCAAAAACCGTTCACATTGAAACGGTCCGGGCCGCGCGCGCCGCAAGGCAGCCGGCCCGCACAGCACCGATGCGTGAAATACAGATATTCATAGCCTTTGCCGGGTTCGTTGCGCTGCTCCTGTGGGGCGTGCGCATGGTCCAGGCCGGCGTGCAGCGCGGCTTTGGCAAGGCGCTGAGCGCGTGGATGCGCACCGCCATGGGGACCGCGCACCAGGCCTTTGCCATTGGCCTGCTCGTCACCGCAGCGATACAAAGCAGCACGGCCACCGGGCTGCTGGTCAGCAACTTTGCCGTCGACGGGCTGGTTGCACTGGTGCCCGGGCTGGCCGCCATGCTGGGCGCCAACGTGGGCACCACGCTCATCGTGCAGGTGCTCTCGTTCAACCTGTCTGCGCTGGCGCCGGCGCTGATCCTGGCCGGCGTCTGGATGTACCGGCACTACGACCCCGGCCGGCGCCGCGACATAGGCCGGGTCCTGGTCGGCCTCGGGCTGCTGCTGCTCTCGCTGCAGGAGCTGGTCGCCATCTTCGAGCCGGTCAAGTCCGCGCCCTCGCTGCTCGCCGCGCTGGAATTCCTGCGCCAGACGCCCAGCCTGGCGCTGGTTGCCAGCGTGCTCATCACCTGGGCGTCGCACTCCAGCGTCGCGGTGGTCATCCTCATCATGTCGCTGGCCAGCAACGGCCTCATAGACGCGGAGACCGCGTACATCCTGGTGCTGGGCGCCAACGTGGGAACGGCGATCAACCCCATCCTGGAAACCACCACCGACGGCAACCCCGCGCAGCGGCGCGTCCCCGTCGGCAACATGGGAACGCGGCTGGCCGGCTGCGCAGTGGCGCTGGCGCTGCTGCCCTGGTCCGGGCAGGTCATGCAGTTCATGAGCAGCGACAACGCGCGCGCCGTGGCCAACTTCCACCTGGTCTTCAACGTCCTGGTCGCGCTGTGCTTCATGCCCTTTTTGCGGCACTACAGCCGCCTGCTGCAGTGGCTGCTGCCGCAAAAGGTCAACCCGGACGACCCCATGCGCCCGCGCTACCTGGACAACTCGTCGCGCGGCGTTCCCACCATCATCGTCTCGCAGGCCAAGCGCGAGTCGCTGCGCATGACCGACCTGCTTGCCGAATCGCTGACCTTGACGCGGCAGTCGTTCGCGCGCAGCGACGACGGCGTGTCCATCCTCAAGGGACGCCAGCTCAACCAGACGATCAACCAGTTGTACCGCGCCATCAGCACCTTCATTGCGCAGCAGGACCGCGAGATCATGGGTGCCGAGGACGAGCACGCGCTCAAGAACATCCTGACGTTCTCGCTCAACATCACGCGCGCGGCCGGCGTCTCGGACGCGCGGCTGCTCAACCAGTCCGAGCTCCTGCGCTACGCCCGCTGGGGCCTCACGCCCGAGCAGGAATCCGAGCTGGCCGACCTGCTCAAGCGCGTGCAGGGCAACCTGCGCCAGGCCACGGCGCTGTTCGTGTCACCGGACCGCGACATCGCGCGCGAGCTCGCGTTTGAGAAGGATTACTTCCGCGCGCTGGAAGCCCGCACCATCCAGCGCAACCTGCACCACGGCGACGCGGCAGACCCGGCCGCTTTCGAGGCCAGCTCGTTCTACCTGGAGATCATTGGCGACATCGCCGACCTGAACGGCTACCTGGTCGAGGCCATCGCCTACCCCATCCTGCAGGACTTTGGCGAGCTGCGCCCAAACCGCCTGCAAAAGGCCGCGCCAACCGGATCCCGCAAGCCGGGGCACTCATGAGCCAGCACACGGGTCCGGCCCCGGGCCGGTCGTGCGGCCTGCAGCCGGCCAGCACGCCACAAAAAAGCCACCCGAAGGCGGCTTTTCCACGTCGCGCATGCGGCTGATCAGAACTGGGCTTCCTCGGTCGACCCGGCCAGCGCCTGCACGCTGGACGCACCGCCCTGGATCACGGTGGTGACGTCGTCAAAGTAGCCGGCGCCCACTTCCTGCTGGTGCGACACGAAGGTATAGCCCTTCTCGCGTGCGGCAAATTCAGGCTCCTGCACCATCTCGACGTAATGCTTCATGCCTTCGCCGCGTGCGTACTCGTGCGCAAACTCAAAGGTGCGGTACCAGTTGATGTGTATGCCTGCCAGCGTGATGAACTGGTACTTGTAGCCCATGGCCGACAGCTCGTCCTGGAAGCTGGCAATGGTGGCATCGTCCAGGTTCTTCTTCCAGTTGAACGACGGCGAGCAGTTGTACGCCAGTGGCTTGCCCGGCACCTTGGCGTGCACGGCCTCGGCAAACTCGCGCGCAAAGCCCAGGTCCGGCGTGCCCGTCTCGCACCAGACCAGGTCGGCGTACGGCGCGTACGCCACGCCGCGGCTGATCGACTGCTCCAGTCCGTTCCTGACGCGGAAGAAGCCCTCCTGCGTGCGCTCGCCGGTGAGGAACGGCTTGTCGTTTTCGTCAAAATCAGAGGTGATCAGGTTGGCTGCCTCGGCGTCGGTACGGGCAAACACCAGCGAGGGCACGCCCATGACGTCGGCGGCCAGGCGCGCGGCAATCAGCTTTTGCACCGCTTCCTGCGTCGGCACCAGCACCTTGCCGCCCATGTGGCCGCACTTCTTGACCGCAGCCAGCTGGTCCTCGAAGTGCACGCCCGACGCACCGGCGGAAATCATGTTCTTCATCAGCTCAAACGCGTTGAGCACGCCCCCAAAACCAGCTTCTGCGTCGGCGACGATGGGCAGGAAGTAGTCGATGAACTCGTCATCGCCCGGGCCCACGCCGCGGCCCCACTGGATTTCATCGGCGCGCCGGAACGCGTTGTTGATGCGGCGCACCATGGTCGGCACCGAGTCGTACGCATACAGCGACTGGTCCGGGTACATGGTCTCGCTGGTGTTGCCGTCGGCCGCCACCTGCCAGCCGGAGAGGTAGACCGCTTCCAGGCCCGCCTTGGCCTGCTGCACGGCCTGGCCTGCCGTGATCGCACCAAAGGCATTCACATAGCCCTTCTTGGCGCTGCCGTTGACCAGGTCCCACAGCTTTTCGGCGCCGCGCCGGGCCAGCGTGTACGCTATGGGCAGGCTGCCGCGCAGGCGCACCACGTCAGCGGCGCCGTAGCCGCGCTTGATGCCCTTCCAGCGCGCGTTGTTGGCCCAATCCTTTTCCAGCGCGGCAATCTGCTGATCGCGGCTGAGTTGCTCGTTGATGTTTGGCATGGAAGCTCCTGAAGGTTGAAAAAAGAAAAATGGGGCAAGCACGCCAGCACCGGCAAATCCGGCTGGCCCGCTATCTTATATAAGACACAACATTGGGAGTTGATTATATCGGATCGCGGCCATGCAGCGCGAAGACAGGCACGCGCACCGGAGCCGGCCCGCGGATCAGATGGACGGTGGCACAGGAGCAACGACCGGGCCCACGGGCACGCAAGACTGCCGCAGCACGCGCTGGCGGAACGGCCGCCGTGCCGGGCCTGCAGTGGCAACAATGATCACGGCCGCCGTTGCGCGCGCTAGACCAGCGCGCGATCGGCCACGACGATGCCGTCTTCGTCCGCGTACAGCCAATCGCCTGCGCGCACTGGCACGCCATGCAGGCTGACCGCCTCGCCCGCCTGCCCCTGGCCGTGCTTTTGGGTGCGCATGGGCAGCAGCGCCAGCGCGCGGATGGGGATGCCGGCCTCGCGCAGCTCGGCGGCATCGCGGACACAGCCATCAACAACCAGGCCGGCCCAGCCATTGCGCGCGGCCGCAGTCGCCAGGTTGCCGCCCACCAGGGCGCGGCGCAGCGATCCCCCGCCGTCAACCACGAGCACGCGCCCCTGGCCCGGGCTGCGCACGGCCTCGCGCACGAGCGAGTTGTCTTCCAGCGCGCGGACCGTGTGCACCAGCCCGCAAAATCGCTGCAGCGCGCCAAAATCGCGAAACACGGGCGGCAGCACGCGAAACGCGCCGGATGGATCGTCCTCGTGCGCGTCGCACAGGTCGCAGGTGGAGAAAACAGCTGGGTTCATGGCAATCCCCCGGGAGCGGCGCCTCGCCGCGATTGGCCGCCGAATGACCAATGACCTCGGCCCTTGCGGGCCTTGTATGAAAGCCGCCTGCGGCGGCTGATGAAGGTTTGGCGTCAAGCGTTGAGCGTCCAGCGTGTGCACACCACGCTCAACGCCAAACGCCCAACCTCCCCATGGCGCCCCGCCGCGATTCCCCGCTGATGACCGATGATCCCGGCCTTTGCAGGCCTCGTATGAAAGCCGCCTGCGGCGGCTGATGAAGGTTTGGCGTCAAGCGTTCAGCGTCCAGCGTGTGCACACCACGCTCAACGCTCAACCTCTTCAAACGCTCAACCTCCCCATCATGGCGGCGCAGCCGCAATCATCGATGTGCCAACGAGGTCATCCGTCATGCGCCACGCCAAACGCCCAACCTCCCCATGGCGCCCCGCCGCGATTCCCCGCTGATGACCGATGATCCCGGCCTTTGCAGGCCTCGTATGAAAGCCGCCTGCGGCGGCTGATGAAGGTTTGGCGTCAAGCGTTCAGCGTCCAGCGTGTGCACACCACGCTCAACGCTCAACCTCTTCAAACGCTCAACCTCCCCATCATGGCGGCGCAGCCGCAGTCATTGACGCCGCGCAGCGGCGCGGTCATCGATGCGGCAGCGAGGTCATCCGTCATCCGTCATGACGCCACGCCAAACGCTCAACGCCAAACGCCCAACCTCCCCATGGCGCCCCCGCCGCGATTCCCCGCTCAACGCTCAACGCTCAACCTCTTCAAACGCTCAACCTCCCCATCATGGCGGCGAAGCCGCAATCATCAATGCGCCAGCGAGGTCATTCGTCATCCGTCATCCGTCAAGCGCCACGCCCAACCTCCACCAGCCGCACCGTAGCGCAGCAACATTAAAAAGCGCCCAGACCGGGCACCCAACCCGGTCCGGCTTGCGATTCCCGTATTGCAGCGCGGGCCGCCGGCGCTTGTCAAGAGTAAAAAAACAACATACTCGTCAAAAAAAGCAATTTGACGCTTGGAAAGCCCCTGCTTATCCAGTAGCATCAGGCCTGAATCGCGCACCCTTGGCACCCGCAGGCGTGCGCCTCATGAATATCCAAGACAAAAGGAAGACGCACATGGCCACTGCCAAGAACTCCCCCGCAACCAAGCGCAAGCCCAACGCTGCCTTCATGAAGCCGATGACGCCCAGCTCCGAGCTGGCTGCCATCGTGGGCGATCAGCCCCTGCCTCGTACCGAAGTCACCAAGAAGTTGTGGGAGTACATCAAGGCCAACGACCTGCAGGACCCGGCCAACCGTCGCAACATCAACGCCGACGCCAAGCTCAAGCCCATCTTCGGCAAGAAGCAGGTAACCATGTTTGAAATGACCAAGCTGGTCAGCGGCCATCTGTCCTGAACGACGGGCCGGACAATGCAAAAAAGGCTGGCGGCTTCGCCAGCCTTTTTTGTGCCTGCTGCAGGCCGCGACGCACCGGCACCCAGGGTCCGCACCTGCGCCCGGCCGAAGCGATGGCGGCCTCCCCATGGTCACGACCTGATGTTGCGCGGGGAATCACTTCAAGCGCCACGAACTGCGTGGTTGGCCTGCGCATGAAGTTGTCGTCGGTTGCCAGCACCACCGTCTGATGTCCATTGGCCAGCGTCGGTCCCCAGCTCATCGCCTCGAAGTTGTCCACGACCGGCAGTCCGATCCGCCGGCCACGCATCCTGCATGGGCAAGGGCGGCTTCGTCACGGGCCGGCATCGGCCGCACCATCGCCGCGTGGCCGGGTGGACGCCAGGTGGTTGTATCGCCACCACAGGCCAAGCCAGGCCAGCGACGCGCCGCCGGCCATGACCAGCATGGACCAGGCCATGGCAGCTGCGTTGCCCGTGTGGAACACGCCGGTCAGCGCACCGGCCACCGCGCCAAAACCGAACTGCGACACGCCGAACAGGGCCGAGGCGGCGCCTGCGTTGTCGGGGTAGCGGTCGAGCAGGCCGGCGATGGCGTTGGCACCGCTCATGCTCACCGGCGCCACGGCAACGAACAGCGAGCACACCACGGCGGCCAGGCCGCCGGTCTCCGAGCGCGCAAACAGCAGCAGCGCCAGCGTGCCGGCGGTGCTCACCGCTATCCCGGCGCCCAGCATCCTGAGGTAGCCCCAGCGCGTCACGAACCGGCTGTTGAACCAGTTGCCTAGTGTCAGGCCGACGACGTTGAGCCCGAAATACAGGCCAAAGACATCCGGGCGCACGCCAAAGAACTCGATGTACACGTACGGCGAGCCGATGATGTAGCCAAACATGATCGCGTACGACAGGCCGCCGGCCAGCAGGTAGGCCCAGCCGCGGGCGCTGGACAGCACGAGCCGGTACGCAATGAAATGATCCAGCAGGCGCACGTCGCCACGGCGCTCGGGACCGTGCGTCTCGGGCAGGCGCAGCAAAACCAGCGCCACCAGCAGCAGGCCAAAGGCAAACATCAGCCAGAAAATGGCGCGCCAGCCCAGGTAGACAAAGATCTGCCCGCCAAGCAGCGGCGCGATGATGGGCGCAAACGCCATCGCCATCATGACAAAGGACATGGCGCGCGCGGCACGGTTGCCGGACCACATGTCGCGCACCACCGCGCGGCTGGCCGCCGGCATGGCCGAGGCGCCCAGCCCCTGCAGCGCGCGGCCGACGATGAGCAGATGCGCGGTGGGGGCGAGCACGCAAAGGACCGTGGCCAGCAGGTACAGCGCCAGCCCGCCCAGCAGGATGGGGCGGCGCCCGAAGCGGTCGGACAGCGGGCCGCAGACCACCTGGCCTGCGGCCAGTCCGACG
Source organism: Ottowia sp. (assembly GCA_023228705.1). Taxonomy (GTDB): domain Bacteria; phylum Pseudomonadota; class Gammaproteobacteria; order Burkholderiales; family Burkholderiaceae_C; genus Ottowia. The sequence continues at coordinate 1,164 of JALOAS010000063.1, read as the reverse complement.
AAGTACGCGCTCAAGCTCTGTTCGATCACGGCCGAAGGGACCTGCAGCTCCACGGCAATGGCTGGCATGGCAGGCAGGTACGTGTCTATGGACAGCGGGCCTATCGCCGCCAGCAGTGCCAGCAGGATGATGAGCTCCGCATCGGAGCGCGCGCGGGGCGGCACGTCAGCGGCGCTCCAGCGTGTAGGCGGCCGCGCTGAACGCCACGCCGGGGCCGGCCTTGCCCGGGCCCGTCGTGCCGCGGCGCAGCGCCAGCGCCACGTCCCAGTCCGGCTCAAGCAGCTGCCGCACTTCGGGCTCATGCACGGCAAATGGCGGCCCGTCCATGCGCTCTTGCGCGTATTCCAGCGCAATCAGCAGCCCGCGGGTGCCTGGCGGCAGCCTGCCGTAGACCGCGCGGGCGTAGCGCCGGCGCTGCACCGGCGGCAGCGCGATCAGCGCGGCCCGGTCATACACGGCGGTGCAGCCGGACAGCACCTTTGCATCCACGTCAAGGATGTCCGCCACGATGATCTCGATGCGGCCGGCGCTATAGTGCACGCCGTGCGGCCCGGCCCGGCGCACGGGCGCCAGCCCATGCTCGGCAAAGAACTGCTGCACCGCCAGCGCAGACAGCTCAACGCCCAGGACGTCCAGCCCCCGGTCGGCAAGCCAGCGCAAGTCCAGCGTCTTGCCGCACAGCGGGACCAGCACGCGCGCCTTGGCGGGCAGTTGCAATGCCGCCCAGTGCTGCCGCAGCAGCGGCGTCACTTCGCTCTGATGCCAGCCCGTGCGCCCTTCGCGCCAGCGTGCCAGCCAGTCTTCGTGCGTCATGCAACCCTTTTGCTGATCAAGCCATGACGGATGATCCCGCGGCCCTTGCGGGCCTTGTATGAAAGCCGCCTGCGGCGGCTCATGAAGGTTTGGCGTCAAGCATTCAGCGTCCAGCGTGAGCCCACCACGCCCAACGCTCGACGCTCAACGCTCAACCTCCCCATCATCGCGGCGCAGCCGCAATCATCGATGCGCCAGCAAGGTCATCCGTCATGCGCCACGCCCAACGCTCAACGCCAAACGCCCAACGCTCAACGCTCAACCCCAAACGCCCAACCTCCCCATCACCGCGGCGCAGCCGCAATCATCGATGCGCCAGCGAGGTCATCTGTCATCCGCCACGCCAAACGC
>JALOAS010000001.1 GCA_023228705.1 Ottowia sp. | reverse complement strand
CGAGCTGCTGGACATCACGCTGACGTCGCGCGGCCAGTCGGCCGGCCAGCCCGTGCCCATGGCCGGCGTGCCGTTTCATTCGGTGGAAGGCTACCTGGCGCGGCTGGTCAGGCTGGGTGAATCGGTGGCGATCTGCGAGCAGGTGGGCGATGTCGCCACCGCCAGGGGACCGGTCGAGCGCAAGGTGGTGCGCGTGATCACGCCCGGCACGCTCAGCGACAGCGAACTGCTGCCCGAAAAAAGCGACGCCATCCTGCTTGCCATCCACTTTGGCCGCGGCCGCCGCGTCGGCCTGGCCTGGCTGGCCGTGACGCAGGACGAGGTGCACCTGGCCGAAGCCGGCCACGCCGACCTGCCCGGCTGGCTGGAACGCATCGCGCCCAGCGAACTGCTGCTGGCCGAGTCCGTGTTGCCGGCGCACGAGCAGCGGCTGCGCCAGTGGCTTGCGAGCAGCAGCCCGGGGCCGGTACTCACGCAGCGGCCGGACTTCCAGTTTGACGCGGCGCTGGGCCGCGACCGCCTGCAGGCGCAACTGCAAACAGGCAGCCTGGCTGCCTGGGACGCGCAGGATCTGAAGCACGCCCACGCGGCCGCTGCCGCGCTGCTTGTTTACGCAGAGCACACGCAAGGCCGGGCGCTGACGCACTTGCGCAGCCTCAAGGTCGCGCGCAGCGGCGAGCTCATGGACCTGCCAGCGACCACGCGGCGCAATCTGGAGCTGGTGCGCACGCTGCGCGGTGAAGACGCGCCCACGCTGTTCTCGCTCATCGATACCTGCATGAGCGGCATGGGAAGCCGCCTGCTCCGGCAATGGCTGCTGTCGCCGCCGCGCGATCGCACCATCCCCCGTGCACGCCTGGCCGCCATTGCTGCGCTGCAAGAAGAGAACCTGTGGGAGCCGCTGCGCGCGCGGCTGCGCGGGACCAGCGACGTCCAGCGCATCAGTGCGCGCGTGGCGCTGCAGCGGGCCCGGCCGCGCGAACTGGCGGCCTTGCGTCACGCGCTGCAAAAAGACGTGCTGCGCGCCAGGCTGTCCGGCTTGCCGGCGCCACTGCTGCAGCAACTGGGCCAAGACCTGCAGCCGCCCGGCGACGCGCTGCAGCTGCTGCAGCAGGCGCTGGTGGAAGAACCGGCCGCGCTGGTGCGCGATGGCGGCGTCATCGCGGCGGGCCTGGACGCCGAGCTGGACGAGCTGCGCGCCATCAACGAGCACAGCGACAGCTTCCTGCTCGAGCTGGAAGCCCGCGAGCGCGCGCGCAGCGGCATCGCCAACCTGCGCGTGCAGTTCAACAAGGTGCATGGCTTCTTCATTGAAGTCAGCAAGGCGCAGGCGGGCAAGGTGCCCGAGGATTACCGGAGGCGACAGACGCTGAAGAACGCCGAGCGCTACGTCACCCCCGAGCTCAAGGCATTTGAGGACAAGGCGCTGTCAGCGCAGGAGCGGGCACTGGCGCGGGAGAAATGGCTGTACGAGCAGCTGCTGGAGCAGTTGCAGCCGCAGGTGCCGCGGTTGACGCGCTTTGGCCAGGCACTGGCGGCGCTGGACGCACTGGCGGCGCTGGCCGAGCGCTCGGTTGCCCTGGGCTGGTGCGCGCCCGAGTTCGTTCCCGAGCCCTGCATTGAAATCCGCGGTGGCCGGCATCCGGTGGTCGAGGCGCGGCTGCAGGAAACCCGCAACAAGCCATTCATGGCCAACGACACCGTGCTGGGCCCCAAGGCACGCATGCAGATCATCACCGGCCCCAACATGGGCGGCAAGAGCACGTACATGCGGCAGGTGGCGCTGATCGTCCTGCTGGCCAGCATGGGCAGCCACGTGCCCGCGCAAAGTTGCCGCCTGGGACCCATGGACGCGGTCCACACCCGCATCGGCGCGTCCGATGACCTGGCCAACGCGCAGTCCACCTTCATGCTGGAGATGACCGAAGCCGCGCAGATCCTGCGCACGGCCACCGAACAGTCGCTGGTCCTCATGGACGAGATCGGCCGCGGCACCAGCACCTTTGACGGCCTGGCACTGGCCAGCGGCATCGCCGCGCACCTGCATGACAAGGTGAGAGCCTTCACGCTGTTTGCCACGCATTATTTCGAGATGACCGAGTTTCCCGCCACGCACCACGCGGCGTTCAACACGCACGTCAGCGCGGCCGAGAGCGGCTCGGACATCGTCTTCCTGTACGAACTGCAGGCGGGTCCGGCAAGCCAGAGCCACGGCATCCAGGTCGCGCAGCTTGCCGGCGTGCCGGCTGCCGTGCTCAACCACGCCCGGCACGCACTGGCCGAGCTGGAGCAGGCGGCCAGCGCCAACCAGGCGCAGGCCGACCTCTTTGCAGCGCCGCCCGCCCCGCCTGCCGCCGCGCCCAAGCCGGCGCTGGACGCCCTGCGCCAGATCCGGCCCGACGAGCTCACGCCGCGCGAGGCGCTGGCCACGCTCTACCGCCTGCAGGACCTGCTGGACGACGCGCCACCCAACTGAAAACGCCGCGACTGCCACGCCAGCCCGGCCGGCCGCGCGCGAGTCTGCGGCGCACGGACTGCAACCACCGCCCCCATTTCATTCCCAGCCCGCCGGCTGACCAGAAACGATGCCCAGCAACACCCAAGCGCATGACCAACGACCTCGCCGGCGCTTTGATGAGAGTTTGAGCGAATTGCGTCCAGCATATGCCCATCACGCTCAACGCTCAACGCCTGACGCCAAACCTTCATGGGACGAGCCCCTTTGTCATCTGTCATCCGGCAAGCTGACAATGCTTGCCAATCAGGACCCGCCATGACCTCCATAGTCTTTGCCCACGCCAATGGCTTTCCCGCCGGCACCTATGCCCTGTTGTTTGATGCGCTGCGCCAGCAGGGCCACCAAGTCAGCGCACCCGCCCTGCTCGGCCACGACCCCGGCTATCCCGTCTCCGACAACTGGCCGCACCTGGTGCGCCAGCTCGCTGACTTTGCCCGCCGACAAAAGGACGCACGGGCCGACGCACCCCTTGTGCTCGTGGGCCATTCGCTGGGCGGCATCCTCAGCCTCATGTGCGCAGCGCAGCATCCAGGCTTGGCCGCTGCCGTCATCCTGCTGGACTCGCCCATCGTGACCGGCTGGCGCGCCCAGGCCGTCCGGCTGGCCAAGCGCCTGGGCGTCATTTCCCGGTTTTCGCCCAGCCGCGTCAGCCGCCACCGCCGCACCCATTGGCCAAGCCGCGCCAGCGCGCTGGCGCATTTTGCCGCCAAGCCCACGTTTGCCTGCTGGAACCCGCAAATCCTGCAGGACTACATGGCCTGCGGCATGACCGACACGGACGACGGCTGCACGCTGGCCTTCACGCGGGAAGCAGAGTCGGCCATCTACGACACGATCCCGCACCAGATCGGCGCGCTGCTGCGGCGCCAGCCGCTGCAGTGCCCGCTGGTATTCATCGGCGGCCTGCAATCGCAGGAGACCCGGCAGGCCGGCGGCGTGCGTGCCACGCAGCGCTACGCTGAGGACCGCATCACGCTGCTCGACGGCAGCCACCTGTTTCCCATGGAGCACCCGTTTGCCACGGTTGCTGCCATCCAGGCGCACCTGCTTGCGCTGGGGTTGGCCACCGTTCCGGCCACGCGCATGCCCGCCGCTGCCCAGCAGAGCAAGCCAGCCAGCTCGCCGGCAAACGTCGGCGCGGTGCTTGAAGGGCAGCCCTGACCCGCGCGACAAAAAAGCAGGCGCACGCAAGCGCATCGGTCCAGCCGGCGCTTCAGCCGGACACGGCCCGGACCGACGCCTGCCGCCGCACGCGAAACGCCAGGCTGATGCGCGACCCGGCCGCAGCCGGGCACTTGGGAATCCCGTGCTCGTGCGTTGACTGGCTGGCGTGGCTCATGACCAGCACGCTGCCCGGCTCCAGGGTGATGCGCCGGCTGACTCCTGCAGCGCGGTCCCGGATCTGCATGCTGCGCGGCGCGCCCAGCGAGAGGATGGCAATGGGCTGGCCGGGACAGAGGCTGCCCTCGCGGTCGCCGTGCAGCGCCACGCTGTCGCGCGCATCCCGGTACAGGTTCAGCCCCACATGCGTGTACGGCGCCGGCGCCACCCGCATCACCGCGGCGCAGGCCGCGTCCAGGCAGCCGGGACGGCTTGGATCGCGCAGCGAGACGTTGGCCACCAGCCGGGGCACGTCGACCACGCGCGCGTACATGGGCCTTCGCAGGCTGCGCCACGGAACCGCGCGCAGCAGCGCGTCAAACCAGCGCTGCGCCCGTGCCGGCGCAACGCAAGCCGCGTGGTAGACCATGCCGCCCTCCGGGTCGTCAAACAGTATCTGCGCCTGCTTCGCAAACAGCGATGTCTGTATATGCATACAGTTATTGTAGGCTGCAGCGACGGCTCGTGCCTGGCGAATCGGCCTCGGGCATCAGGATGCGCTGCAGCGGCGCGGCGTCCAGGACCAGGTCCGCCAGCGTATGGCGGTCCAGCTCGGCATAAAACGCGGCCTGCGCCTGCTCAAAAATCCCGGCCAGCCGGCACACCGGAGCGATGCGGCAATCGCCGGACGGCCGGCCATGGCAAGGCGCCACCTGCCCGCCCCCTTCGCAGGCACGCACCACCTCGCCCAGGCGGATCTGCGTGGGCGGCTTCTCCAGCGCCAGCCCGCCGCCCTGGCCGCGCGTGGTCCGGATCCAGCCGCCACGGCCCAGCAGATGCACCACCTTGGTCAGGTGATGGTGCGAGATACCATAGGCCCCTGCGATCTCGGCCGCCGTCGCGCGCCGGCCCTCGTTCAGCGCCAGATACATGAGCACGCGCAGCGCAAAATCGGAAAATGTCGTGACCCTCATGATCGGCGCAGCCACAGGTCAACGCCCCACTCCCGACGCGGTCTTGCATTGCGCGGCCTAATGGCTTGGCGTAAAGTTAACATGCATTGATTATGCAACTTCGAAACCCCCTGGAATATCTGTCATGACTTTTGTCGTCACCGAAGCCTGCATCCGCTGCAAGTACACCGACTGTGTCGATGTCTGCCCCACCGACGCGTTCCGCGAAGGTCCCAACTTCCTGGTCATCGAGCCGGACGACTGCATCGACTGCGCCGTATGCGTCCCCGAGTGCCCGGTCAGCGCAATCTACGCCGACGAAGACGTGCCCGAGGATCAGCAGGACTTCATCCCGCTGAACGTGGAGCTGGCGCGCAAGTGGCCGACCATCTCGCGCAAGGGCACCGAATTGCCCGACGCCGACGAATGGGCCGACCCGGACTCGGGCAAGTGGGCCGAGGTCGGGGACAAGCGGCCGCTGCTCGAACGCGACTGAACGCCGCGCACGATACCCCCCGCAACGCCAGCCCATCCCAACCACGCAGGAGAGCCCCGACATGGCCGATTCCCAGACCTCGCAAACCCCGCCCCGCACCGATGCCGTCCATGGCTTTGACGCCCGGGGCATTGCACGCCGCTTCCGCCATTCGGCGATTTTCGGCGCGTTTGATGCACTGCAGCCCGGCGAGACCATGCGCTTCGTCAACGACCATGACCCGCTGCCGCTGCTGGCGCAGTTGCAGGCGCGCTACGGCGACGGCATACAGATCGAATACCGCAACCGCGTGCCCGAGGGCGTCGTCATCGACTTCATCCGCTGCTGAACGCCCGCCGGCAGCAAGACCGGCCAGACCAAGCACCGCGCCCGCGTCCCGGCGCGGTTTTTTGTTTTGCGAGCCGCGCACGCGCATGACGGACGCAAGCGGCCCGCAACACGCCGCAAGGGACAATCTGCTACGGTAGACGCCCGCCTGCAGCCCGCAACCAGGTTGCCCAGCCCTCTGCTCCCGTGATCACGCTCAACCACATCACCCTGCGCCGCGGCGCCAAGGTCCTGCTGGACGGGGCCAGTGCCACCATCCATGCTGGCGAGAAAGTGGCGCTGGTCGGCCGCAACGGCGCCGGCAAGTCCACGCTGCTGGCGCTGCTTGAAGGCCAGTTGCACGAGGATGCCGGCGACTGGTCCATGCCTCCCGGCTGGCGCATCGCACAGGTGGCGCAGGACATGCCCGAGACGGAGCAGGCCGCTACCGACTTCGTGCTGGCCGGCGACAACCGCCTCACCGCGCTTCAGCTGCAGCTGAGCCAGGCCGAGCAGGCAGGCGACGGCATGGCGATGGCGCAGGCGCACAGCGACCTGGCCGACGCTGGCGCACACGATGCCCGCTCCCGCGCCGAAGCGCTGCTCCTGGGCATAGGCTTTGCCAGCGACGAGCTGACGCAGCCGGTCAACCGCTTCTCCGGCGGCTGGCGCATGCGCCTGCAACTGGCGCGCGCGCTCATGGCGCCCAGCGACCTGCTGCTGCTGGACGAGCCCACCAACCACCTGGACCTGGACGCCATGGTCTGGCTGGAAGGCTGGCTGGCGCGCTACCCGGGCACGCTCATCGTCATCAGCCACGACCGCGAGTTCCTGGACGCGCTGGCCACGGTGACGCTGCACATCGCGCAGGAGCAGCTCACCCGCTACAGCGGCAACTACAGCGCGTTTGAACAGCAGCACGCCGAGCAGCTGCGCCTGCAACAGGCCAGCTGGACCCGGCAGCAGCAGCACATTGCGCACCTGCAATCGTTCATCACGCGCTTTCGCGCCAAGGCGACCAAGGCAAGGCAGGCGCAAAGCCGCATCAAGGCGCTGGAGCGCCTGGAGCGCGTGGCGCCGGTACTCAGCGAGGCCGAGTTCCAGTTCTCCTTTGCCGAACCGGACAACCTGCCCAACCCCATGCTGGCCATCAGCGACGGCGTGCTGGGCTATGCCGATGGCGACGGGCCGCTGCCCGTTCTCCACGCCGTCAACCAGACCGTGATGGCGCGCCAGCGCATTGGCATCCTTGGCGCCAACGGCCAGGGCAAATCGACGTTCATCAAGACCGTTGCCGGCGTCCTGCCGCCGCTGCAGGGCACGATGACCGCAGGCAAGGAACTGAACATCGGCTACTTTGCGCAGCAGGAGCTGGACGTACTGCGCTGCGACGACACGCCGCTGCAGCACATGCAGCAGCTGGCGCGCCAGGTCGGCCGGCAAGGCAGCGAAGACGCCCGCGAGCAGAAACTGCGCAATTTCCTGGGCGGCTTTGCCTTTTCAGGCGACATGGTGCAGCAGCGCGTGGGCCAGTTCAGCGGCGGTGAAAAGGCGCGCCTGGCGCTGGCCATGATCGTCTGGCAGCGGCCCAACCTGCTGCTGCTGGACGAGCCCACCAACCACCTGGACCTCACTACACGCCAGGCACTGGCGCTGGCGCTGACCGGATTTGACGGCAGCCTCATCGTGGTCAGCCACGACCGCGCGCTGCTGCGCGCTGTCTGCGACGAGTACTGGCTGGTGGCCGGTGGCAGCATCCGGCCCTTTGACGGCGACCTGGCCGATTACCAGCGCTACCTGGCCGAACAGGCGCGCCTGCGCAACCAGCGCGCAAGCCCGGATCCGGCGCCGGATGACCGGGCCGGCCTCTCGCAACGCACGCGCGCGCCAGCGCAGGCGCGGCAGGCGGCGGCGCGGCGGCGCCAGCAACTGACCGAGCAGGCACGGCCGCTGCGCCGCAAGCTGAAGGCCGCCGAGCAGCGCATGCATACCATCGAGCAGGCCAGGACGGTGCTGCAAGACAAGCTGCTCACGCCCCTGCCGCACGAAGAGATCGCCGAGGCCGGCCGTGAACTCAAGCGGCTGGAGATCGAACTGCAGGACCTGGAAGAAAGCTGGCTGGACATCTCGGCGCAGATCGAGGCGCTGGAGCATGTCCTGGCTTGAAAGCCGGCCGCACCCCCCCATATGCGGAGCGTGCCATCCGTCTGCCAGAGTCCCCGCGCCGGCCTTGGCGTACAAGCAGGAGACACCCGCAACATGACCCTGTTGACGACCATCGTGATCGGCTTTGTCGTCGGGCTCATCGCGCGCGCCCTCATGCCGGGCCGGCAAGGGATGGGCATCATCCTGACCACGCTCATCGGCATGGGCGGCGCTGTCGTTGGCAGCTACGGCGGCCAGTTGCTCGGCCTGTACGGCCCGGGCCAGACTGCGGGCTGGATCGCATCGGTGATCGGTGCCATGATCCTGCTGTGGATCTATGCGGTGCTCCGCTGAGCAAAGGCTTTGACTGCGACCATGCGCCCCCGATTGCCCCCATTGCCGCAACTCCCGTCGCTGCCGCGCCTGCGGCCGCGACGGCCAGACGCGCTGGCGCTGGCCGCCGGCCATCCCCGGCTGCAGGCCGCTGTCCTGCGCTCGCGCAAGCTCGTGCGGCGCCGGGCGGTGAGCGCTGCCGTGGCTGGCGCCGTGCCGCTGCCCGGCCTGGACTGGGCCGTTGACGCGGCCATGCTGACCCAGTTGCTGCCGGAAATCAACCGGCAATTCGGGCTGGCACCGGTGCAGATCAGCCAGCTGAGCGCGCCAGACCGGGCACAGGTCCAGAAGGTGGCCAGCATGGCCGGCTCCATCCTCGTGGGCCGTACCGTGACGCAAAAGCTGGCGCTGCAATTCGTCCGCACGGTGGGCATGCGCCTGACGGTGGCGCAAGCCAGCAAGTACGTCCCGCTGGCAGGACAGGCCGTCTCCGGGGTCCTGGGCTATTCGATCCTGACCCTGCTGGCCGAGCAGCACATCCGCGACTGCGTACGCGTGGCCAGCGCCGTTCCTGCCCTGTCCGCGCCGGCGCCGGAAACCCCCGTCGCCAACCGCCTGCCGAAACCCGGCTGAGCGCAGCCGCTCCGCGGCGCCGCATGAGCGAGAATATGCGGTTGACTTGCTTTCATTCTTGACACAAAGGAATTCCCCATGGGAAACAAGATCGTTACCGAAGCCATGCGCAAGGCCACGCCGCCACTGCCGGGCGCACCCAAGCGCAAGCAGGCGCGCGGCCAAAAGGTCAGCCAGGAGCGTGGCGCGCACATACGCGGCAAGAAAAATCCCGGCAAGCGCGCCCAGCAGGGCGGCAGCTGAGCGCCTTGCCGCGCGCGCTGGCCCACGCCAGCGCCTGATGTTCGCGGCAAAACAACAGAATCTCGCGCCTGGCGCTGCGCCGCCGTAGATTTTCAGAGCCGGCACCTCCTTGCGGCCCGGTCAAGGTTGAAAGACATGCCTGCCGGCCCGGCCGGCTCCAGATCCCGGACCGGTTCATGCTTGCCATGGCGCTCGCGGCCGGCAAGCATCCCCTCAGACAAGGATCCGTACGCCCATGCAAACACAGACCCATCACGACCAGCACGGCCGCTACGCCACGGCCGGCTCGGTGGCTGACTTCAAGCACAACCTGGCGGCCATACGGGCACGCATCAACGCCGCCTGCGAGCGTGCCGGGCGCGATCCATCCGGCGTGCGCCTGCTGCCGGTGAGCAAGACCGTGCCCGAAGACCGCATCCGCATGGCGTACGCAGCAGGCTGCCGCCAGCTTGGCGAGAACAAGGTGCAGGAAGCCTATGGCAAATGGGAAGCCATGGCTGACCTGACCGATCTCAACTGGTCGCTCATCGGCCACCTGCAGAGCAACAAGGCCCGGGACGTCGCGCGCTTTGTTACCGAGTTCCACGCGCTGGACCGGCTCAGCCTGGCCAGGACGCTGGACCGCCGCCTGCAGCAGGAGGGCCGCGCGCTGGACGTGCTGGTACAGGTCAACACCTCGGGCGAAGACAGCAAGTTCGGCCTGGCACCCGACGCGGTCCAGGACTTCGTCCGGCAGCTGCCGGCGTTCTCCAGCCTGCGCGTGCGCGGCCTGATGACGCTGGCGCTGTTTTCCAGCGACGCCGAACGCGTGCGTCAGTGCTTCGTGCTGCTGCGCACGCTGCGCGACCAGCTGCGCCAGGATGCACCCGAGGGCATCGCCATGGACGAGCTGTCCATGGGCATGTCCGGCGACTTTGAAATCGCCATCGAGGAAGGCGCCACCATCGTGCGCGTGGGCCAGGCCATTTTTGGCGCCCGCGCGACCCCCGACGCGTATTACTGGCCCGCTGGCCAGAAAAGGCCATGAAGCGGCGCTGGCCGCCACCCGGCACCGTACCCATGGCACTGGACGTGGTTTCGGTGCAGTCACAGGTCATTTACGGTCGCGTTGGCAACAACGTGGCCATGCCCACGCTGGCCGCGCTGGGCCTGACGGCGGCAGCCGTGCCCACCGTGCTGCTCAGCAACACGCCGCACTACCCCAGCCAGCATGGCGGACCCGTCCCGCTGGAGTGGTTTGCCGGCCACCTGGACGACCTGCACCAGCGCGGTGCGCTGACCACGCTGCGCGCCGTCGTCTGCGGCTACCTGGGCAGCGCCGGGCAGGCGGCAGCGCTGGCCGACTGGATTGCCGCGCTGCGGACGGACCATCCCGTGCTGCAGGTCATCGTGGATCCGGTCATTGGCGACAATGACCATGGCATTTACGTCGCGCCCGAGCTGGTTGAAGTGCACAAGTCGCAGCTGATGGCGCAAGCCTCCGGGCTCACGCCCAACAGCTTCGAGCTCAGCGCGCTGGCGGGCACCGCGCCGGACGCTGACCTGCAAGACACCATTGCCGCAGCGCGCAGCCTGCTGCACGGCCACATGCAGTGGGTCATCGTCACCAGCGCGGCGCCCGGCCAGACGCCGGCCGGCACCATCCAGCTTGCGGTGGTGCGACCGCAAGACTGCCACATCATCGCGCATCCGGAAATCGCCATTGCGCCCAAGGGCACGGGCGACTTGTTTGCCGCCAGCCTCAGCGGCCACCTGGTCCTGGGCGAATCCCTGCTGGACGCTGCAACAGCCGCCTGCGCCCGCGTGCTGCAGTCGCTGCGGCTCACCGCGCAGGCGCATTGCGCCGAACTGCTGCTGCCACCCCAGGCGCCCGACCCCGACTTCAGTCGCCAAGGCATCAGCGTGACCCGGATCTGAGAGCCCATAGCCCATACCCGGCGGCGTCCGCAGCGCCCCGATCGCTGCAAACAGCGCTGCCAACCAGCGCAAATCAGGGCATTTGGCGCAATAATGAAAGGCGATTGGCGACAGACACGGAAAGGGCAGCAGGATGACAGCAGAGCAACCCGCCGCGCGAGACCAGGTGACGCAATTGCGCCGGGCGGTGGACCAGGCCGCGGTCGAGGGCCGCGATTTCATGCGTGACGCCGTCAACGCCAACGCGATGGCTCAGGCCATGACACGGACCGTCACGGACTACGTGGAGCAGGAGCAGGCCGCAGGGCGTGAGCTGAAGCCGGTGGGCACGGGGAAGGCGTATCCGCGACAGGTCTCAAGGCTTCCAGGTTGCAAGCAACTCGTACGCGCCGCGCGCACGTGAGCCCGTGGCCGTCGCGTGGGCCTTCAACGCGGATCTCAGCGCAACACCGCAGCAACTTTCTGCGCGCGACCAGCCGGCCCACCTCACTGGAAGGAGCTTTGGGGTGACCGCGAAATTGCATCCCGACCCCTGGCTTTGAATTTTCTTTTGGCGGAGAGGGTGGGATTCGAACCCACGATACAGTTGCCTGTATACCGGATTTCGAGTCCGGCGCATTCGACCACTCTGCCACCTCTCCGCAACAAGCCGGTAAGTTTAGCAGGTTGACCTGGGGCCCGGATGTGGTTTCAGCAACGGCAGGTGGCTCATGACACGGCGGCGGAACGGACCTCGCTCGCGCCATCCAGGTAGGGGCGCAGTGCTTTGGGGACACGGATGCTGCCGTCTGCCTGCTGGTGGTTTTCCAGCAGCGCCACCAGGGCGCGGCCCACGGCGACGCCGGAACCGTTGAGCGTGTGGACGAGCTGCGGCTTGCCACCCTGCTCCGGCCGGAAGCGGGCGCTCATGCGTCGCGCCTGGAAATCCACGCAGTTGCTGACGGAGCTGATCTCTCGGTACGTGTCCTGCGCCGGCACCCACACTTCCAGGTCGTAGGTCTTGCTGGCGGCAAAGCCCAGGTCGCCGGTGCAAAGCGCCACCACGCGGTAGGGCAGTTCCAGTTGCTGCAGGACCGCTTCGGCGTGGCCAACCATCTGTTCCAGTGCCTGCCAGCTGTGATCCGGGCGGACGATTTGCACGAGCTCGACCTTGTCGAACTGGTGCTGGCGGACGAGGCCACGCGTATCGCGCCCGGCGCTGCCGGCTTCGGAGCGGAAGCAGGGCGTGAGCGCCGTGAGGCGGATGGGCAGGTCGGACTCTGCCACGATGTCACCCTGAACGAGGTTGGTCAGCGGCACTTCGGCGGTGGGAATGAGGTAGAGCGAATCACCCCCGCCCTCCTGGCCGCCCTTCCTGGCGGCAAACAGGTCCGCCTCGAACTTGGGGAGCTGGCCGGTACCCTGCAACGCCTGCGCGTTGACGATGTACGGCACGTGGCATTCCGTGTAGCCGTGCTGCGTGGCATGCAGGTCCAGCATGAACTGGCCCAGCGCACGCAGCAGGCGCGCCAGCGGTCCGTGCATGTACGCAAAGCGCGCGCCCGAGAGCTTGGCCGCCACATCCAGATCCAGCCCCAGCGCGGTACCCAGTGCGACATGATCGCGGATTTCAAAGTCAAAAACCGGAGGCGCGCCCCAGCGGCGCACTTCCACGTTGGCGCTTTCATCGGCGCCCACGGGCACGCTGTCATGCGGCAGGTTGGGTATGCCAAGCAGCAGGGCATTGAGGTCGTCCTGCAACTGGTGCAGTTGCGCGGCCGATCGCTCCAGCTCACCCTTGATGCCGGCCACCTGCGCCATCAGCTCATCGGCCGGTTCCCCCTTGGACTTGCGCTGGCCGATCTGCTTGCTGGCGGTGTTGCGCTGCGCCTGCAATTCCTCCGTGCGCACCTGGATGGCCTTGCGCTGCGCCTCCAGATCGCCAAACGCTGCCTCGTCCAGGAATGGCTGCGGATTCTTGCGGGTTTGCAGGCGCGCCAGCACGTGCGGCAGGTCGCGGCGCAGGAGGACGGGATCAAGCATGGCGGCCATTGTAGATGCGCCGTGGCCCGCGGGCGCGCGCCGAGCGCAGCCACCACGAATCGGCCTTGGCGCAGCCGAACGGAACGCGCTTCAGCCAGTGGTGCGCCGCAGCGGCCTGCGCCCCGCACTTCCGCGCGGGCGAACCAACCGCATCCATGCCACACATGGGGACGAAGCGGACGGCGCGCCGCCACCGCCCCGCATGGCCCAATCTCAGCGCAGGTGCGCCAGCCTGGCCTCCGCTTCCGGATCGAGCTTCAGGCCCTTGGGCAATGGAAACTTCATGTTCTCGCGCACGCCATTGAGCTTGCGCACGTTGGCGACGCCCATCTTGCGCAGGCGTTGCAGCACTTCCTGTACCAGGACCTCGGGCGCCGAGGCACCGGCGGTCACGCCTATGCGCGACTTGCCGACAACCCATTCGGGCTTCAGCTCGTCGGGGCTGTCGATCATGTAGGTCTGGGTCCCCAGGCGCTCGGCCACCTCGCGCAGGCGGTTGGTGTTGCTGCTGGTGGCGCTGCCAACGACGATCATGACCTCCACCCTGCGCGCCATGAGCTTGACGGCGTCCTGCCGGTTCTGCGTGGCGTAGCAGATGTCCTGCTGCTTGGGCTGGCGGACGTTGGGGAAACGCTTCTTGATGGCGTCCATGATCTCGGCGGCATCGTCCAGGCTGAGCGTGGTCTGCGTGGCCACGGCCAGCTTGTCCACCTGCCGGGGCTTGAGGCGCGCCACGTCCTCCACCGTCTCGACCAGGTGGATGACACCCGCGTCAACCTGCCCCATGGTGCCTTCCACCTCGGGGTGGCCGCGGTGCCCGATGAGGATGAATTCGTACTCCTCGGCCCGCGCCTTGGCCACCTCGACGTGCACCTTCTTCACCAGCGGGCAGGTCGCGTCAAAGATCCGGAAGCCGCGCTCTTCGGCCTCTTGTTCGACCCACTTGGGGACGCCGTGCGCGCTGAAGATGAGGATGGCGCCCGCGGGCACGTCGGCCAGGTCCTCGATGAAGACGGCGCCCTTTTGCTCCAGGTCATTGACCACAAAGGTGTTGTGCACGATCTCGTGCTTGACGTAGATGGGCGGCCCGAACTTGACCAGGCAATGCTCGACGATCTTGATGGCGCGGTCAACGCCTGCGCAAAAGCCACGTGGTTCGGCCAGCATCACCTCGGCCTGGTCGACTGCCTGGGCTGCTGTTGAATCAATCATAAAACGCTTACCAATTCGACTTCAAAAGTGACCGGCTCACCGGCCAGCGGATGGTTGAAATCCAGTTGCAGGGAGCCGTCCGCCGCAACGGCCCGGATGACCGCAGCAATCTGGCCCTGGCCATCGGGCGCGGGAAACTGCAGTGCTTCTCCCACATCATAGGTCTCCCCGCCACCGCCGTTGAGCTGATCCAGGTCCGTGCGAGCCAACCACTGCACCATGTCCGGGTTGTGCTCGCCAAAGGCCTCGCCCGCCGGGATGTCAATAGTGGTGCGCGTGCCCTCCTCCAGGCCAACCAGGCGCTGCTCCAACGCCGGCGTGAGTTGACCGTGGCCCAGCGACAGGGTGGCCGGCCGACGGCCAAAGGTGTTGATGACGTCGCCCTGCAACCCCGACAGGCGGTAGCGCAGCGTGACGAAAGAATCGGGCTTGACGCGGGACATCGATGAGTCGGGATGGTTGACAAGCGGGCCTGCGCACCCGGTGACGCGTGGGCACGGCCCTTGCAGCCTCTGGGTGCCGACGGCGGTTTGGCCTGAAGCACTTGCCGTGCAACACCCTGATCTTGCACGGTGGCCGAACAGCTTGCGCAGGCAAGAACCAGGGGCCATTGTAGAAAACAACCCATTCTCGGGCATGCCTTGCGGGGATTGGAGCGGCTGGGGCTGAAGCATGCCGCTTTTTCTTCCGTGAACTGGCGCCGCCTGACGTCATGCAGATACTCCGCAATCGGTCAGATTTTTTGATGGAGGCCCGCTCGCCGTTCGATTTGGTCGTGAATCTGACACAGTGGCGTGGGTATCCACCCCGAATTGCAGCGATGGCGCCGCTCCCACAGGGTGATAGTTCCGCCGTGCCGACAGAAGTTGCATCTGCAGGAGATCAGCCTTCTGGCCGATGCGGCTGTGAAATCGAGCGTGGCCTGACGGTAGTACGAGAGGCAATGAATCGCGACGGGGGCGTCGCTCCCACAGGAAGGCTGAATCGCAACGGGGGGCGTCGCTCCCACAGGAAGGCGGGCCGGTCGCAGCGGTTGGGAGTGCCGACCCTGTGCGAGGCCAGCCCCTGGCCGATACGGTGGGAGTGCTGGCACCGGGCTCAGTCCGTATCCGCGTCGTCCCCCTCGGGTCCTGACGTGCCAAAGTCCAGTTGCAGCGGGTTGCCGTAGTCACGCGCGATGTTGACGCTGCTCTTGTGCCCGACCGAGCCCAGGTGGCGCCGCAGCCAGCGCTTGGCTGCTGCCGAACCGCGGTCAAAGAGCTTCTCCACGGTGACCGGCTGCGGCACCGTCTTGGCCTTGGGCGGCAGGTCATCCAGCGTGGGACCGCCGCCGATGCGGTGCATGCGGATGGTTCGCGCGCCCGGCGGTGCCGCGCCGCGCTCGATCAGGTCGTTGACCAGCGCCACGGTACGCATCTGCGCGATCAGGCTGGCACCGAAGGTCAGGTCATTGACGCGGTCGGCAATGGCCGCGGACGTGATGGGCTTGCCCTGCCGGCGCAACGGATTGATCTGGATCAGCAGGATGTCGTCGGTCTCGCCCATCTCAATCAGGGGCCCCAGCGCCGGGTTGCTGGCATAGCCGCCGTCCCAGTAGATCTTGCCGTTGATCTCGGGCGCCCGGAACAGCTGCGGCAGGCAGGAGGAGGCAATCACCGCCTCGGCACTCAGGCGAGCGCCGCTGAAGACCTCGGCGCGGCCGGTCTGCACCTCGGTGGCGGTGACGAACACGCGCGGCGAGGCCAGCCTGGCCAGACGCTGGAAGTCGATCACCTCCACCAGCAACTCGCGCAGCGGGTTGTAGTCGAGCGCATTGACCTGGTAGGGCGAAACGCGGGTCCACGACGACGGCAAGGCGCCCAGCATAAGGCGCCCAAGGTGGCTCAGCCCGCTGCCCATGGCACCCCAGCCCATGACCCGGCGCCAGATATGGGCCAGCGCCACCCGCGCCTCCTCGGCCGGATCAGCGGCGTCGGCCTCGGCACAGGCCCAGCCATGCGCCACCGCCACCGCGTTGAGTGCGCCGGCGCTGGTGCCGCTGATGCCGGCAAAGGTGACGCGCGGATCCTGCAACAGCGCGTCCAGCGCGCCCCAGGTGAACGCACCGTAGGCGCCACCGCCTTGCAGTGCCAGGTGAACCCGCTTGGGGGCGGGCGCCCTGCGGCTCTTGCGCCCGGGTTGCCGGGCCGTCATGCCAGCCTCCGCGCCGGAAGGTGGGGGACGATCGGGAGACCGTCGTATACCCCATCACGACCACGCGCACGAGAGGCTGGGATGGGAGACAGGGAGCAACCAATGGCCATGGCCTGCAAGACTTGCGACGGTGCAGGCCAGCCAAGGCCAAAAAGGCCGCACCGCGCGGGCATTCTGCTTGGATTCCCTTGCGTCATGCTTGCCCATTATGCTGAATCCGGCGACCAGGTGAATGCGCTAGCGGCGGCCCGGATGGCAACCGCGACCGTGGGGGCACGGGCGGGCAAGCGCCTGGCCTTGCCACTTTGTATGGGGATAATGAACGGCATGGCACATGGACACGCCACCATCGCGCTGAACCTGGTCACCCAGCCCGCCGCACGCGGCTGGGTCGATGCACGCGGCGGCCCATCCATCAAATCCCCGATTGAGCCTGCGCACCCGCCATGCCGTTGAAGGACCTGCCCCCGGACGCCCGCCCGCGCGAGAAGCTGCTCACGCGCGGCCCTGCCGCGCTGAGCGATGCCGAGCTGCTGGCGCTGCTGCTGCGCACCGGAATTCCGGGCAAGGGCGTGCTGCAACTGGCGCAGGAACTGCTGGACACCTTTGACGGGCTGGCCGGCCTGCTGCACGCCAGCGCCGACGACATCAAGGCCATCAAGGGACTGGGCGGCAGCGCCAAGCGCGCGCTGCTGGTTGCGGTGATGGAGCTGGCCCGGCGCGCCCTGGCACAGCAACTGCAGGAGCGCTCGGCCATGACCAGCGCCGGAGAAGTCAAGCACTACCTGCAGATGCAGCTGGCGGCCAACGGACACGAGGTATTTGCCGTTCTGTTCCTGGACAGCCAGAACCGGTTGATTGCGTTTGAGGAGCTGTTCCGGGGGACCGTGGCACAAACCAGCGTCTACCCGCGCGAGGTGGCGCTGCGGGCGTTGCACCATGGCGCGGCAGCCGTCATCCTGGCGCACAACCACCCCAGTGGCAACACGACGCCCAGCCGCGCCGACAAAACGCTGACCGCCACGCTCAAGGCGGCGCTGGACCTGCTGGACATCCGCGTGCTGGACCATGTGATTGTCGCGCGCGGCCAGGCGCTGTCCATGGCCGAGGAAGGCTTGCTGTGAAGCCGCAGGCGCACGCCACCTGGCAGCGGGACCTGAATGCCATCCGCCAGCAGCTGGCGCGCGAGCGCGAGCGCGAGGCGCGCGCCGCCGCGCAGCGCAAGGCCAGGCAGCGGCAAAGCAGTTCAGAGCACCGGCTCTTTGAGCGCGCCATGGCCGATGTCACGCCCCTGCGCCGGAACGGATCACGCCTTGTGCCGAAGACAACCGCAACGCCGCTGCCCATCCCGCGCCAACGCCTGCGCGACGAGCAGGCGGCGCTGCAGGAATCGCTGTCCGATGCGTTTGACCCGGGCACGCTGCTGTACGTGGACGAACTGCTGAGCTTCCGCCGCCACGGCATCGGGCCGGACGTCCCGCTCAAGCTGCGACGCGGCACCTGGGTCATGCAAGCGGAAATCGACCTGCACGGCCTGACCCGGCATGATGCGCGCGAAGCGCTGGCGGCGTTCCTGGCGCACGCCCAGGCCCGGGGCCACCGCTGCGTGCGTGTCATTCATGGCAAGGGACTGGGCTCGCCCGGCCGCATCCCGGTGCTCAAGTCCCGCGTGCCCGCCTGGCTGATTCAGAAAAAGCAGGTGCTGGCCTTTGCCCAGGCCACGGCGCCAGACGGTGGCGCCGGCGCGCTGCTGGTGCTGCTGGCCCGTGGCAAGCAAGCGCCCGCGTAAGAGCCACCGGAACCATGCCACCTGACGGCGCAATGGCTGGCAGGAGATGACCCGCCTGCGGCCGCAAGTCACGAGACGCTGGCCGGCGCAACCTGCAGCGGGCGCTGCGCTTCCCTTCCAAACGGCTTTGCGGTAAGCTCCAAATCACGTTTCTGCATTCATGACCGCAGGAGGCAACCCCGCAATGCGCAAGCAACCCGCACTTCAGCTGCACGTGCCCGAACCCCCGGGCAGGCCCGGTGGCAAGACCGATTTCTCCTACCTCAAGACCAGCCCCGCGGGTGCCATTGCCCGGCCGCCAACCGACGTCCTGGGCGCCAATACCATGGAGACCGCTGCCAACCTGGTGCGCGTCCTGGACGATCAGCACCAGGCCGTGGGCCCCTGGGCGCCCAAGCTCAACCCGAAGCAACTCCGCCAGGGCCTGCGCGCCATGCTCAGGACCCGCGTCTTTGACGCGCGCATGCTGATGGCGCAGCGCCAGCGCAAGCTCTCCTTCTACATGCAGTGCCTGGGGGAAGAGGCCATGGCCTGCGGGCAGGCGCTGGCGCTGCAGGACGGCGACATGCACTTTGCCTACTACCGCCAGCAGGGACTGCTGCTCTCGCGCGACGACGTGCCCATGTGGGAAATGATGTGCCAGCTCATGAGCAACGAGCGTGACCCCATCAAGGGCCGTCAGCTGCCCGTGCTGTATTCGTACAGGGACGCCGGCTTCTTCTCGGTGTCGGCCAACCTGGCCACGCAGACCATCCAGGCGGTGGGCTGGGCCATGGCGTCAGCAATCAAGGGCGACACCCGGATCGCCACCACGTGGATAGGCGACGGCTCGACCGCGGAAAACGACTTCCACGCCGCGCTCACTTTTGCCCATGTGTACCGCGCGCCCATCATCATCAACGTGGTCAACAACCAGTGGGCCATCTCTACCTTCCAGTCCATTGCCGGGGGTGAATCCACCACCTTTGCGCAGCGCGGGGTGGGCTACGGCATTGCCTCGCTGCGCGTAGACGGCAACGACTTGCTGGCCGTTTACGCAGCGTCCAGGTGGGCGGCCGAGCGCGCGCGCTGCAACCACGGCCCGACGGTCATCGAGTGGATCAGCTACCGGGCATCCGCCCACTCCACATCGGACGACCCGTCCAAGTACCGCCCGGCCGACGACTGGGACCACTTCCCGCTGGGCGACCCCATTGCCCGACTCAAGCAGCACCTGATCCAGCTCGGCGAATGGTCCGACGAACGGCACGAAACGCTGAAAAAGGAGCTGGAAGAAGAAGTGCTGGCAGCGCAGCGAAAGGCCGAGAGCTACGGCAGCCTGCTTGACGGCCGCCTGCCCAGCGCCGCGACCATTTTCGAAGACGTGTACGAGACCATGCCGCCACACCTGCACGCGCAGCGGCAGCAGATGGGGATTTGAACCATGGGCACCGCACCCGAGACCCAGGCCGGCACACCGGCCAAAACAACATCCATGAGCATGATCCAGGCGCTGAACTCGGCGCTGGACGTGATGATGGCGCGCGACGAGAACGTCGTCACCTTTGGCGAGGACGTGGGTTACTTTGGCGGCGTCTTTCGCGTCACCGCCGGCCTGCAGGAAAAGTACGGCAAGACGCGCTGCTTTGACACGCCGATCTCGGAGCTGGGCATCGTCGGCATCGGGCTTGGCATGGGCGCCTACGGCCTGCGGCCCGTCGCGGAAATCCAGTTTGCCGACTACGTGTATCCGGCGTTTGACCAGATCGCATCTGAGGCGGCGCGGCTGCGCTTTCGCTCGGCCGGCCAGTTCTGGGCGCCGATCACCATCCGCATGCCCAGCGGCGGCGGCATCTATGGCGGGCAGACGCACAGCCAGAGCCCGGAGGCGCTGTTCACGCACATCAGCGGCATCCGCACCGTCATGCCCAGCAACCCCTACGACGCCAAGGGCCTGCTCATTGCCTCCATAGAAAACAACGACCCGGTCATCTTCCTGGAGCCCAAGCGGCTGTACAACGGCCCCTTTGACGGCCACCACGACCGGCCCGTGGTGCCCTGGTCGCGGCACGAGCTGAGCCAGGTGCCCGAAGGCCACTACACGGTGCCGCTGGAGAGCGCGGCCATCTTCCGGCCGGGCAACGCGGTCACGGTGCTCACCTACGGCACCATGGTCTGGGTCGCCGAATGCGCAGCGCGCGAAACCGGCGTCGATGCGGAAGTGATCGACTTGCGCTCGATCTGGCCGCTGGACCTGGACACCATCGTCTCCTCGGTGCAAAAAACGGGCCATTGCGTGATCGTGCACGAGGCCACGCGCACCAGCGGATTTGGCGCCGAGCTCGCTGCGCTGGTCCAGGAGCACTGCTTCTACCACCTGGAGGCGCCCATAGAACGCGTGACCGGCTGGGACACGCCGTACCCGCACGCGCAGGAATGGGCCTACTTCCCCGGCCCGGCCCGCGTCGGCGCCGCGCTGACCCGAGTCTTGGAGGCATAGACAGCCATGGGAACCTACGTCATTCGCATCCCGGACATCGGCGAGGGCATTGCCGAGGTGGAGCTGGTGGCCTGGCACGTGGCCGCCGGCGACACCGTCTCCGAAGACCAGCTGGTGGCCGACGTCATGACCGACAAGGCCACGGTGGAGATCCCCTGCCCCGTCGACGGCAAGGTCATTTCGCTGGGCGGCGAAGTGGGCCAGACGCTGGCCGTGGGCGCCGAGCTCCTGCGGCTGCAAGTCGAGGGCGCCGGCAATCTCAGGGAGGGCGACGACGCGGCGCCGTCCGCTGCCGCCGCGGCGCCGGCGCAGGCGGCTTCGCAGACCCAGTCGCAGGCTGCGCCACCGCCTCCCGCAGCCGCTCCTGATCCCGAACCCGCACCCAAAGCTGAGCCTGCTCAGCAAACCGCCTCGGCAGAGCCCCACGTCCCGTCCAGCCCCACCAGCGCCACCGAATCAGAGCGTCCGCCCCGGCAGCGCGTGACGCCGCGGCGCGCCAGCGAGCGTCCGCTGGCGTCGCCGGCGGTGCGCCGCCGCGCGCTGGACCTGGGCATAGAGCTGCGCTTTGTGCAGGGCAGCGGCCCGGCCGGGCGCATCATGCACGAAGACCTGGCCGACTTCGTCGCCCGCGGCGGCCAGCTGCACGCAGGCGGCAGCGGCACCGGCTACGAGAAGCGCCAGGGCGAGCAAACCATCCCCGTGATCGGGCTGCGCCGCATGATCGCGCGCAAGATGCAGCATGCCAAGCGGCAGATCCCGCACTTCGCCTACGTCGAGGAGGTCGACGTGACCGAGCTGGAAAAGCTGCGCCAGACGCTCAACGCACGCCATGCTGGCTCGCGCGGCAAGCTCACGCTGCTGCCCTTCCTGGTCCGGGCCATGGTGCTGGCGCTGCGCGAGTTTCCGCAAATCAACGCCCGCTACGACGACGAGGCCGATGTCGTCACCCGCTTTGCCGCCGTGCACATGGGCGTTGCCACGCAAACACCCAACGGACTCATGGTGCCCGTGGTTCAGCACGCCGAGGCGCTGGACCTGTGGTCCTGCGCGCAGGGCATCGCCGAGGTGGCTGCCGCGGCGCGCAGCGGCAAGGCGTCGCGCGACACGCTCACCGGCTCGACCATCACCATCACCAGCCTGGGGCCGCTGGGCGGCATTGTCAGCACGCCCGTGATCAACCATCCGGAGGTGGCCATCGTCGGCGTCAATCGCATGGTCGAGCGGCCCATGCTGCAGGACGGGCGCGTGGTGCCGCGCCTGCTCATGAACCTGTCCTCCTCGTTTGACCACCGCGTGGTCGACGGCATGGACGCCGCGCAGTTCATCCAGTCCATGCGAACACGGCTGGAGACGCCGGCCCTGCTCTTTGCGGAATGAAGCCATGAAAGAAATCACGACCCGACTGCTGGTCATAGGCGGTGGCCCCGGCGGCTACGTTGCGGCCATACGTGCCGGCCAGCTTGGCGTCTCCACCGTGCTGGTCGAGACTTCGGAACTGGGCGGCACCTGCCTGACCATTGGCTGCATCCCGTCCAAGGCCATGATCCACGCGGCGCGCCAGTTCGAGCATGCGGCGCAAAGCGCTGGTGGCTCACCGCTGGGAATCCGGGCCGGGCAGCCCAGCATAGACATAACGCAGACGGTGCAATGGAAGGACGGCATTGTCTCGCGCCTGACCGGTGGCGTGGGCACGCTGCTGCGCAAGGCCGGCGTCAAGGTCATCAAGGGCTGGGCGCAGGTACAAGACGGCAAGACCGTGACCGTCCAGGCCAAGGATGGCGAATCCATGCGCGTGCAGTGCGAGCACCTGCTGCTGGCCACGGGATCCGAGCCGGTGGAGCTGCCCATGGCGCCCTTTGGCGGTGCCGTGGTGTCTTCCACCGAGCTGCTCTCGC
This sequence comes from Ottowia sp., assembly GCA_023228705.1. Lineage (GTDB taxonomy): Bacteria > Pseudomonadota > Gammaproteobacteria > Burkholderiales > Burkholderiaceae_C > Ottowia. The sequence continues at coordinate 64,740 of JALOAS010000001.1, read as the reverse complement.
CGGTGGACCTGCCGCGCCACCTGGTGGTCGTGGGTGCCGGCTACATTGGCCTGGAGCTGGGCATTGCGTACCGCAAGCTGGGCGCGGACGTCACCGTGGTTGAGGCTGAAAACACCATCCTGCCGCGCTACGACGCCGAGTTGACCAAGCCGGTACTGCAGTCGCTCAAGCGCCATGGCATCACGCTGCATCTGGACTGCAGCATGGAGGGCCACGATGAGAGAACCGGCGTGCATATCCGCAACGCGCAGGCCGATCAGATCGCGATCGACGCTGACCGCGTGCTCGTGGCCGTAGGCCGCAGGCCGCGCAGCTCGGGCAACGGCATCGAATCGCTGCAGTTGCGCATGGACGGCCACTTTATCGCCGTAGACGACCGCTGCCAGACGTCCATGCGCAGCGTCTGGGCCATAGGCGATGTCACGGGCGAGCCCATGCTGGCGCACCGGGCCATGGCGCAGGGGGTGGTCGTGGCCGAGCAAATCGCTGGGCAGAACCGGCGTTTCCAGCCCCTGTCCATCCCCGCCGTCTGCTTCACGGACCCGGAGATCGTCACGGCCGGTCTTTCGGCGGCACAGGCCGAGGATGCCGGGGTTGACTGCATCCAGGGGACCTTTCCGTTTGCCGCCAACGGCCGCGCCATGACGCTGCAGTCGACCGCAGGCTTCGTGCGCGTGATCGCCCGCAGGGACAACCACCTGATTCTCGGCTGGCAAGCCGTGGGGCAGGATGTGTCGGAACTGGCCGCCGCGTTTTCCCAGTCCATGGAGATGGGCGCGCAGCTCGAGGACATTGCCGGCACCATCCATGCCCACCCGACACTGGGCGAGGCGGTCCAGGAAGCCGCGTTGCAGGCACTGGGCCAGGCGCTGCACATCTGATACGCCAGCTTCTCTGGCGATCGTGTGTGCGCAGATGTCATCCCAACCCCAAGGGGTGCGGAGCCCCGCACGGAGCGTACAGTCGGTGCTTTCCCAGACGGGCTGATGCCCTCGCCTGGATCAACAACCGCGTCCCGGGGTCTTGCCAACCAGCAGCTTGCGGTCCAGGCTGCCCGGTTTCGGTCCATGAGGTTATAGTCCGAGCCCATCATGAACAGCACCACCACGCTGCGCCGCGCCGTCTTCCTGCTGCTGCTGGCTGCGGTCACTGTGGCCTTCCTCTGGGTGCTGGCGCCGTTTTTTGGCGCCATCCTGTGGGCCGTGACGCTGGCGCTGCTGTTTTACCCCTTCAACCAGTGGATGCATCGCAGGCTGGGCGGACGCAGCAACCTGGCGTCGCTGCTGACGCTGCTGTTTTGCGTTCTCATCGTCATCGTGCCAATTGCGCTGATCGGGACCTCGCTGGCCACCGACATCCTGACTTTCATCCAGAAGGCACGCGCCGGCGGCTTTGACCTGCACGATCCGTACCAGCAGGTGTTGTCCCTGCTGCCAGACTGGATCACGGAGCGCATCGCGCAGCTGCACTGGCTCAACCTGGAACAGGTCATAGAAAAACTGTCCGAAGCCGCGCTGCAGGGCGGGCAGATCGTCGCCAGGCACACGCTGGAGGTGGGGCAGAACACGTTCCAGTTCGTCGTCAATTTTGGCGTCATGCTCTACCTGCTGTTCTTCCTGCTGCGCGACGGCACGCGGCTGGCCGGCATCTTCCGCCAGGCGCTGCCGCTGGAGCCGGAACACACCGACTACCTGCTCGAGAAGTTCTCCACCGTGGTGCGCGCCACGGTCAAGGGCAACATCGTCATCGCCATCGTCCAGGGAACGCTTGGCGGCCTCGCGTTCTGGGTTCTGGGCGTGACGGGCGCCCTGTTCTGGGGCGTGGTGATGGCGCTGCTCTCGCTCATGCCGGCCATAGGTGCGGCGCTGGTGTGGGCCCCGGTGGCACTGTACCTGCTCGCCACGGGCGCGATCTGGCAGGGCGTGGTGCTCATCGTCTGGGGCGTCGTGGCCATAGGCCTGTCGGACAACGTGCTGCGCCCCATGCTGGTCGGCAAGGACACCAAGCTGCCCGACTGGATCGTGCTGCTGTCCACGCTGGGCGGCATGGTGCTGTTCGGCATCAACGGCTTTGTCATCGGCCCGACCATCGCCGCCCTGTTCATTGCCTGCTGGTCGCTGTTCGGCCACACGCAGCAAAACGGCGTGGACGCCGCCAGTGCGCCCGCGCCCGCAGACGACGACGGCAACCCGGATCAGGCAGCCTGAGGCGGACCCGGCCCGCGGCGCCGGTCAGGGCTCGATCTCGAGCACCAGGTCGCCAGAGGCCACCGTGTCGCCGGTATGCACCAGGATGCGCGCCACCTGCCCACTGCACGGCGCGGCCACGGTGGTTTCCATTTTCATGGCCTCAATCGTGAGCAGCGGCTCGTTCTTCCTGACGCGCTCGCCCTCGCGCACGGCAACCTGGACCACCATGCCGGGGATGGGCGCGCCGACCTGCCCCGGCCGGCTGCTGTCGGCCTTGGCGCGCGCGGCAGCAACCGCGCTGTCGGCGTTGGCAACGCGCACCACGCGCGGCTGGCCGTTGACATCGTAAAAAAGGCTGGTCTGCGCGTCGGTACGCGCACTGCCCTGCAGGCTGATGATGAGCCGCTTGCCGGTATCGATGTCCACCTCGATTTCCTGCTGCTCCTGCAGTCCGTAGAAAAAGGCCGGCGTCGGCAGGTGGCTGACGTCGCCATAGCGGCTGCGGTGCTCGGCAAATTCGGCAAACACCTTGGGGTACATGAGGTGCGAGGCCAGGTCGGTGTCGCTGATCGGTACGCCCAGTTCGTCCTGCACCTCTTGCCGGACGGCCTGCAGGTCCACGCTGGGCAGCGCTGCCGCGGGGCGCCCCCGTATCGGCTCCTGGTCGCCCAGCACCTTGCGCTGCAGCGCCGGCGGGAAACCGCCCATGGGCGTGCCCAGCTCGCCGCGGAAGAAAGCAACCACCGATGCGGGAAAGTCAATGGCAAAGTCCGGATCGGCCACCTGTTCCGGCGTCAGCCCCTGCGCCACCATGTACAGCGCCAGGTCCCCTACGACCTTGGAAGTCGGCGTGACCTTGATGATGTTGCCAAACAGGCGGTTCACGTCGGCATAGGCCTGCGCAATCTCGGGCCACTGCTGCTCAAGGCCCATGGCGCGCGCCTGCTCGCGCAGGTTGCTGTACTGGCCGCCGGGCATGGCATGGCGGTAAACATCTGCGGTACCGGCGCGCAGGCTGGTCTCGAATGGCGCGTAGTGGCGGCGCACGCCCTCCCAGTAGTCCGAGAGCTGGCGCAGCGCACCCGGGTCAACGCCCGTGTCGCGCTCGCCATGCGCCAGCGCGGCGGCAATGGCGCCCAGGTTGGGCTGCGAGCTCAGGCCGCTCAGTGCGTCCAGCGCGCCATCCACCGCATCGACCCCCGCGTCCACCGCCGCCAGCACGCTGGACGCGGCAATGCCGCTGGTGTCGTGCGTATGAAAATGCAGCGGCAGCCCCGTTTCTGCGCGCAGCGCGGCCACCAGCTGGCGGATCGCCGCCGGCTTGCAGACCCCGGCCATGTCCTTGATTCCCAGGACATGCGCGCCGGCCGCTTCCAGCTGCCGCGCCAGGTCAACGTAGTACGCCAGCGTGTACTTGTCCTCGCCCGGGTCGCTGAGGTCGCCCGAATAGCAGATGGCTGCCTCGCACAGCGCGCCGGTCTGCAGCACGCCGTCCATGGCCACGCGCATGTTCTCCACGTTGTTGAGCGCATCAAACACGCGGAAGATATCAATTCCGGTTGCCGCCGCCTGCTCGATGAAGTAGCGCACCACGTTGTCCGGGTAGTTGGTGTAGCCCACGGCGTTGGACGCGCGCAGCAGCATTTGCAGCGGGATGTTGGGAATGGCTTCGCGCAAGCGTGACAGGCGCAGCCATGGATCCTCGCGCAAAAAGCGCAGCGCCACGTCAAACGTGGCGCCGCCCCAGCATTCCAGCGACAGCAGCTGCGGCGCCAGGCGCGCGTAATACGGGGCGATCCTGAGCATGTCGATGCTGCGCATGCGCGTGGCCAGCAGCGACTGGTGCGCGTCGCGCATGGACGTGTCGGTAAGCAATGCGCGCGGCTGCTCGCGCATCCACCGGGCAAAGGCCGCCGGCCCGCGCGCGCGCAGCGCGTCGCGCAACCCGGCGGGCGGCGGTTGCTGCAGGCCGATGTCCGGCATGCGCGGCGCAGGAAGCGGAAACTCCGGCGCGGTGCGTCCGGTCATCAGCGGATGCCCGTTGACGCTGACATCGCCCATGAAGCGCAGCAGCTTGGTCGCGCGGTCTCGCCGTTCGGCAAAGTCAAACAGCTCGGGCGTTGAATCAATGAAGCGCGTGGTGTACTGGCCACGCGCAAAATCCGGGTGGCCCACCAGCTTGATCAGGAACAGCAGGTTGGTCGCCAGGCCCCGGATGCGGAACTCGCGCAGGACGCGGTTCATGCGCCGCACCAGCACCTCCACGCTGGGGGCCGACACCGTCACCTTGACCAGCAGCGAATCGTAGTACGGTGTGACCTCGGCGCCCGTATACGCTGTACCGCCGTCCAGGCGTACGCCCATGCCGCCAGGACTGCGGTACACGGTGAGCCGGCCGTAATCGGGGGCAAATCCGTTCTCCGGGTCCTCGGTGGTGACGCGGCACTGCAGCGCATGGCCGTTCAGGCGGACCCGCTCCTGCACCGGCAGCTCGGGCACAGCGCCCAGGCGCGCGCCTTCGGCAATGCGCAACTGCGCAGCGACGATGTCCACGCCGGTAACTTCTTCGGTCACCGTATGCTCCACCTGCAGCCGCGGGTTGACCTCAATGAAGTAAAACTGCCCGGTCTCGGTATCGAGCAGGAATTCCACCGTGCCCGCGCCCACGTAACCCACGTGCCGGCACAGCCGCAGCGCGGCATCGCACAAGGCCGCGCGCTGTTCGGCGTCCAGGTAAGGCGCCGGCGCCCGTTCCGCCACCTTCTGGTGGCGGCGCTGCACCGTACAGTCGCGCTCATACAGATGAATGATGTTGCCGTGCTGGTCGCCCAGCACCTGCACTTCCACGTGGCGCGCCGCGCGCACCAGCTTTTCCAGGTAACCGGCGTCGCTGCCAAACGCGCTCCTGGCTTCGCTGCGTGCCGTGCGCAGCGCCTCGGCCAGCTGGTCTTCCGATTCAATCTCGCGCATGCCCCGGCCCCCGCCGCCCCAGCTGGCCTTGAGCATGACCGGATAGCCCAGCCCTGCCGCGATGTCGCGCACCGCCGACACGTCTTCCGGCAGCGTACCTGACGCGGGCAGCACCGGAACCGCAGCGGCCTGCGCGGCTGCGCGCGCCGCCACCTTGTCGCCCAGCTGGCGCAGCGTGTCGCCGCCCGGGCCGACAAACACAAGTCCGGCCGCGGCACAGGCGTCTGCAAAATCGGCGTTTTCCGACAGGAAGCCATACCCGGGATGGATGGCATCGGCGCCGCACTGCAGCGCAACACCGATGATGTCCGCCACGTCCAGGTACGCTGCCACCGGCGCCGCGCCCCCGCCCACCATGTAGCTCTCGTCGGCCTTGAACCGGTGCAGCGCAAACCGGTCCTCGTGCGCATAGATCGCGACCGTGGTGATACCCATCTCGACGGCGGTCCGCATGATGCGAATGGCGATTTCCCCCCGGTTGGCAACAAGCAGCTTGCGGATGGTCATCAATGCGTCCTCAGAAATGGCGCGCCCCGCGGCAAGCGCAGCGCGTGAAAAACGGTTCCCGGCGGCAGCCGCACGGAAAGACATCGGGAAAAATCCCGTTTGATCCAGTCCCCTGGCGCCCCGCATGCTGGCACCGCATCAGCGCGACCGGCCCGCATCGCCCAGGGCTGCCGGCGGCCTGCATCACGACTTCTTGCGTTTGCCCGGCCGCGTCAGCAACCACTGGCATCCGGCGCTGACCATGACCAGCACGGTGTATGTCGCGATGCGGCCGTCTTCGCCCGTCAACGCCAGGCCAAAGGCCAGCACCAGGACGCAGGCCGCAAAGTTGACGCCCACCTGCGCCATCCAGCCCAGCTTCAGCGCCGGCCGCCAGCCCAGCAGCCGGCACGCCAGGACCATGGCCGGCGCCAGCACCAGCGCCGGCGCCAGAAAGCCGGCCAGATGCCAAAACAGATCGCCCCAAGTCATTTTTGATCAATGCGCGCCCGCACAAACACAGGGTGCTTCCAAAGCCAGCAACAAATTCTATCTACTATCTATAATGACGCGTCATGACCGTCTGGGCATTGGGCCTCAACCACAATACCGCACCAGTTGACCTGCGCGGTCGCTTTGCATTTGCCCTGGACCAGATCACCCCGGCACTCGCCGGCCTGCGGGAAGGCCACCCGCAGCATCCCGAGGCGGCCATCCTGTCCACCTGCAACCGTACCGAAGTCTACTGTGCCTCGGACACCGTGCAGGTCGACCACACGCTGGGCTGGCTGGCGCAGGCTGGCAACGTGCCGGCCGATGCGCTGCGCCAGCACAGCTACGTCATGCAGGACGACCAGGCTGCGCGCCACGCGTTTCGTGTTGCCAGCGGCCTGGACAGCATGGTCCTGGGCGAGGCCCAGATCCTGGGCCAGCTCAAGCGCGCCATACAGGTCGCGCAAGACGCCGGTGCGCTGGGGACCACGCTCAACCAGCTGTTCCAGCGCAGCTTCTCGGTGGCCAAGCAGGTGCGCAGTTCCACCGAAATAGGCGCGCACTCGATCAGCATGGCGGCTGCCGCGGTTGAACTGGCCAGCCAGCTGTTCGAGGACCTGGGCCAGCTGCGCGTGCTCTTCATCGGCGCGGGAGAAATGATCGCGCTGGCAGCCACCCACTTTGCGGCACGCAATCCCAAATCCATGACGATTGCCAACCGCACGCTGGCGCGCAGCGAGCACCTTGCCAGCGGCCTGGGCGCCGAGGCCATGCGCCTGGCCGATCTGCCCGCGCACCTGCACGAGTTCGACGCCATCATCAGCAGCACCGCCAGCGCGCTGCCCATCATTGGCCTGGGCGCGATCCGGAGCGCCGTCAAGAAGCGCCGCCACCGTCCCATCTTCATGGTGGACCTGGCCGTCCCCCGCGACATCGAGCCCGAGGTTGCGCAGCTGAACGACGTCTACCTCTACACGGTGGACGACCTGGCCGGAATCGTCAAGAAGGGCCACGCCAGCCGCGAAGCGGCCGTCTCCCAGGCCGAAGCCATCGTCGACGCCGGCGTGCAAAGCTTCATGCACTGGCTGGAGCAGCGTGACTCCAGCCACGGCGTCGTCCCCCTGATTCAGGAACTCAACGCCCAGGCCGACCAGTGGCAGGCCATAGAACTGGCCCGCGCCCGCCGCCGCCTGGCCCGCGGCGAAGACGTGGACGCCGTCCTGCAGGCGCTGGCGCGCGGCATGTCTCAGAAAATGCTGCACGGGGCCCGGGTGGAGCTCAACACCGCAGCCCCAGGCGCGCGCCAAGACACCATGCAAAACGTGGCGCGGATGTTCTTGCGCGACGAGATCCGCCGGTAGTTCGCCAGCCGCCAGTTTGTTCGCGGCAGGCGGATTCTCCAGCCGGGCCGTGCAGCACCGCGGTGCCGGTCAAAGAATTCCGCTCGTCACATTTCAGACACCGTTCGTCGATTCTTTTACACGTCGACACGTTTGACGGGCATGATGCGGCCATGTGCCCTGCAGCCACAGAACCGCAAGCCTCCCGTCGCGACGACGCCCGCGGGTTCACACTGATAGAAATGATGGTAGTGATCGCGATCACAGCCATCTTGATACTAATCGGCATGCCGTCGTTGCGGTTCCTGATGGAGCGCAATGCAATTGCATCTCAGGTCAACACCTTCATTGGAAGCGTGACTCTGGCCCGGTCAGAAGCCATCAAGCGCAATGCCTCGGTCGTCCTGTGTCGTAGTGAAAACGCCGATACGGCAGACGAGCAAGACCTGTCCTGCGCCACCACGGGAGACTGGAAAAGCGGGTGGATCGTCTTCATGACCCATGACTCCACCAGCAATTTTGATCCAGGCGAAGGCGATGTGCTGCTGCGTGTGCAAGGCCCGTTCAAGGATAGCGGTGGAATTCAACAGAGCCAGTACAAACGCATCCAGTTCCGCAACTCGGGAATCGCAAGCAGCGGCGTTTCCTCGTTCACCTTCGATTCGGTATCCAAGAATACCGCTCAGATGCGCCGTGTTTGCGTCTCGATTACCGGACGTGTACGTCTGATCGACAACTCAACCGATACCTGTAGCTGACTTTGACATGATGATCCGCTATCCCCCGTCACCCAGGCAGGCGCAGTGTGGCGCTTCGCTGCTCGAAGTGCTGATCGCGATCCTGATCATGTCATTCGGCATGCTCGGGATTGCCGGCCTGACAGCCGCTTCGCTCAAGACTGCGAAGCTGGCTCAGTTCCAGAGTACCGCCCTGCAGTTGGTGAATGAATACGCCGAAAGCATGCGCGGCAACATTGCAGCCGTCCGCAACGGTGATTACGAGATGAAAAGCGCCCCATACACCGGTGCCACCAGTGCTGTCCCAGTTCCCGGCTGCGACAACAACGACTGCACCCCGGCACAGATTGCCAGCATAGACAAGGCGGAGTGGATCAACAACCTCCGCCGACGACTGCCGGCCGGTGGTGCCTATGTGGATCGCGACGGCCTGTCGATGGACATCTGGATCATCTGGCAGGAGCCAGACCTCACGCTCGACGAAGACTCTACGCTCTCGGTGGCAGGGACCGGTGGCAATGCCTGCCCGGACGACGCCATAGGCGAATCCTACGACGGTGACCCGCCGGTGTGCATGTACTACAGGGTCAGCTTATGAAATCCATGACTGCTCCAACCGCCATGCACCAGCGTGGACGTACCCTGCTTGAGCTGCTGATCGCACTCGCCATCGGCTTGGTCATCATGCTGGCGCTCGGCACCGTTTATCTCGGCACGTCGAGTACCACGCGTCAATCCGTCTCGGTCAACCGCATGAGCGAGGATGCGGCGATTGCCTTCAAGCTCATCGGAGACGACTTGCGCATGGCCGGCTTCAGCAGGCCGCGTGCGCTGACGCTTCCGGGCGGACCCATTATCGACGGTGTCAAGCTGACCGCTCCAGACCGTGCCTTTACCGGTGCGGCTGTACGCGGATGCGACCACGGCTTCGCCAATCCCGCTGTTGCCTTTGAAAACCTCACTTGTGCGGGCGATACGGACAAGCCCGCTGCCGTTGCGATTCGCTTTGAAGGCGACGTGGTCAATACCGTCGCGATCAATGACAATCCCAGCGACTGTCTCAATCGGGAGGTCACTGACACCCTCACCTCGGTGCTTGGCCCCTACCATCTGGTCGAATCGCGTTTTGCCGCCAGCTCAGGCGGCTCCAGTGGTACGCCTGAGTTGAGCTGCGGCGGCAATGGCAGCGCCACTTTTGCTGCACAGCCTCTGGTTCAGTTCGTCGAAGACATCCAGATGCGCTACGGTATCACCAGTGCCAGCCAGGTCAGGCGCGACGTGGTGCGGTACGTCACGGCTGCCGAAATCGATGCCTTGGGCGGTACCGTGGACCGCGACTGGTCTCGCGTCGTCAACGTGCGCATCTGCTTGGTCATGCGCAGCCAGAACCGCGATCAATCGGGCAGCAACAGCTACATCGACTGCGACGGCAACACGGCAACTTCCGCCGACGGGCTGGCCCGCCGCGCATTCACTTCCGTGTACGCACTTCGCAACGCCAGCGATTTCCTTCAACCATGACTCGGCCTCACGACATGGAAATCCGCAATCCACCCCACTTGCAACGGCAGCAGCGCGGCATCGTCCTGGTTCTGGCTCTGGTGTTTGTCGTCGTCATCTCGCTGGCCGGTCTGTATGCCATGCGAGGTAGCATTATTGGAGAACAGGTCTCCAAAAACATACGAGCCAATACGGTTGCAACCCAGGCCGCTGAAACCGCGCTGCGCTATTGCGAGGATGAAGTGCGCCGGGGGGCCATGCCTGCGAGCCAGGTCGTTGAACTGCCAGTCACGCTTGCGGCCGGCTCCCTGCCCGGCCATTGGCAAACCCGCGCCAACTGGTTCAGCTCGACCGGAGCCGAACCGGAGGGTGAAGGAGATGGCGACGGTGGCGACAACGGTGATGAAGAAGCCGGTGACGGTCCCACGGCCACGACCACAGCCTTCGTGGAAATACCGGCGGACAAGCTCGCTGCAAGCGGCATGCGTGCGTTGCCGGTGGCGCCGCGCTGCATGGTCGAGCGCTTCAAGCTGCCACCAGCGCCTGGCGAGCCGCGCGAGGCCATCGCAACCCTGTATGTCTATCAAATCACTGCAGTGGGCTTCACGGCCGACTACGAACGCGACGACAGCACCAACCGGGCGAAGTCAGGTGGTGAATCATGGTTGCAGTCGTTCCTGATCCTGTAATTGAGAGTTGTTCATGAAACTCCTGTCCACTCATAAAAAGCTCAAGACAGCCATCGGAACCACTTGCCTGGCAGCCGGACTGTTGCTGGCTTCCGCCATGTCTTCAGCCCAAATGCTGCAACAACCTCTGGAAGCCGGTGGCGGCGGGGTTCCCCCAAACCTTGTTTTCACGCTCGACGACTCAGGCTCCATGTGGTGGGAATGCGTTCCCGACGATCTTTGTCTGCATCCGGGAACATCCAGAGGAATTGCCAGCATCCCTGGCATGGAGCGGGTCACTAAAGCCAGCGGCAATTTCGCCGGTATCGTGATGTATGACGACGGAGCCGATGGGCCCGTTTACAGTAGCAATGGCACCATCGTCTACGATCCGCGAGATGGGTATGTATCACCATATCCCATCGATCCGTTGCTCCCAAAGCAGTTGCGCAGCAACGCGATCAACCCAACTTATTACGATCCACAAGTCCATTATCTTCCGTGGCTCAAAGCTGACGGGTCGCGCTTCCCCGATGCACCACCCAGCGCAGCGCCGATTCTGCCGGGAAGTACGCAAACGCAAAATCTGGAGGGGAACCAGACAATAGAAGCAACATGGTACCGCAGGCACGCTAACCGTACAGATGGAACGCAGGCCGCACATATTGCACGTTACTACATTCTCAAACCAGGTACGACAGGCAGCGACAAAGACGATTTCATATTAGTAAAAATAACAAATGATAAAAACTATCCAAAGGGGCCAAACCGCGAAGACTGTCTAGGATCCAGCTGTACTTATCAAGAAGAGATTCAAAACTTTGCTAACTGGTACACTTATTACCGCACCCGTGCACTGACCGCCATTGCAGGAACTGCCGAGGCTTTTGCCGACGTACCCGAGACCTATCGAGTCGGCTATGGTCGTATCAACCAGACGACAAACAAGAACATAGACGGCGTCAACGCCAGGACGCTGGAGCGCGGCGTGCGCGGTTTTTCCGAAGCCAAGCGCGAAGAGTTCTACGATTGGCTGTTCGATCAGACTCAGCCATCCGGTGGCACACCGCTGCGTCGCGCAATGGACGACGTGGGGCGATACTTTTCGCGCACTGACAACCGCGGCCCTTGGGGCGCCAATCCGGGTACAAATGACTCAACGCCCCATTCCAGCTGCCGCAGATCCATCCACATGCTCATGACCGATGGCATGTGGAATGGAGACGCGGCCAGCACCTCGGCTGCGAGGCAAAATGTGGACAACAGCAGTGGAGACAAGATTACGGGGCCCAGCGGGCAGGAATACAAATATGTGCCGGTTGCACCATACAAGGATGGTGCCTCGAACACGCTGGCCGACGTAGCCATGTACTACTGGAACCGTGACCTTCGGCCCGACTTGGAAAACAATATCACCGCTATTCCGGGCAACCCGGCTTTCTGGCAGCACATGGTGAACTTCACCATTGCATTTGGCGTGGACGGAACCCTCGACAACCCGGGTGACTTCGAGGCGCTCAAGAAGGGAAGCAAGAGCTGGCCCAATCCTGGCTCATCGGGCGGCGATGCCAGAACGATCGACGATCTCTGGCACGCCGCAATCAACAGTCGCGGGCGTGCGCTCAGCGCGCGCAACTCGGCCGAATACTCAGCAGCCATCACCTCCATCTTGGACGAGATCAAGGCCATGGAAGGCAGCGAAGCCGGCATTGGCGTATCAACCAGCGTCTTGGGCGAAGGTGACGACGCCAAGATGTATTCCGCATCATTCTCTTCGCCTGCCTGGATCGGTGACGTGAAGGCCGAAATGATTGACGAGGAGGGCAAACTGGCTGACGATCAGTCGGGCAGCTGGACCGCAAGCGAAAATCTGCCTGCCCCGGGCGCCAGAAAGATCTTCACTTACAACCCCATGGCAACCGCTGACAAAGGCGTAGAATTCCAGTGGAGCTCGCTCAGCGACGAGATGAAAGAATTGCTGTGGGGATCCACAAGTGGCGGCGAACCGCTGGTCGCTTACCTGCGCGGCGACAGCACGGGGGAAGGCACCGAGCACCGGGCACGTGAAAAGCAGCTGGAAGACGGCTCGATCGTGAAAAACCCGCTGGGCGACATTGTTCACTCCACGCCCACTCTGATCCATCAGATGGTGGACTCCTTCTACACGTATCTCCCTTCCAAAACCGGTGACTTGGACCAAGGCTGGGGCGCGGAAAGCTACGAGCGTTTTTTCCGGGCAAAAAAGCTGCGCGAGCCGCAGTTGGCAGTCGGTGCAAACGACGGCATGCTGCACCTGTTCAACGACAACACCGGGGTGGAAAGCTTTGCGTACATTCCGCATTCTGTCCTGGGGTCCGTGCAGCAGCTTTGGAACACGGACTATACGCACCGCTATTTCGTGGACGGCCCCGTACAGGAGTCTGATGTCTACGATCTCACCAATAATCGCTGGCACAACCTGATCCAGGGTTTCGGTGGCGCAGGCGGCAAGTACCTGTATACGATTCGCATGCCCGTACCTGATTGGGATCCGGACGGCGATGAACCCAACGCGCTGGGTGCCGCTGAGTCCGCCCCGAGCGCTTCCGACATTTTGTGGGAAATCAGTAACGAGACCAGCGGCTTTGCAGAAATGGGTTATGTGATAACCAAACCCGAGACCGGTGTGCTGCCGGACGGCACCTGGGTTACGATTTTTGGCAACGGCTACGAGAGTCCGAGCGGCAAGGCCCAACTGTTTATCGTCAACGCGCTCACCGGCGCACTGATCAAGAAAATAGATACTGGGGTCGGCTCGGTTGAAATAGAGAACGGACTGGGCGGCGTCGGTGTGGTCCGCGATAGCCAGCAGCGTATTGTAGCCGCATATGCGGGTGATTTACGTGGCAATTTATGGAAGTTTGATCTGTCTTCCGAATCTGAATCAGACTGGGATGTTGCATTTGGCGGCAACCCTCTGTTTGTGGCAAATAACTCTGATAGCGAGCTGGAGCCCATCACGGCCAAGCCATCGTTTCGTGCATTTCCAACTGGTGGCGTCATGGTTCTGTTTGGCACCGGTCGGCTATTTTCGGTTGGTGATCAAGCAAATACTGAAGAACGCAGCATGTACGGTCTGTGGGATCAGGTTCCCATTGGCACCGGCCCTGGCACTGCGAGCGATATCATTAATGACTCGGATACCTTGGTTACCCAAACCATAAACACTACGCCCCTCGCCGATGGCGAGGGGGTTTACCGGCAACTCATAGAAACTCCCGTTGACTATAAGACAAAGCGCGGATGGAGGCTGCCTTTGACAATCGCTGCCGGCGAACGGGTCATTGATGATCCACAGCCGATTTTTGACCGCATCCTTATGCAAACGATTACTCTTACGAATATCGAAGACGAATGCCAGTCAGCCGCAACCTTGCGTCGTGCCTATGTTCTGGATCCATTTATGTCAGGCACCAAGCAGGCGCCTTTTGACGGTAACTCCGACACCATCATGGAAAGCCATATTGTCGATTTGACCAGCGCCGACCCGACAAAGGGCGGTGCTCGCAAAGCAGTGATGCTGAGACCATCAAATGGAGACCGAAGGGCTGTCATTCTGGAAGGAGGGATCAAGATCCACTTCGGTACCGACAACATTCGGCGCTATTGGCGAGAAATCGTCTCGCCACCCAACTCTTGACATCGTGCCATGCAACACACAAAACACACCGGCGCAAGCGGCTTCACGCTGATTGAAGTGATGATCGTTGTCGCAATTGTCGCGATTCTGGCAGCCATCGCACTCCCCAGCTACCAAGAGTCAGTCCGCAAGTCTCGTCGCGCAGACGCCCGTGCCCAACTGATGGAAGTCGCACAATACATGGAACGCTTCTATTCTCAAAATGACCGTTACGATAAAGTCAACGACAATAGTGGAACTGACGTCAGCATTCCGTCCGCATTGACAACCGTACCGCGAGGCGGTTCAAGTGGATCCACTTACTACACGATTGGCTTCCAAGATGAGACTCTAACTCCCCGCGGCTTTACGCTGGAGGCCGTACCAACTGGCGCCCAAGCCAATGATCGTTGTGGGACCTTGCGTCTAAGTAGTGTGGGGCAGCGCACCAAAGATGGCGGATCGGACGACATGAGCGCCGCTGACTGCTGGCGCTAGAAATTGGGGACGAGACAGGGGTGTCGAACACCGTGCACCTGACGGACTGTTGAGCGTTAGAGAATGTCGGAGCCGACCGCCTATTTTCCCACTCACCCCATCGTTCAACCTGCGAAAATGATCGAACACCAAAGTTTCGATCATTTATGCAAGACACCCTGCGCTCACAACTGGACCACTACACCGCCCGCCTCGATGAACTGAACTTCCTGCTCGCGCAGCCGGACATCGCTGCCGACACCGGGCAGCTGCTGGCGCTGTCGCGCGAGCACAGCGAGGTGTCCACCGTTGCCGAGCGCTGGCGGCGCTACCGGCAGCTGGAACGCGACGCGGCGGCGGCGCGGCAGATGCTGGACGACGCCGAGATGGCCGATCTGGCGCAGGAGGAGATTGCCGAGGCCGAGGCCGAGATGGAGCGGCTGGAGGCGCAGCTGCAGCGCATGCTGCTGCCGCGGGACCCGGACGACGAGCGCGGCGTTTTCCTGGAAATCCGCGCCGGCACGGGTGGCGATGAATCGGCGCTGTTTGCCGGCGACCTGGCGCGCATGTACACGCATTACGCACAGCAGCGGGGCTGGCGCGTGGAGGTGGTGAGCGAGTCGGCTGCCGAGCTGGGCGGCTACAAGGAGCTGGTGCTGCACATCACGGGCGACCGGGTGTATGGCACGCTGCGGTTCGAATCGGGCGGGCACCGGGTGCAGCGGGTTCCGGTGACGGAAACCCAGGGACGCATCCACACCAGCGCCGCGACGGTGGCGGTGATGCCCGAGCCGGACGAGCGCGAGGCGATCACGCTGGATCCGGCGGACCTGCGCATAGACACGTTCCGCGCCAGCGGCGCGGGCGGCCAGCACGTGAACAAGACCGACTCGGCCGTGCGCATCGTGCACCTGCCCACGGGCATCATTGCCGAGTGCCAGGACAGCCGCAGCCAGCACAGCAACAAGGCGCAGGCGCTGCGCGTACTGCAGGCACGGCTGCAGGAGAAGGAGCGCAGCGAGCGCGCCGCAAGAGAGGCGGCAACCCGGCAGAGCCTGGTCGGCAGCGGCGACCGCAGCGACCGCATCCGCACCTACAACTTCCCGCAGGGCCGGGTCACCGACCACCGCATCAGCCTGACGCTGCACAAGCTGCCGCAGATCATGGACGGCGACTTGCAGGAGGTCCTGGAAGGGCTGCAAGCCGCACACGAGGCGGAGCAGATGGCAGCGCTGGAAGACGGCAGCTGAGCGCAACGCCGCTGCGGGTCGGCGCTGCACGCGGTAGCTGCGCTTCCTGCACGGGGTGGGCGCCGCGCTGCAATTGGCTGCGTCCGGCACAGCCGCAAAGGCCGCACCTTGTCGGGCATCCCGGACTCAAACCAACTTCTGCGCGGCCCGCGACGCTTGGCGCGTAGATGCATCGCCATTGCCGCAAACACCGCTGCTGCAACGATGTGTCACCGTCAATCAGCCTCAGTGCTGGTGTCCAGCACCTGCCGTCACGTTTCTGGTGCAAATGCCTGAAAGCAAAACCGCTCATGGTTAGAAAGAAAGCTCAGCTTCGTTTTTGGCCGGTGCGATTGCCGCGCTCCCCGCCTCCCAGTGTCGGGCCGAACTCAGCGATGGCCGGCCATGGGTTTTGTCCCCCTGTGGCCGTGCCGAGAAGCGCAGCCGCTGGTGCTGGCCGGTGCAGCGCAGCATGCACCGGATTCGTGCTCTGACTCGCTGCGGTTGTTTGAGCGGAGTGTTTGCGCAGCAAACGCGTAGCGAGTTCCGCAGCGCAGCACCAGTGGCGAGCATCGCAGGTTGCCCCAATGCGCAGCATTGGGGACACGGCCAGTGGGGTGCCCTTCTTTTGCCTTCTTTTCTTGGGCACCCAAGAAAAGAAGGTGCGCTGCCGGGCGCATGTCCCGGCTGCACGCCGCGCACGGGACAGCATTCCCACGAAAATGGATTCTTGGCTGAGCATCGTTGCTAATTATGGAAACCGCTTTCATCCGTCTATTTGAACCTAGAATCCGCAGTTGACCGCTTATTTTCTTTGGCATCTATTTGTTCTTGCTCGAGTTTTTGCGTTTTTCAAGGTTCACCCATCAGATGAAGACGCTATGCGCCTGATCGCACAGCGCTGGACGCGCCATGCTGCGTTGCTCCGCCTTGCAGACAGCAAGTCTGCGGCGTTGTCGCCCTTGCAGGGCGCCCCGCAGCCAGAGGCTGCTTCTGTTCGTGCTGTCCAAAGGTGCGCAGGCACCTTTGGAGCCGCAGCACTCACCCTTGCCTGACACGCCCTTCGCTGCACGCTCAGGCGCATCCAACTGCGGAATCTAGGTTGAACGACGCGGGGCTTTTTTGTTGCCGCACAAAACAAAAAGGCCCTGGAAGCGCATGCTTCCAGGGCCGTCAAGATGAGGTATCTTGTGCGGATTACCGCGGCGTACCAACCACTTCGATTTCAACGCGGCGGTTCTGGGCACGGCCAGCGGCGGTCTGGTTGGTGGCGATGGGCTGCAGCTCACCCTTGCCTTCGGTGTAGATGCGGCTTGCTTCGATGCCCTTGGACACCAGGTACTGCTTGACCGACTCGGCACGACGCTCGGACAGGCCCTGGTTGTATTGCTCGGTGCCCACGGAGTCGGTGTGACCCACGGCAACGACAACTTCCAGGTTAATATCCTGGATCTTGCTCACCAGCTCGTCCAGGCTGGCACGACCCTCGGGCTTGAGGTTGGACTTGTCAAAGTCAAAGAACGCATCGGCTGCGTAGGTGACCTTTTGTGCCACCGGTGCGGGGGCCGGTGCGGGCTCGGGAGCCGGCGCGGCTGCGACCTGGAGCGCGCCATCGCAATCCGGAGCCGCGGTGGCCGGCGTCCAGTAGGCGTTGCGCCAGCACAGCTCACCCGTGCCGTTCATCCAGTTGAGCTCCCCGGAAGCATTATTCCAGTTGTCGGAGGCACTTGCCGGGGCAACGAACGCAGCGCCGGTCAGGGACGCGACCGCAAGCATGATCGCCAGTTTGTTCAGTTTCTTCATGATTCTCCTCATCGGGAAAAAAGCCGCAGTGGAGCTGCGAAAAAATCGGACGTTTCGAGTGACCACCACCGAAAACGCTGAATTTGATTGTGCCACACGCGTTGCGCAATTCCGAGCGCCAGCGGGCCGCAAACCGCCGTATACCGGCGAAAAGGCACCATTCTGTTGCCAAAACGCCACACCCTGGCCACGGCAAGCAGCAAAGTGCCGGGCGGCGCCACGTGCGGGCGCACAAGACTGTCCGTATAAGAGACGGGTTCGTGCTTATAAGAGACGGGTTCGTGTTCGTGCTACCAGCCGGTTGCGCGGACGCTGGCCCGTTTCGTGCGTTCATCCCTGTCCACTGACCTGCCTGCAAAAGGAAGAAGGATGGCTTGTTGCCGCGGCGCCCGGGCGCACCCGGCGTGCGCGACCGGGCCAACGGCACACTACACTAGAATGACTGGTTCGGCCTGATCTGCTGTCCCGGCCGCCTGCCTGCCTCATTATCAACAACATGCCTTCATTTGCAAAAGAAACACTGACCATCAGCCTGGAACAGGAGATGCGCCAGAGTTATCTCGATTACGCCATGAGCGTGATCGTTGGCCGCGCGCTGCCCGATGCGCGGGACGGGCTCAAGCCCGTGCACCGGCGCGTGCTTTATTCCATGCACGAAGCCAACAACGTCTGGAACCGGCCGTACGTGAAGTGCGCGCGCGTGGTGGGCGACGTGCTGGGGCGGTTTCACCCGCACGGGGACTCGGCCACGTATGAAGCGCTGGTGCGCATGGCGCAGGATTTCTCGCTGCGCCACCCGCTCATAGACGGCCAGGGCAACTTTGGCTCCATAGACGGCGACAGCGCCGCGGCCTACCGCTATACCGAGTGCAGGCTGGAGAAGATTGCCGGCGAGATGCTGGCCGACATCGACAAGCAGACCGTCGACATGGTGCCCAACTACGACGGCAAGGAGATGGAGCCCACGGTCCTGCCGACGCGGCTGCCCAACCTGCTGATCAACGGCTCCGGCGGCATTGCGGTGGGCATGGCCACCAACATCCCGCCGCACAACCTGAGCGAGGTGGTCGACGCCTGCCTGTATGCGCTGGAACACGCCGAGGCAACCATAGACGAGCTGATGGAAATCATGCCGGCGCCGGACTTCCCCACTGGCGGCATCATCTACGGCATGCAGGGCGTCCTGGACGGCTACCGCACAGGCCGCGGCCGCGTGATCATGCGCGCCAAGTGCCACTTTGAGGACCTGGACCGGGGCCAGCGCCAGGCCATCGTCGTCGATGAACTGCCATACCAGGTCAACAAGAAGACGCTGCAGGAGCGCATGGCCGAGCTGGTGCACGAGAAGAAGCTGGAGGGCATCAGCCACATACAGGACGAGTCCGACAAGTCGGGCATGCGCCTGGTGATCGAGCTCAAGCGCGGCGAAGTGCCCGAGGTGGTGCTCAACAACCTGTACAAGCAGACGCAGCTGCAGGACACCTTTGGCGTCAACATGGTTGCGCTCATAGACGGCCAGCCCAAGCTGTGCAACCTCAGGGAACTGATAGTCGTGTTCCTGGAGCACCGCCGCGAGGTGGTGACCCGGCGCACCATCTTTGACCTGCGCAAGGCACGCGACCGCGGCCACGTGCTGGAAGGCCTGGCGGTGGCGCTGGCCAACATAGACGAATTCATCCGCATCATCCGCGAGTCCCCGACGCCGGCAGAGGCCAAGACCGAACTCATGGCACGCACCTGGGACAGCGCGCTGGTGCGCGAGCTGCTGACGCGCGCCCGCGAGGACGGCAGCAGCATCACGGCCGACGACTACCGGCCCGACGGCCTGGCGCGCAGCTTTGGCCTGCAGGAGGGCGGGCGGTACCGGCTCTCTGCGGTGCAGACGCAGGAAATCCTGCAGATGCGGCTGCAGCGGCTGACCGGGCTGGAGCAGGACAAGATCGTCACCGAATACAAGGACGTGATGGCGCAGATCGAGGACCTGCTGGACATCCTGGCCAAGCCCGAGCGCGTCTCGGTCATCATTGGCGAGGAGCTGGTGGCGCTGAAAAAGGAATTTGGCGAGACCGCCAAGGGCGCGCGCCGCTCGACCATAGAGCACGATGCGCAGGACCTGGCCACCGAGGACCTGATCACGCCCTGCGACATGGTCGTCACGCTCAGCCACACGGGTTATTTCAAGGCGCAGCCGCTCTCGGAGTACCGGGCGCAAAGGCGCGGCGGCCGCGGCAAGCAGGCCACGGCCACCAAGGACGACGACTGGATAGAAAAGCTGTTCATCGCCAACACGCACGACTGGATCCTGTGCTTTTCCAACCTGGGGCGCGTGTACTGGCTCAAGGTCTGGCAGGTTCCGTCCGGATCGCGTGGATCGCGGGGGAGGCCCATCGTCAACATGTTCCCGCTCGCGCCAGAGGAAAGAATCAACGTCATCCTGCCGCTGACCGGCAGCGACCGCGATTTTCCCGAAGACCGCTTTGTCTTCATGGCCACGTCGCTGGGCACGGTGAAGAAAACGGCGCTCAGCCAGTTCAGCAACCCGCGCAAGAACGGCATCATTGCCGTGCGCCTGGACGCCGATGACTACCTCATCGGCGCCGCGCTCACCGGCGGCGACCACGACATCATGCTGTTCTCCGATGCCGGCAAGGCCGTGCGCTTTGACGAGAACGACGTGCGTGCCATGGGCCGCGCGGCCCGTGGCGTGCGCGGCATGCGCCTGGACGACGACCAGAACGTCATTGCCCTGCTCGTTGCACCCACCGGCGAGGAAGTTGCAGGCGGCGCGCGCAGCAGCGTCCTGACCGCAACGGAAAACGGCTACGGCAAGCGCACGCACATTGATGAATACACGCGCCACAATAGGGGCACCAAGGGCATGATCGCCATTGCCCAGAGCAAGCGCAACGGCAAGATGGTTGCCGTTGCACTGGTTGCCGAGAGCGATGAGATCATGCTGATCACGGATGCGGGCGTGCTCATCCGCACGCGCGTCTCGGAGATTCGGGAAATGGGCCGCTCCACGCAAGGCGTGACGCTGATCAACCTGGACGACGGCACCCGCCTGAGCGGGCTGCAACGCATCGCCGACATCGACGACGAGACGGACGCCGCGGACCCGCTGGACGACGAAGCACAGGAGCAAGCACCTTGAAACAACTTGGCAAGACCCTTTTACCGCTGGCGCTGACGCTGGCGCTTGCATGCACGCCCGCGCTGGCGCAGCAGAGCAAGCAGGCGCTGGCGACCCGGCTCGTGCAACTGCAGGTGCAGCTCGATGGCGACGCCATGACCGAGCAGCTGGCCGCAACCGCCATCGGCCCGCTGGTGGCCAAGTGGTCGCAGCGCGTGCAGGAGTCGGTTCCGGCCGACAAGCAGCGCGACGTCACGCAAAAGCTGGATGCAGAGCTGGAAAAGCTGGGCAACGCCACCGAGCAGGCCATCCAGGGCCAGCTCAAGCCGGCTGCGGAGGCGGCGCTGGTGCCGCTGTACATGCAGCGGCTGACCGAAGACGACATGAAGGCGGTGATTGCGTACCTGGAATCACCGGCCAGCGAGAAATTCCAGTCGCTGAGCAGGGAGAGCACCGAAGCCTGGGCACAGAAGATCGTCGACATCTCCGAAGCGCAGGTGAAGTCCAGGGTGGACGCCTTTGAAGCAGCCGCCATCGGCATCGTCGGCGTTTCCGGCAAGCAGTAGGCCAACGTGTACCCGGCAACCCGCTGCCCAGCCCATGCCTGAGGCGGTCCCGCTCCAGTCGGACGCGCTGGGCCGGCTGCGTGCACAAATCGACGCGCTGGACAACCAGCTGCTGGCGCTGCTCAACGAGCGCGCGCGCGTAGCGGAGGCGGTTGGAGCGCTCAAGCGCGAGGAAGGATCGACGTTTTTCCGCCCCGATCGCGCGCGGCAGGTCATTGCCCGCATCCAGGCGGAAAACGCCGGCCCGCTGCAGGACGCGCACGTGGCCGCGGTCTGGCGCGAGATCATGTCGGCCTGCCTGGCGCTGGAGGCGCCGCAGCGCGTGGCCGTGCTGGGACCGGAGGGGACGTTTACCGAGCAGGCGGCGTTGACGTTCTTTGGCAGCGCCACCGAGCTGATCTACTGCCAGAGCTTTGACGAGGTCTTTCACGCCACGGCAGCCGGCACGACGCAGTTTGGCGTGGTCGCGGTGGAAAACTCCACCGAGGGCGGCGTCTCGCGCTCGTACGACCTGTTCCTGCACTCGCCGGTGCACATCGTGGGCGAGGTCAGCCTGCTGGTGCGGCACAACCTGCTGCGCCAGACCGCGGGCATGGAGGGCATAGAGGCCGTGCTGGCGCACCCGCAGGCGCTGATGCAGTGCCACCGCTGGCTGACGCACCACCTGCCGCAGGCCGAGCGGCGTGCGGTGGCCAGCAACGGCGAAGGCGCCCGGCTGGCCGCCAGCAACGCGCAATGGGCCTGCCTGGCAGGTGAGCATGCCGCGGCCCGCTTCGGGTTGCACATGGTGGCGCAGGGCATCCAGGACGAGGCACACAACCGCACCCGCTTCGCCGTCATCTGCCTGCCGCAGACGCTGGCCACGCCGGCAGCCACCGGCAACGATTGCACGAGCCTGGTCGTCTCCGTGCCCAACCGGCCGGGATCGGTGCACGACATGCTCAACCCGCTGAAGAAGCACGGCGTCAGCATGACCCGCTTTGAATCCCGCCCCGCCAGGTCCGGGCAGTGGGAGTATTACTTCTACATAGACATCGCCGGCCACCCCGAGCAGCCGCCCGTGCAGGCTGCGCTGGACGAGCTGCAGCAGCAATGTGCGTTTTTCAAGATCCTGGGAGCCTACCCCCGTGACCCCGGCGTTTGAGCAGCTGGGACTGATAGGCTGCGGCCTGATGGGCGGCTCGTTTGCGCTGGCGCTCAAGCGCGCGGGACTGGTGCGTCGCGTGGTGGGCTACAGCAAGTCGCCGTCAACCATGGAGCGTGCGCGCAAGATGGGCGTCATAGACGTCCCGGCTTCGTCGGCGCTGCTGGCGGCGTCCCGCTCCGACCTCATCCTGCTGGCGGTCCCGGTGGCGGCCACGGAAGACACGCTGGACGCCATACGGCGCGTGCTCGCGCACCAGGCGCTTGTCATGGACGTGGGCTCGACCAAGGCCGACGTGGTGGCTGCAGCGCGGCGCGTGCTCCGTGACGACGTGGGCCAGTTTGTCCCCTGCCACCCCATTGCCGGCAGCGAAGCCTCGGGGATAGAGCACGCCAGCGCCACGCTGTACGATGGCGCGCAGGTGGTGCTCACGCCCATAGAGCGCACGCTGACCGCGCAACTGGCGCGGGCCACCGCGCTGTGGGAGGCGCTGGGTTGCCGCGTGCGCGTGATGTCGCCCGCCGCGCACGACGCCGCCTTTGCCGCGGTCTCGCACCTGCCGCACCTGCTGGCCTTTGCCTACATGAACGCGCTTGCCGGCCAGCCCGATGGCGCCGGGCACCTGACGCTGGCCGGAGCGGGGTTCCAGGACTTCAGCCGCATTGCAGGCGCCAACCCGCGCATGTGGTGCGACATCTTCACCGCCAACCGGCAGGAAATGCTGGCGCAGATCGGCCATTTCAGGCAGGCGCTGCAACAGCTGGAGACGCTGATCGCCGACGGCGACGCCCCGGCGCTTGAAGCAGCCATCGCAGCGGCCAGCCTGGCGCGCGCGCAATGGCAGCCCGCGGCTGCAGGCACGACAAGCACCGCGTAGCCCGGATCGCGCGGCATCACGCAACACAGGAGCATCGTGTACGCCATCCCCTACCTGGACGTCCCGGCGCTGCAGCAAGTCAGCGGGCGCGTCCGCCTGCCCGGCTCCAAGAGCATCTCCAACCGCGCGCTCCTGATGGCTGCGCTGTGCCCGCAGCCCACAACCATCCACGGCCTGCTTCATTCGGACGACACGCAGGTGATGCTGGCGGCGCTGGCGCAGCTGGGCTGCGGGCTTGACGTCGATGGCGACCGCGTGCGGATACACGGCGGCGGGCTGGGCGCCCGGCGCGCCATGCAGGCCGATCTGTTCCTGGGCAACGCCGGCACCGCCATGCGCCCGCTGGTGGCCGTGCTGGCCATCCTGGGCGGCCAATACACGCTGGACGGCGTGCCGCGCATGCGCGAGCGGCCCATAGCCGACCTGGTCGACGCCCTGCTTGATTTTGGCTGCCAGGTCAGCTGGCTGGGCGAGCCCGGGTTCCCGCCGCTGCGCATAGCCACGCCGCGCCGGGGCAGCCAGCGCCGCGTCGCCGTGCGCGGGTCGGTATCCAGCCAGTTCGTGACGGCGCTGCTCATCGCGCTGCCGCTGGCGGCGCGCGACGCCGCGGCTGGCGACATCGTGGTGGAGATCAGCGGCGAGCTCATCTCGCGCCCCTACGTGGACATCACGCTGGGGCTGCTGGCGCGGTTTGGCATCTCCGTTCAAAACGACCAGTACCGGCGCCTGACGATCCCGGCCGGCAGCCGCTACGCATCGCCCGGGGAACTGCAGGTGGAGCCGGACGCGTCAACGGCCAGCTATTTCATCGCTGCGGCCACGCTCTCCCGGCCCGGCAAAGCCAGCCCGGGGCTGACCATAGACGGCCTGGACGAAAACGCCGTGCAGGGAGACATCCGCTTTGTCGATGCGGCAAGGCAGATGGGCGCCGACATCCGCAGCCATGCCGGCAGCCTGCACGTGCAGCCGGCGCGGCTCCCGCTGCAAGCGCTGGACCTGGATTGCAACCACATCCCCGACGCGGCCATGACGCTGGCCATGATGGCGCTCTTTGCCAACGGCCGCAGCACGCTGCGCAACATCGCCAGCTGGCGCGTCAAGGAAACCGACCGGCTGGCCGCCATGGCCATCGAGCTGCGCAAGCTGGGCGCCGCCGTTGAAGAAGGCAGCGACTTCCTCGTCATCACGCCGCCGGCGGCAGATAGCTGGCGCGCAGCCTGCCTGGGCACCTGGGACGACCACCGCATGGCCATGTGCGGCGCGCTGGCCGCGTTCAACCCGGCGCGGCGTCCGGTGCGGATCGAAGATCCGGCCTGCGTAGCCAAGACCTTTCCGGACTTCTTCGAGACCCTGTTCATGCTGGCCGAGCCGGCGCAGGACGTTCCGGTCATCTGCATCGATGGTCCCAGCGCATCGGGCAAGGGCACGCTGGCCAGCGCACTGGCGCAGGTTCTGGGGTTTCATTACCTGGATTCGGGCGCGCTGTACCGCCTTGCCGGCGTGGCGGCAAGGCGGCGCCAGATCCCGATCAGCGTCGATCATGCCGCCGCCATTGCGCAGTTATGCCAGTCATTGCAGCCCCGGTTTGTCGGCGAGCGCGTCCTGCTGGACGGCGAAGACCTGGGAGCGGCGATCCGCAGCGAGCAGGCGGGCATGGACGCATCGACGCTGTCGGCCTGGCCGCTGGTGCGGACGGCACTGCTGCAGACGCAACGCAGCGCGGCGCAGCTGCCCGGGCTCGTGACCGATGGCCGCGACATGGGCACCGTGGTCTTTCCGCGCGCCCGGCTCAAGGTTTTCCTGACCGCCAGCGTGGCAGAACGCGCACGGCGCCGGCAGGGGCAATTGCGCGCGCGCGGAATAGACGCTAAAATTGATCAGTTGCGCGCAGACTTGGAAGCACGCGATGCGCGAGATCGATTGCGCGCCGCCTCGCCGCTCAAGCCTGCGGGTGACGCATTGCTGCTGGACAACTCGGACCTATCCATTGCAGAATCAAAGGCCCGAGTCCTTGACTGGTGGCAGCAAAAGCAGTGCCTTGAGCCCGCCTGAAAGCGCGCAAGGTGCACTGCGGGCGCTCTATTTTTGCAGCGCCCGACAATCAGGCCCACCGGATCCGCACGTCGCGTCGGCACAGCCGACGCAGCGGAGCCGGTGATTTTGCAGTTTTGAACCCGCGGTCAGACACCGCCCTCAGCCCCCGCGCGCAGAACGCGGCCATGGCGCATCCGCCGCGCCATTTCGCAGCCTCTGCCCGCACAGGAAATATCTTTCATGTCCGAATCATTCGCCGAACTGTTTGAAGAATCACTGCAACGCACAGAGATGCGTCCCGGGGAAGTGGTCCCCGCCGAAGTCGTCCGCGTAGAGCACAGCTACGTCATCGTCAACGCAGGCCTCAAGTCCGAAGCCTATATTCCCATCGATGAATTCAAGAACGACCAGGGAGAAATCGAAGTGGAAGCCGGCGCCTACGTGCCGGTGGCCATCGATACGGTAGAAAACGGTTATGGCGACACCATCCTCAGCCGCGACATCGCCAAGCGCCTGGCATCGTGGATGGAGCTGGAAAAGGCGCTGGAGTCCGGCGACTACATCGAGGGCACGATCTCCGGCCGCGTCAAGGGCGGCATGACCGTCATGATCAACGGCATCCGCGCGTTCCTGCCCGGCTCGCTGGTCGACACGCACCCGGTCAAGGACCTGGGCACGTTCGAGGGCAGGACCGAGGAATTCAAGGTCATCAAGCTGGACCGCCGCCGCAACAACGTGGTCATCTCGCGTCGCGCCGTGCTGGAGGACAGCATGAGCGAGGTACGCGAGAAGCTGCTGGCCACGCTCAAGGAAGGCCAGATCCTGGACGGCGTGGTCAAGAACATCACCGAGTACGGTGCCTTTGTCGACCTGGGCGGCATAGACGGACTGCTGCACATCACCGACATGGCCTGGCGCCGCGTGCGCCACCCCAGCGAGGTGGTGCAGACTGGCCAGGAACTGACGGTCAAGGTGCTCAAGTTCGACCCCGAGCGCGAACGCGTCTCGCTGGGCCTGAAGCAGCTGGGCGACGACCCCTGGGTCGGCGTCAGCCGCCGCTACCCGCAGGGCACGCGCATGTTTGGCAAGGTCACCAACCTGGCCGACTACGGCGCCTTCGTCGAGCTGGAGCCCGGCATAGAAGGCCTGGTGCACGTGTCTGAAATGGACTGGACCAACCGCAACGTCGCGCCAAGCAAGGTGGTTTCGGTGGGCGACGAAGTGGAAGTCATGATCCTGGACATAGACGAGACCAAGCGCCGCATCAGCCTGGGCATGAAGCAGTGCCAGCCCAATCCGTGGAAGGAATTCGACCAGAACCACCGGCGCGGTGACCGCGTCAAGGGTCCGATCAAGTCCATCACCGACTTTGGCATCTTCATTGGCCTGAACGCCGGCGTCGACGGGCTGGTGCACGTGTCCGACCTGTCGTGGAACGAGCCGGGCGAGAGCGCCATCCACAACTACAGCAAGGGCCAGGAAGTCGAGGCGGCCGTGCTGGCAGTCGACGTCGACCGCGAACGCATCAGCCTGGGCATCAAGCAGCTGGACCAGGACCCGTTCATCACCTTTGTCTCGGTCAACGACCGGGGCCAGGACGTCAGCGGAACGGTGACGTCGGTGGACGAGCGCGGTGCCGAGATCGACCTGGGCAACGACGTGGTGGGCTACCTGCGCGCAGCGGAAATCAGCCAGGACCGGGTCAGCGACGCCAGCGACGTCCTCAAGGTGGGTGACGAAGTGACCGCGGCCATCGTCCACGTTGACCGCAAGAACCGCAACATCCAGCTGTCCATCCGCGCCCGCGACGGGAGTGACCGGCGTGGCAGCCAAGACAGCTACGACGACGCCAGCGGCAAGACCAACCTGGGTGCGCTGCTGCGTGCCAAGCTGGACGACAGCGACGGCGACGACGACGAATGAGACTGCGGCGCGCGGCCGCGCGACCTGTCAAGCCCTCATGCGGGCTCAAGCGGGTCCGTGCGGCTGCTATCCCACCTCTTTGGACAGGCAAATGACATGACGCGATCCGAGCTGATCAGCCTCCTGGCCGAGCAATTCGACCAGTTGACGCAGCGTGACATCAAGCTGGCAGTGGAGCAGATCACCGACGCCATGGCCGAGGCGCTGGCACAGCAGCAGCGCGTCGAGGTGCGGGGGTTTGGCAGCTTTTCCATCACGGTGCGCCCGCCGCGCATGGGGCGCAATCCGCGCACCGGCGAAAGCGTTGCCATTGCCGAGCAGCGCGTCCCGCATTTCAAGCCGGGCAAGGCGCTGCGCGACGCCGTGGCGCCCATCGCCAAGAAGAAAACGACCCGGTGACCCGGCGCGGGGTCCCGGCACTTTCGACTTTCTGCTTGCCGGGCGCGCCGATCGGGCCGGCCGCCCCTGCGCAGCCGGCGCAGGTACACTGCCCCATGTTGCAGCCAGCGGCCGTCGGGGACACTTGCGCCTGAGCGCGGCGCAAGACCGGCGGCGCAGGCTTGGACAATCACATGGAATTAGACCTGAACTGGATCCTGCTGGGGCTGCCGCTGGCCTTTGCGCTGGGCTGGCTGGCGTCACGCGTGGACCTGCGCCAGCTGCGCCTGGAAAACACCAATGCGCCCAAGGCGTACTTCCGGGGGCTGGGTCATCTGCTGAACGAGCAGCAGGACGAGGCCATAGACGCGTTCATCGAGGCCATCCAGAAGGACCCGGACACCTCCGAACTGCACTTTGCGCTGGGCAACCTGTTTCGCCGCCGTGGCGAATACGAGCGCGCCGTGCGCGTGCACGAGCACCTGGTCTCGCGCGCGGACCTGAGCAACGCGGACCGCGAGCGTGCACAGCATGCCCTGGCGCTGGATTTCCTGGCCGCCGGGTTGCTGGACCATGCCGAAGCCGCCCTGCTGAAACTCCAGGGCACCCCATACGAGAGCGATGCCCGCCTGGCGCTGCTTGCCCTGTACGAGCGGGCGCACGACTGGGACCGCGCCACCGACATGGCACGCCAGCTGCAGGCGGGTGGCCAGGCGGACTTCAGTGCACGCGTCGCGCACCACCTGTGCGAGCAGGCGGCGCAGTTGCAAAGGGAAGGCAACGATGCAGGCGATGGCGCCTGTGCCGAGCCGGTGCGCGCGCTGCTCGAGCAGGCCGTGCAGGAAGCGCCGGACGCGGTGCGGGCGGGCATCGAGCTGGCGCGGCTGCTGGCCCGCACGGGCCAGGCGCCCGGCGCGCACGACGCCTTTGCTGCAGTGGTCGCACGCGCGCCGGCGTTTGCGCCGCTGGTCGCGACCGAGATGGTGCAGCAGGCAACGCACTGCGCCCGCGTGCCGCAAACAGCCGGCCTGCTGGAAGACATCTACGCAAAGGCCCCTTCCGTGGATCTTGCCGACGCGCTGGCCCGGGCCGACCTGGCGGCGGGCCGGCCGGCCGCAACAGCCAGGCAGCGCTACGTCCGGCATATGAGGCAGGAGCCGTCCATCATTGCCGCGGATCACTGGCTGGCGCAGGGCCGCCTGAGCGACGCGGGGGACGGGGAAGCCCATGCCCTGCTGTCCCGGTCGGTGGCAGGCGCCGCGCTGCCGCAGTCGCGCTATCGCTGCGCTGCCTGCGGCTTTGAAGCCAGCGATCATTTCTGGCAATGCCCGGGCTGCCAGAGCTGGGACAGCTTCCCACCGCGCCGCATCGAAGAGCTGTAAGCCCACGCCAACCCTGAGGTTGCAGCAGCCCGGCGCGCCGCGCCGACTCACGGACGCGCCGGTTGCACCAGGTCCATGCGTCGGCGCAGGTGGGCCGCTGTTGCGATGTCTCCCGCCTGCTCGGCCAGCTTCAGCTGCACGCCCAGCCACGCCAGCAGCGGACGCCGCCAGCCCTGCCCGGAAGCTGTTTCAACCATGTCGGCCACCTGTGCCGGCGCGATGCGCGTCTGTTGCAGCAGCACGCCGCCCGCCACCAGCCGCGCGAGCGGGTCGCCGATGGCCGCCAGGTCCGCACCACCTGCTGCAATGGCCTGGTGCTGTGAGGGCAGGTTCGCCACGTCCTGCGGACTGACCTGCCCGCGCAGATAGCGGGCGTACGCGCGCTCGCCCGGCCCGGCGTCTGCGGCCAGCGGGGCAAAGCCGTCGCAGGGACCGAAGTCCAGGCTGGCCACCTGCAGCGCGCAGCGGGTGAGCTCGACCCGCGCCACCAGGTCGGCACGGCCCGTGCGCGTGGTTTCCGCGCGAGCGCTGTCAAACTCCCGCCGGGCCGCCCTGCTGCGACCGGCCAGCCAGGCCTGCTCATAGCGCTGCAAGTGGCCCACCGCATTGACGCGCCAGTCCGGCGCCGCCGGGCCCGCCGCACAGGCCGCGAGCAGGGCAGCCACGACGCCCAGACCAGCAAGAATCCACCCTGAAGGCATTGATGTCATGGCAGCGTGATTTCCTTTTTTGACGGCGCAAACGGCCACTTGCCACGCAGTTCGGTGACCATCCCATCCACCTTGTCGAGGCTGTCCTGCACGTCGCCGCGCAGGTCGTCCAGGCCATCGGTTGCGGTCCGCAGATTGCCGCTGACCGCCTCGCCATCGTCCAGGATGCGGTCCAGCCGGGCTACCGCTGCGCGGACGTCGCGCAGCAGCGCTTGCAGCTCCCGCGTGGCCGCCTGGGCCTCAGATGCAACGCCCCCGGGGCCCAGAACCTGCTGGTGCACCGCCAAGACCACCGCGTCCAGGTGCGTCACCAGCTCATTGAGCTTGCCCAGGGTGGCGGAAATCTGGCGGGCGTCTTCCGGGTTCCCGGTCAGCGCGCCCAAAAGGCCGCCCGACTCCGGGTCCGCGGAAGCCAGCTGCCCGGACAGCACGTTGATGCGCTGCAGCGTCTGCCGCAGGTCCGACCGGCGCGACGTCAGTTGCTCGATGTTTTGCAGCACATCCCGCGCGTCGGTCACCATCCTGGGGATCTCCTCGGAGACATCGCCACGCAGCAGCGGGCGCCGCGCGCCGTCGGGCAGCGGCGGATCGTCGGGCAGGCCGGTAAACGCGCGCAGGCGCGCGGCGCCGACCAGGCCGCGCTCCAGCGTGTAGACGCTGGACGTACGCAGCCAGTGCGCGTCCTTGACCGGCACGTCGACACGGATTTGCACCTCGCCGCTGCCAACCAGGTCGATCTTGCTGACGCGCCCGACCGGGAATCCGGAAAAAGTCATGTCCATGCCCACGACCACGCCTTCGGAATCATCGGTCAGCAGGTACAGCGGCTGCGTCACCTCAAAGGCGCCACGCGCGCCCATCAGGTAGAGCGCCGAGCCCAGCAGCACCGCCGCCATGAACAGCAGCAGCAGGATCGCGCGGAACTCGACGCCGCGCCGCGCCCTGCCGCTCAGCACCGTGACCGCCGGCGCTTCGTCGTCTTGCGTCTCGTCTTCTTCCGCCATGGATGTCACTGGTAATTGCCCACGAGCGAGGCGATCTCGATCAGGAACAGCAGGGAAAACATCTGCATCAGCCCGCGCAGCTCGACCCGCGTCCGCGACGCGGTGGACGCAAAGTGACGCAGCGCGTTGGCCACGGGCAGGACCGCCACCGAAAGCGCGAACAGCCCGGTCTTGAGGACAAAGATGAGCGTGACGGCCGGGTCAAAGATGTGCCCCACCGCGCGGTTGTACGCCGGCGCACCGGCCAGCGTAAAGCCGTAGATGGCGACATACGCAAGCAGCAGGGACACGATGCAGCTGACCGCCGCAAGCAGCAAGACGGCAAAAACGGAGGCGATGACCCGCGGCAGCACCTCGTAGCTGAGCGGATGGCGCACCGCGCCTGCGGCGCGGCTGTGCCACTCGGTGGCGTAGATCTCAGACGCGCCGGGCACGCTGTAGTTGATCGCCACGTACAGCGCCGCCACCAGCGGAATCAGCTCCAGCACGAGAACGCGCACGATGGCCTGCAGCGCAAACGACGAGAGTCCGTACGCAAACGCCGTGACGACCATGATGCGGATGACGACCACGTTGAAGATGGCCATCAGGATGGTGAACCCCGGCAGGCTCGGGCCGGCGGCAAGATAGATCTGCTGCAGGACGGTGGCGCGCGGCTCCTTGCGGTAGCTGGACGGCGAGAACGCCAGCACCATGAGCTGCGCGCCAATGAAGAGCACCTCCCACCAGCTGAACCAGCGGTAGAGCACCTGGCGCAGCAGGCGCCGTGAATCCGACTGCCGTGTGCAAGCCGGTTTCATGGCGCAGCCCCGGCCATGGACGCGCCGCATGTCCCGGCGTCCATGCATGACCATCGCGATGAAGGCAACCCAGACCGCCACATCGCTGCAAGTATGCCTGACGCGGCCTGCCTGCCGTCAAAACCGCGCCGCTGCAAATGCGCGTTGCGGACCCGGGCCGCTGCCGATGCTTGCCCGCGCCGCGGCATCGTCAGGCACCGGCCGTGGCGCGGCGAACCCGCGCCTTCCTGCCGCGACCCGGCGTTCAGGCTTTCTTGGCCACCCGGCTGGGCAGCTTTTCCTTGATGCGGGCCTTCTTGCCGCTGAGCTTGCGCAGGTAGTACAGCTTGGCGCGGCGCACGTCACCATGGCGCTTGACCTCGATGCCGGCAATCAGCGGCGAATACGTCTGGAACGTGCGCTCAACGCCTTCGCCGCTGGACATCTTGCGGACCGTGAACGAGCTGCCCAGGCCGCGATTGCGCTTGGCAATGACCACGCCCTCGTAGATCTGGACGCGCTTGCGCACGCCCTCGACCACGTTGACGCTGACGGCCACCGTATCGCCGGCGCCAAAGGGCGGGATATCCTTGCCCAGCCGCTCTATTTCCTCTTTTTCAAGAGTTTGAATCAAGTTCATGGTTTTTCCTGCCGCGATCGTGTTCAGCTACGCTGCCGGCGGCCCAGCGCGGGCGGCCACCCGTTGAAATTGCAGGTCTGGCAGAGGATCGCAAAGCCCGCAATTATAGCTTTTCTGCGCCCTGCTCCAGCACGTGCAGGTCCTCCGGCGCGAGCCGGCCAGCAGCGCGTGCGGCGGCCAGCAGGTCCGGGCGGCTCCGGGCCGTGGCCAGCAGGCTCTGCTCGCGCCGCCAGCGCGCAATGCGCTCGTGGTGCCCGGACAGCAGCACGACCGGCACGTCCTGCTCCTGCCAGCGCTCCGGACGCGTGTAGTGCGGGCCGTCCAGCAGCCCGTCCAGCGCGGGCGCAAAGCTGTCCTGCTGGTGGCTGCGCTCATCGTGCAACACGCCCGGCTGCAGGCGCGCAACGGCGTCGAGCAGCGCCATGGCGGCGATTTCGCCGCCCGAGAGCACGAAGTCGCCCAGGCTGATCTGCACGTCAACGTGGCGATCGACAAAGCGCTGGTCCACGCCCTCATAGCGGCCGCACACCAGGATCGCGCCGCTGCTGGCGGCCCACGCCGCCACGTCGGACTGGTCCAGCGTCTTTCCCGCCGGGGAAAACAGCACCACCGGTGCCGGTTCTGCGCCCGCATCCTCGCGCGCGCGGCGCACGGCGCGCAGGCAGGCGGCCAGCGGCTCGGCCATCAGGACCATGCCCGGGCCACCGCCAAACGGGCGGTCGTCGACGCGGCGGTAGTTGCCCTCGCCGTAATCACGCAACGGCCACAGCCCCAGGTCAACGGTCTTGTTCGCGAAGGCGCGCCGGTTTACCCCCGCCTGCTGCAACGGCGCAAGCAGCTCGGGAAACAGCGTGATGACGTCAAAGCGCACGGTTCACTGGATCGCTGCCGGGCTGGCCACCTGCGGCTGACCGGCGCTGAAGAGCGCGGCCACGTCCACCGCGTCAAAGCGCTGCTGCGCGCCGCAGAATTCGCAGTTGACCTCGACACGTTCCTGTTCGCGCAGGATCGCCATGACCTCGGCCTCCCCCAGGCCCTGCAGCATGGCAGCAACGCGCTGGCGGTCACAGGTGCAGTGAAACGCCGGTCGCGCAATGTCCAGCAGCTGCAGGGGCTCGTCCCAGAACAGCCGGCGCAGGATGGTTGCGGCGTCCAGCTCCAGCAGCTCCTGTGCGCCCAGGCTCTGCGCCAGCGTGCCCAGGCGGGTATGTGCGTCCGCGTCGCTGCCCTGCTGCCCCGGCATGCGCTGGACCATGAGCCCGCACGCAGCGCGGGTGTCCGCGGCCAGGACCAGTGCGGTCTCCAGCTGCTCGGACTGGCGCATGTAGCCGGTGATCATCTGCGCGACGCTCGTCAGCGGCTGCCCGGACGCGTCAGCCAGCGGGACCACGCCCTGCCAGGCCTTCCGGCCCGGCCCCAGCCCGCGCGGGTCCAGCGTGATGGCGCAGCGGCCCCGGCCTGCGGCGTTGACCAGCTGCACCAGCGTTGTATCTTCTTCTATGGGAGCCGACAGCGTGGCCATCGCGCGCAGGCGAAGCTGCGCATCGACCTCGGCAACGGCAACGGGGACCGGGCCGTCGCCTGCCACCTGCAGGATCAGCGATCCGTCAAACTTGATGCTGCTGCGCAGCAGCGTGGCCGCAGCGGTCATTTGCCCAAGCATGTGCACCACCGGCTGCGGGTATCCGCTGCCCTGCCCGCTGGCACTGCGGCGCTGCAGCAGCTCCTGCCAGGTGTCGGTGAGGCGCACCAGCGCACCGCGCACCGGCAGGCCGTCGAAGATGAACTTGTGCAGCTCGGACATACACCTTCAGGTGGCGCCCGCATCCAGCCTTTTCAAGCCGGCACGAAAGCGGCGCGCGTTCTCCACGTAGTGGTCGGCGCCCTGCCGCAGCATGGCCGCCTGCTCGGCGCTGAGCTGGCGCACCACGCGCGCCGGTGCGCCCAGGATCATGCTGCCGTCGGGGAATTCCTTGCCTTCGGTCACCAGCGCGCCGGCGCCAACCAGGCACTGCCTGCCGATGCGTGCCCCGTTGAGGATGATGGCACCGATGCCGATCAGCGATTCATCGCCTATGGTGCAGCCGTGCAGCATCACCTTGTGGCCCACCGTGACGCGCTCGCCGATCCGGACCGGGAAGCCGGCGTCGGCGTGCACCACGCTGGCGTCCTGGATGTTGCTGCCCGCGCCCAGGTGCAGCAGCTCGGTATCGCCGCGCAGCACGGCGCCAAACCAGACGCTGGCGTCGCGGTCCAGGCGAACCTCGCCCATGACGTCCGCCGAGTCGGCGATCCACGCCGTCTCGTGCACCTGTGGAATCTTGTCGTCAAGTTGATATACCGCCACTGCGCGTCTCCTTTCATGCTGGCAACACGGCCATTCTAAGGACGGGTTGCGCCACGACTCGGAATCAGCAAACGCATGCGCGGGTCCCCGGCACTGGCTGCGTCTGCGCACGGCAGGCCGGAAATGAAACTCGTGCTGCGGCCAGAGCCGACGGCGACGCACGACACGCACTGCCGGGTCCATGCCGGATTTTTCCCCACCATGATGACGCCGTGCCGAAGACGAAAACACGCGAGACCTGCCGCGGCAGGACACCGGCCCGGGCCGGACGCGTTATGCTGCGGCTGTTGTGCCTTTTTTGACTTGTCTTGCCCCATGTCGCTTCAAACAGAGAGAATCGCTGCGTTTACCGTGGACTCATACAGCACGCTGCTGGACGTGGACAGTGCGGCCGCCGCACTTGCGGGCTGGGTTGCCGATGCCGAGCGCGTCGCTGCCGTCTGGCGCCAGCAGTCGCTGGCGTACGCCACCACCTGCAATTTCATCGGCCACTACCAGACCTTCTATGAACTCAACCACGCGGCGCTGACTTACGCACTGGCCCGTGAGGGCGTGCGGCCCGGCGCTGAAAAAATCCGGGAGGCGCTTGCGATCTATCATGATTTGCAGCCGTTCCCGGATGTGCGCAGCGGCATTGCCCGCCTGCGCGAGCTGGGGTTCCCCGTGTACGTCGTCTCCAACGGCGATCCCGACATGCTCCGCTCCCTGCTGCGCGACGCGCACATAGAAGACGTGGTCAGCGGCGTGGTCAGCGTCCATGAGATCCGCCGCTACAAGCCGGCGGTTGAGATCTACCAGCACGCGGCCAGACGCATGGATCAGCCCACCTGGGCCATCGCGCACGTCAGCGCCGGCTGGTTTGACGTGGCTGGCGCCATGCACGCGGGCATGCAGGGCGTCTGGATGAATCGCAAGGACCTGCCCGCCGAGATCTTTGGCCCGTTCCCGGCACCGGACCTGACAGCAGACGGGTTCGACGCCTTGATTCAGGCCTTGTCCTGAGCCGGTCAGAGCGCATCGAGCGCCCGCGCTCGGGCAATGTGTGCCAATTAAACAAAGGAGCCTCACATGACCATGCCACTTGAATTCGTGCGCCAAGGGGTCGAGCAATTCGCCGATCGCACGGCCGTTTATTTTGGCAACCACACGCTGACGTTTTCCGAAGCCAACGACGCCTCCAACCGCATCGCTGCCGGGTTCGCCGAAGCGGGGCTGAAAAAAGGCGACCACGTCGGCTTGGTGTATGGCAACGGTCTATGGACCATTTCGGTCGATTTTGCAACCATGAAAAGCGGCCTGGTGCGCGTGCCGCTGAACCCACGGCTATCAGTCGAAGAGCACGCCCGCATGCTGGCCGAGGCCGACGTCAACATCCTCGTGCACGATGCCGACACCCGAGAGCGAGCGACTGAATTGCTGCAACGCATGCCCGACGGCAATGCACTTGGCCTTGGCTGTGCGGCTGCCGACGGGCACGGGCCCAATCTGCTGGACGAGAAGTTTGCAGGCGCCGGGGAGCCTGACGTGGCCATCCACGCCGGCGATCCGCTCCTGCTCATCTACACCTCGGGTACCACCGGCAGGCTCAAGGCCGTGATCCATACGCACGGCAGCTTTGGCGCGATCGGCGACAACATACTGGCCAACCTGATGAGCCCGGGGCCGGATTCGGTCATGCTGCATGCTGCATCGCTCATACACGCCAGCGGCACCTTCGTGTTGCCGTACTGGAGCCGCGGCGGCGCGTCAGCGGTGCTGTCCAGCTTTGTGCCCCATGACTTTGCCCAGGCCATCGCCCGCTACCGGGTGACCGAAACCAACGTGGTGCCCACCATGCTCGGCATGCTGTTTTCCACGGGCGCCCTGGACGATGCCGACGTCTCGTCGCTGCGCACCATCATTTATGGCGCCAGCCCCATGCCACGGCCCATTTTGGAGCGGGGCATCGCGCATTTTGGCAATATTTTCAAGCAGTATTATGGCCAGACAGAGGCGCCGCTGGCCATTACCGTATTGACCGAGGAGGACCACCGCAACCCCGAACTGTGGGAGTCCTGCGGCCGGCCCTCATCAGACGTTGAACTGCGCATCACCGACAAGCACGGCAAACCGGTGACCACCGGCGAAATCGGCGAAATACAGCTGCGTGCGCCCTTTACCATGCAGGGCTACTACAAAGCCGACGAGCTCAACGCTGAAATGTGGATGCACGGCCGCTGGTTGCGCACGCGCGACATGGCGCGCGCCGACGACAACGGCTACATCTACCTGATGGACAGAAGCAGCGACATGATCATCACCGGCGGCTATAACGTCTACCCGCGCGAAGTCGAAGATGTGCTGCTCGGACACCCAGCCGTAGCCGAATGCGCCGTTGTGGGTGCACCTGACCCCAAATGGGTGGAGGCCGTCACAGCCTTTGTCGTCTTACGCGCCGGGCAGGCGGTCAGCGGAGACGAATTGCGTGAACTCACACGCAGCCATCTGGCCGGCTACAAGGTGCCCAAGACGGTACGCTTTGTCGACAGCATCCCCAAAACATCGGTCGGCAAGGTCTTGCGCCGCGCAGTGCGCGAGCAGCTGCGCAAGGAAGCGGAGGCAAAACCAGAGAAAGCCGATTGACATGACTTATGAGGACATCCGGGTTGAAACCGACGGCGTTGTCACCACGGTCGTCATGGCCCGCCCGGACCGCCGCAACGCGGTCGACGGCCGCATGGCCGCCGAGCTGGCCGACGCCTTCCGCAACTTCGAGGCGTCCGACGCCAGGGTGGCCGTGCTCTGGGGTGAAGGCGGCCATTTTTGCGCCGGCGCGGACCTCAAGGCCATTGGCAGCGCACGCGGCAACCGCACCACGCCGCACGGAGACGGTCCCATGGGCATCTCGCGCCTGCAGTTGAGCAAGCCCATCATTGCCGCCGTCAGCGGCCACGCGGTGGCCGGCGGGCTGGAGCTGGCACTGTGGTGCGATCTGCGGGTGGCCGAGCACAGCGCCGTCTTTGGCGTTTTCTGTCGGCGCTGGGGCGTGCCGCTGATCGATGGCGGCAGCGTGCGGCTGCCGCGCCTCATCGGCCAGTCGCGCGCCATGGACATGATCCTGACCGGCCGCCCCGTGCCGGCTGATGAAGCCGAGCGGTTCAGGCTGGCAAACCGCCTCGTGCCCGACGGACAGGCGCTGCCTGCGGCGCAGGAGCTGGCCACGCAACTGGCCGGCTTTCCGCAAACCTGCCTGCGCAGCGATCGTGCGTCGCTGCTGGCGCAATGGGACCTGCCGGAGGCGGCAGCCATGGCACGCGAGTTTGCCATCGGCCTGTCCGCGCTCGAGGCCGATGGCCACGACGGTGCCCGGCGTTTTGCCGGCGGTGCGGGCCGGCACGGTGCTTTTGAGTAAAGTGCGGGCATTTGCATCCGCCAGTCAACAGAAGGAAACGCATGGCCGAGCTGCGCACCGATCACGAGGAAGGCATCCTGACGCTGACCATCAGCAACCCGGGCCAGCGCAACGCGCTGAACCCGGTGATGTACGCGGCCGGCGTCGAAGCGCTGGCCAGCGCCGGCTCCAGCGCCGACGTGCGCTGCATCGTGCTGACCGGCGCGGGCGACAACTTCTGCGCTGGCGGCAACCTGCAGCGGCTCCAGGAAAACCGCCAGCAGCCCGATGCCGTGCAGGCCGCATCGATCACCGGGCTGCACAACTGGATCGAGGCCATCGCCACCTGCCCCAAGCCGGTGATCGCGGCCGTGGAGGGCGCGGCCGCAGGCGCCGGGTTTTCGCTGGCGCTGGCCTGCGATCTCATCGTGGCGGCCCAGGACGCGCTCTTCGTCATGGCGTACAGCACGGTTGCGCTGTCACCGGATGGTGGTGCAAGCTGGCACCTGGCGCGGGCCCTGCCGCGCCAGCTCGCCTGCGAGCTGATGATGGCCGTGCCGCGCGTCAGTGCGCAGCGCCTGCACGAGCTGGGCTTGGTCAACCGTGTGACCGAACCGGGGACGGCATTGCCAACGGCGCTGGACTGGGGCCGGCAACTGGGCCAGCGTGCACCCAACGCCCTGGCCAGCATCAAGGAGCTGCTGTCGGACGCCGCATCGAACAGCCTGCATGAGCAACTGGACCTGGAGCGGGACCACTTTGTCCGCAACCTGCACCACCCCAACGCCGGCATCGGCATCGCCGCGTTCCTGCAGCGCCAGCAACCGCACTTCCAGCGCTGAGCCGGCATCCGGGCTGCGGCGTGGATCGCGCGGGGCCACGCAACGTGCCTGCGCCTGCGGAATGCGGGGCACCCTGCAGGCGACAATAAGCCCTGTTGCAGTCACCCAAGGGACAGTAGATGAATGGTTTTGTTCTTACCATGGAAGAACGCGATGCGATCAATCAGGGTCGCTGGTTTTGTTCGTTGTCCCCCGTCCTGCGGCATGATATTCTCAGATGCGCTTCGGTCAAACGCTTCGACGACGGCGACCTGATCGCCGCTCGCGGCGATCCGGCCCGCCTGTGGCTGGGCTGCGCCGGCGGTGCCGTGCGCGTATGCTCGACCTCGCTGGCCGGCAAGCAGATCACGCTGACGTACATCGAGCCGGGCATCTGGTTTGGCGACATCGCCATGTTCGATGGCGACCAGCGCACGCACGACGCCTACGCACATGGCCCCACCACCGTCCTGTCCGTCACGCGCAGCAACCTGGAGCGGCTGCTCAAGCAGCACGTGGAATTGTACGAAGCGCTGCTGCAGCTGCAGGCACGGCGCATCCGCCTGCTGTTTGGCCAGGTCGAGGACCTGGTCGCGCTGCCGCTGCGCGCGCGTCTGGCCAAGCAGCTGCACCAGCTCATGCGCAGCTATGGCGCCCCGCATCCCGAGCACAGCGACGAGACGCTGATCACGCTCAGGCTGGCGCAGGAAGAGCTGGCTCAGCTCCTGGGTGCGTCGCGCCAGCGCGTCAACCAGGAGCTCAAAGCGCTGGAGCGGGACGGAGTGATCCGCATCGACGCTGCGGGCCTGGTCGTGCGCGATCCGCAGCAGCTGAGCGCGGCGGGCAGCGGCGACTGAACGATTGGCAGACAGACACATGAACGACAAGACAGCATCCTTGACAGAAACCCGCACGGTGCCGGAGCGCCACGCGCTTGACCTCGATGCCCTGCAGGGCTGGCTGGAACGGCACGTCGCCGGTTACGCCGGTCCGGTTTCGGTAACCATGTTCAAGGGCGGGCAGTCCAACCCCACGTACAAGCTGGCGACGCCGGGGGCAACATACGTGCTGCGCGCCAAGCCCGGCCCCAAGGCCAAGCTGTTGCCGTCCGCGCACGCCATTGAGCGCGAGTTCCGGGTCATGCGCGCACTGGCGCAGACCGACGTCCCGGTGGCCCGGATGCACGCGCTCTGCGAGGACGAATCGGTCCTTGGCCGCGCGTTCTACGTCATGGAATACGTCCAGGGCCGCGTCCTGTGGGACCAGTCGCTGCCGGGCATGACGCGCAGCGAGCGCGCGGCCATCTACGACGAGATGAACCGGGTCATCGCGGCGCTGCACAAGGTCGACTACAGGGCGGTGGGGCTTGCGGACTACGGCCGGCCCGGCCAGTACCTGGAGCGCCAGATCAGCCGCTGGAGCAAGCAGTACAAAGCGTCCATCACGCAGCCCATCGCCGAGATGGACAACCTCATGGACTGGTTGCCCGAGCACATCCCGCAGGCCGCGCACGGCGGGCTGACCAGCATCGTCCATGGCGACTACCGCCTGGACAACCTGATCTTCCACCCCAGTGAGCCGCGCATCATCGCCGTGCTGGACTGGGAGCTGTCCACGCTGGGCCATCCGCTTGCCGACTTCAGCTACCACTGCATGTCCTGGCACATCGGCGCCGAGCTGTTTCGCGGCATCGGCGGGCTGGACCTGGCTGCGCTGGGCATTCCGGCCGAGTCGGACTACATCGCGCGCTACTGCCAGCGCACCGGCTTTGCCAGTCCCGACGAGCTGGCGCCGCACTGGAATTTTTACCTGGCCTACAACATGTTCCGCATCGCCGCCATTCTGCAGGGCATCGCCAAGCGCGTCGAGGCAGGCACCGCGGCAAGCGAGCAGGCCCGCGCCAGCGGCGCGCGTGCGCGCCCGCTGGCCGAGCTGGGCTGGCAATTCGCGCAACGCGCCTGAGGGCCCTTCGATTTCTCACCATCACCCAGGAGTCTCACATGGAATTTGAATACACCGACAAGGTCAAGCGGCTGCAAGACAAGCTGCTGGCCTTCATGGACGAGCATATCGGTCCCAACGAAGCACGCTACCTCGAAGAAGTCGCCGCCAACCGCGCCAATGGTGACCCGTGGGTGCCGACCAAGATCATCGAAGAGCTCAAGCCCAAGGCACGCGCGCAGGGGCTGTGGAACCTCTTCCTGCCCCAGTCCGAGCGCGCTCCGGAGGGGCTGTCCAACCTGGAATACGCACCGCTGTGCGAGATCATGGGCCGCGTTGCCTGGGCCCCCGAGGTGTTCAACTGCTCGGCGCCCGATACCGGCAACATGGAAACGCTGGAGCGCTACGGCTCCGAAGCCAACAAGAACGAGTGGCTGGAGCCGCTGCTTGCTGGCGAGATCCGCTCGGCCTTCCTCATGACCGAGCCGGCGGTAGCCTCCTCGGATGCGACCAACATCGAATGCTCCATCCGGCGCGACGGCGACGCGTACGTCGTCAACGGCCGCAAGTGGTGGTCTTCCGGCGCCGGCGATCCGCGCTGCAAGGTCTACATCGTCATGGGCAAGACCGACCCGGACGCCGCGCGCCACGCGCAGCAGTCCATGATCCTCATCCCGGCGGACGCCCCTGGCATCACCGTGGTGCGGCCGCTGACCGTTTTCGGCTATGACGACGCGCCGCACGGCCACATGGAAGTTGAGCTCAAGGACGTGCGCGTGCCCGCCGGCAACCTGCTGCTGGGCGAGGGCCGCGGTTTTGAAATTGCGCAGGGTCGCCTCGGGCCCGGCCGCATCCACCACTGCATGCGCTCCATAGGCGCTGCCGAGCGCGCGCTGGAGCTCATGTGCCAGCGCCTGGACAGCCGCGTTGCGTTTGGACGGCGCATCTCCGAACAGGGCGTCTGGCGCGAGCGCATCGCCGAATCGCGCATCATGATCGAGCAGGCGCGCCTGCTCACGCTCAAGGCCGCCTACATGATGGACACCGTCGGCAACAAGGTGGCCAGGGCCGAAATCGCCATGATCAAGGTGGTCGCGCCCAACATGGCGACCCAGGTGCTGGACTGGGCCATACAGGCGCATGGCGGCGGCGGCATCAGCCAGGACTTCCCGCTGGCACAGCGCTGGGCCTGGGAGCGCAGCCTGCGTTTTGCCGACGGACCCGACGAAGTGCACCGCAACGCCATTGCCAAGCTGGAGCTGGCACGGCACGCGCTGTGACCGTCACCAGGCTGCTCGCCTTGGGCGCCCAGGGCGCGCTGCGGCACGGTAGAATAGCCCTCTTGCCGGAGCGTAGCGCAGCCTGGTAGCGCATCTGCTTTGGGAGCAGAGGGTCGCGGGTTCAAATCCTGCCGCTCCGACCATTGCCGAAGTGGCCCGCACGCCGGGCCATTTTTGCACGTGCTGCCCGTAGCTCAACTGGATAGAGCAATTGCCTTCTAAGCAATAGGTCGGGGGTTCGAGTCCCTCCGGGCAGGCCAGATGATTCACGCGTCACCCGATCAAGACGCGTCGCGATGGCGGGCACATCGGTCATATGGCCCGATCCCGTGATTGATATCGTGGCAACCCGCGTTTTCATGGCGTCGGCAGCACTGCCCGCGTGATCCTTGCGCCACTCCTCGTGCACTGCCCCGCGCCTGCCCTGCAGGATTTGCCGGCCGGCACCGGCAGCCGCGGCAGCATCGACAGGCTGCTGATGGGAATGACCAGGAGAACCGCCGGCAGGCCGTTGATCCCATGGAAATAATCTTCCAAGAAGCGCCCGACGCCCTCCCCCAGAATGAACTTTCGGGGCCGCATCGCAACTCCAGGCCGGCCATGGCCCCGCCGGATGAATGACTCCTGCACGCCGTCGCGAGGGCCGCATCGGCCGGGTTTGTGATTGACCTCAACCCCAGTGGGTACGCCCGCCGCCATCACCCCAACGTACATTAGAATGTTTGCAAATGACGGAGACCACCAAAACCCA
Organism: Ottowia sp.; assembly: GCA_023228705.1. Classification (GTDB taxonomy): domain Bacteria; phylum Pseudomonadota; class Gammaproteobacteria; order Burkholderiales; family Burkholderiaceae_C; genus Ottowia. The sequence continues at coordinate 22,111 of JALOAS010000001.1, read as the reverse complement.
TCTTTATGAGCAGGTCGCCCGCATCGGCAAGGCCCTGGCCAGCCCGAAGCGCCTGGAGTTGATTGAATTGCTGGCCCAGGGCGAAAAAACCGTCGAGACGCTGGCGGCGCAGGCTGGGATGAACATTCGATTGGCCAGCGCCCACCTGCGCGTCCTGCGCGAAGCCCGGCTGGTACAGACGCGGCGTGAGGGCAAGTTCGTCCACTACCGCCTCAGCGGGCCGGACGTGGCCCACCTGTGGCTGAACGTGCGCCAGGTCGCCGAGGAGCATCTGGTCGAATTGCGCGTCGCGATCAACCAGATGGCCGCAACTGCGGACATGCTGAGCCCCGAGAGCCGTGTATCGCTTCTGGCCAAGGCCCAAAAGGGAGATGTCGTCGTCATCGACGTGCGCCCTGCGGCGGAGTACGCGGCCGGGCACCTGCCTCACGCCCGATCCATGCCGCTGGCCGAGCTGCAGAAACGGCTGGCCGAGTTGCCCACGGACAAGCGAATCGTGGCCTACTGCCGCGGCCCGTTCTGCCTCATGTCCGACGAGGCGGTGCGCCTGCTGCGCTGGCGCGGCTACATGGCCCACAAGATCGCCGACGGCGTAACCGAATGGCTGGCTGGCGGCCTCCCGATCGAACGCTGATTTCAACACCCAAGGAGACAAGTCCATGATGAAACGAGTGGCCATTGCCCTGGCGGGCACCGCGTTTGCGCTTTCGGCCGCCGCCGCCAACCTGTCCATGGCGGTGCCCGGCGCCCAGGACATCAGCGGCCAGAAGGTGCTGACCTTCATCGCCAAGGACCCACCTGGCCAGCGCTGCAACGGCAACCTGCAGGTGGCCGCCGAAATCGCCAACACCTACCGCGTGCCCATCCAGCTGCTGCCCGCCAGCCTGGCGCCGGGCCTGCCGGCGCCCGCGGTGTTCTACGGCAGCCAGGTTATCGTGGCCGATGGCGAGGACTTCAACGGCGCGGCCAGCTACCAGATCGTGGCCGACGTGCTGGACATGGAGGGCGTGCCCAGACAGGCCAAATCCGGCCTGCTGTTCCAGGAGGGCGTGCGCCAGGACCTGGATGCCCTGAAGGCTACCATCAAGGCCGGCGGCAAATGAGGTCCATGCATGGGCTCGGGAGAAGTGGGCCTGAACATGTAGTGGGCCTGAACATGTCGCTCCGCCACATGGCACGCACGGCCGTGGCGAGCTGATCCAGCGCCGGGCCGTGCCTGCAGGGAAGATGGACACGGTGCCGCTGCCCGAAGCGGCCCGCGCCGATCCGTTCTGAACCCTCAAGCCGGGCTTCGGGCCTGCGGCGTCAGCCCAGCGCCTGCTGCAGATCGGCGATCAGGTCCTCGGCGTCCTCCAGGCCGCAGGAGATCCGCACCAGGCCATCGTCTATGCCACGGCGCCGGCGTTCTTCCGGCGTCATGCCGTGGTGAGTGGTGGTGATGGGCTGCGTCACCAGGCCTTCCACACCACCCAGGCTGGCGGCGATGCTGAACAGTTTCAGGCGGTCCACCACCGCCGCCGTGGCATCCGCGTCGCCGTCGAACACGAAGCTGATCATGCCGCCGAAGCCGTGCATTTGCCTGCGTGCGACGTCGTGGCCGGCGAAGTCCGGCAGGCCGGGGTAGTTCACGCGCTTGATCTTGGGGTGGGTACTCAGAAATTCGGCCACCGCCTGCGCGTTGGCGTTTTGCTGGCGCACCCGCACCGTGAGCGTGCGCACGCTGCGCAGCAGCAGGAAGGCCACCTCGGGCGCCATCATCTGACCCAGGTTCTTGCGCCAGGGCCAGATCGGGTCAATGAGCGCACGCGGACCGATGACGACGCCACCGGTCAGGTCGCTGTGCCCACCCAGGTATTTGGTCGTGCTGTGAATCACCAGATCGGCGCCCAGCGCCAGCGGCGACTGGTTGACCGGCGAGGCAAAGGTATTGTCCACCACGGTCAGCGCGCCGTGCGCCTTGGCGACCTGGGCCACCGCCGCGATGTCGATGACCTCCATGTTCGGGTTGGTGGGGGTCTCGAAGAACACGATGCGCGTGCGCTCGGTCATCACCTCGGCCAGGCGGCCGATTTCGCTGCCGAGCAAAAAGGTGGTCTCGATGCCCAGGCCCGGCAGTTGGCTCTCGAGCAGCTCGAAGGTGCCGCCATACACGTCACCGATGCAGACGATGTGGTCGCCGCTCTTGCAGCAGGCCAGGAACGCCGCCGCCTCGGCCGCCATGCCCGAGCTGAACACCAGCGCGGCCTCGCCGCCTTCCAGCAGCGCCAGCTTGCGCTCGGCGGCCTTGATGGTCGGGTTCAGGCCGTAGCGGGTGTAGAGGTTGCCCTCGACGCGGCCCTCGACCACATCCAGCAGCGCACGGGTGGACGGGAAGGCAAAGGTGGAGTGGTTGTAGAGCGGAGTGTGGATGCCGCCTTGCGGATCCGTGGTTTCGCCGCCATGGACGCACAGGGTGGATGGGCCGGGTTGGTGTTCTTGCATGATCGGGAACTCCTTTTCAGACGATGGCCACAGTTGTGGAAAAAAAGCGAAGCAGTGTGCACCGGGTACAGGTGGAGTCGAACGGCCCATGAGCCGGCCGACGACATCTCAACCGGGATGCGCTCATTCCCGCATTGGCCCCGGACGCGCGCTGCGGCTCTGCGCGGCAGGTGGACATTGCAGAAATCCTGCATTCTCTCACCCTGTGCAGGCACACTTGCCCTGTCGATGCGACCGCTCATGAAACACGGAGCCGGTCTGTGCCTTGTCAAGCCATGGCCGCGCTTGGTGTTGATGATCTGGACGCATGAAGGTTTGGCGTCAAGCGGATAAATCGTCGAGCGTCCAGCGAGTAAGCCGTCCAGCGTATGCCGCGCCACGCTCAACGCTCCTCGCCGCCCCCCGCGATCCGTCCCAAAAATAATCGCCGTGCCCCATCAATCCCCCTATCGGCCAGAGGGCTGGCCTTCAAAAAATCGCAATACACCCCACCCATGGAGCGGCGCCCTCGCCGCGATTCCCCGCCGAATGACCGATGACCTCGGCCCTTGCGGACCTTTGATGAAAGCCGCCTGCGGCGGCTCATGATGAATCATGGCGGCGCAGCCGCAGTCATTGCCGCCGCACAGCGGCGCGGTCATCAAAGCGCAGCAAGATCATCCGTCATCCGCCACGCCAAACGCGCAACGCTCAACCTCCCCATCATGGCGGCGCAGCCGCAGTCGGTGGCGGCCGCACGAGGGCTGGAAACCGAACCGGATGGCATGCTGGTCAGTCGCCTGGAGGGCACGGATTTTGCGTCAGGAGCCTCGAGTGCGGAGGCGGCAGGATCGGGTTCACACAGACGCATTGAGGCGCTCCTGCGCTTCCCAAGCCTGGACGGAAGCCGGCCCTGCCGTGCGCACCTGGTGCACGACACTGCCAGCGCGCAGCAACGTCAAGGTGTTGGGAACCAGGCAGGTCCAACGCTCTTCATCCGTCAGCGGATGCGTCGCAACAAGGGTCACCTGCTCCAAATTGCCGCAGGGAACGCAACTGCGCGACAGAATATGCAGGTAGGTATGCGCGTGGGCAGCGACGTAGGTTCCGTCGCTGATCAAATAGTTGAATTCGCCGTAGTGGTTGATTCTGGTGGTGATCCGCTCCAGGACGGACGCGAAGTGCTGCTCATCGCCGAGCCTGCCGGTGTCGTCGTCGCTCTCTTCCTGCAAGGCGTCCAGGATCAGATAAAACGCATGTTCGGAATCGGTGCTGCCAATGGGCCGGTGATGGCGCAAGGGGACGTGTTCGATGCCGGGCAGTTTGCCGTTGTGCGCGAAGACCCAGGTGCGCCCCAGAGCCGAACGCTTGAAGGGATGCGTATTCTGATAGCTCAGGCCGGTGGCCGGGGGGTTGGCTTTCCGGATGTGCGCAATGATGGTCCGGCCCTTCATGTCCAGGCGGCGAACCAGTCCAAACAACGCGCTCGAGGCGGCCGGCTCGGGCTCCTTGACAAGCGCGGGATCGCCACTCCCCGCGCTGTAGATTGCGATGCCCCAGCCATCCGCATGGGGACGCGTCTGCCCGCCGCGAGGCTGGAATGCCGCGAGCGAGTTTTTCAGTTCGGTGTCGAAACTGGCGCTCATCGCCAGGAGTTCGCACATTTCCTGTCTCCCCGAGCCGCAGCTTGCTGCTGGCGCAACGCGGGATGGCGCACAATGCCACCATTGTGCTGCCGTGCCCCCGCCATCCAGCGTGCGCGCCTGTATCTGGGACTCGAACAGCAAAGATCGCGCGATTGGTCGATCCGCCTGAACCGGCCACCCTCAGCGAACTTCCAGCACAAGGATTGCACGCCAGTTGCGTTTTTCATGGGCGCGAGCCGCAAAACCATCATTCGCGTTAATGTTTGAATGATAGGTCAAAGCACGATGGGCGTCAAACCGTGGCCCTGGGCGAGGAACTCCAACAACTCCAGCCGGTTCAGGTGACCGATGGCCTGGGCGACCTCGGCCAGGCTGGAGAGAATGGTTCGTCTTGGCTCCTGCAACGCCGTGGGCTCCCTTGGGTTGCGAGGGACCGGTTCAATCAATACCATCCTTCTGCCAAATTTGCGACTGCCTGACAAACTGCTGCTGACAGCGCAGCCAGAGACATCCGGAACGCAGAACAGGAGTTTTGTGTCCACTGCAGCCGAGCCTATCTTCTTGACAATCCATTTTTACAATCTATCATTCCTTCATTCTGTTGAATGTTGATGCCAAACCATTCAACTCCCCGTAGCGCCCGCTGTGGAAGGCTCGCCATGAACACACTGATCATCATCAACGACCCGCCCTACGGCACCGAGCGCATGTACAACGCCCTGCGCCTGGCGGGCGGGCTGGTCAAGCGCGACGATCGGCAGCTCACGGTCTTTCTCATGGGCGATGCCGTCTCCGGCGCCAAGGCGGGCCAGAAGACGCCGGACGGCTATTACAACGTCGAGCGCATGCTGCGCCGCATCATCAGTGGCAAGGGACAGGTCCTGCTGTGCGGCACCTGCCTGGACGCACGCGCCCTGGGCGATGACGAGCTGCTGGCCGGCACCCGGCGCAGCACGATGGACGAGTTGGCGCAGGCCACGTCGGCCGCCGACAAGGTGCTGGTTTTCTGACGTGCCACGCGGCACGTCAGGGGCTGAAGCCGACACCATCTCGCACCCATTGCGTGCCGATGCCAAAGCAACCAAACCGGCCCGAACCCGCCGCGGCTCCAGGTTGAAAAGTCCATGCACGGCCAGGTGCCGATCCTCGCCAGCGCGCAGGCACTGTCTCAGATTGTCCTGATTGCCGTCTGACCGTGGACGGGTTGGCCGGTGCCGACATTGGCGATGCGCCACGCTGGGCCACCCCGGTCAATTGGCGCCGATGCTGTCCTCAAGATGCAACAGCGGGCGAGCAAAACGACTTTCGGCCAAGGTGGTGAAATTTCCCGGTTAGCGGGAACCTTCAGGAAGCGAGCGTCGTTTTTTCCTGCTTTTTCTTCATTCTGCTCCGCTTCTGTCAGCGCTCGCTTGCGCGCAGATGACGGGCGAAATAGTCGAAGGTCTCGGCCGAGGTTTTTTGCGGCGTATAGCCGAATTCCTCCTTCAGCCGCCGGTTGGCGAGCACCGGGCGGTAGCGCAGGAAGTCAACCTGCTCCGGGCCGGTCGGGCGGCCCAGCCATCGGGCGACTCTCAGGCCCGTTCGGACCAGGCCGACGGGCAGGACAAGCCTGGGTTTGCCCAGGCGGCGGGCGATTTCACGCAGGGTCAGCGCGCCGTCGCCGGCCAGGTTGTAGATGCCTTCGGCGTTCTGGCGGATGCCTTGTTCCAGGATGTTGACCACATCCTCGTCCCAGACAAACACAAACGGCGAGCTGTAGCCCTTGAGCACCAGGACACGCCGCGCGGCAAACAGGGCGGTGATCTGGTTGCGGGTGTGTGCACCGAGCACGGTGCCGGGGCGAAGGACAAGCTGTTTGAGCTGGGGCTGGAGCTTGCGGTAACGCGCCAGCAGCTCCTCGATGCGGCGCTTGTGGTCGGCATAGGCAAAGCGCTCGTTGCCGCGCAGCGGCTGGTCCTCGTCGATCCAGTCCGGATTGTCGGCATGGTAGCCGTAGGCCGCGCCCGAGCTGGTAACGGTCAGGTGCTCTACGCCGGCCTCGATGCAGGCCTGCACCAGGTTGCCGGTGCCGCCCACATCGATGTCGAAATCGCGCCGGCGGTCTTTGGAGGCCCGCAGCACGGACGCCAGATGGACAACGTGGGTGATGGCGTGCTCGCGCATCAATTCGGCCAGATGCCTGGAACGAATATCGATTGCTTGCAGCGGAAAATCCAAGTCATCGCGCGTGCGGATATCGATGCCCAGCACCGTGAAGTCGTGGGCCAGGCGGTTGCCGAGCTGGTGGCCGATATAGCCGGCCGCGCCGGTGATCAGCACGCGCTTGCTCATGCCAGCTCGCCGGTGCGTATCGGCTGGTCGACGGGCGCGCTGCGCGCCCAGAGCAGGGCCAGGGTCAGCCCCGCAATCAGATGCCACACGCCCCAGAAGCCGGCGATCAGCAGCATGCCGCCGGCGTCGGGGAAAAAGGTGAACAGGATGACGAGCCCTAAGCCGGAGTTCTGGATGCCCACTTCCATGGTCACCGCCCTGCGATCGGCCGCCGACAGCCGGCTCACGAGCGCCATGCCGAAGCCGAGCGCGAAGGCGAGCAGGTTGTGGCCGATAACGAGCCAGACGAAAGTATGGATTTTCTCCACGAACACACTGAAATTCATGGCAAAAGCAATGCCGGCAAAGGCCAGCAGCACGAGCAGTGAAAACAGGCGCAGCGGCATTTCGCTGCGCGCGGCCAGCCTTGGCCAGCGCTTGCCTGCAAGCATGCCCAGCAGCAGCGGAAGGCCCAGGACCAGCAGGACCAGCAGCAGCAGGCTGCCCGAATCCAGGCTGATTTCGGTCAGGTAGCTGCGCGTGTAGGGATTGAGCCAGCCGTAGAAGGCGAAGTTGAGCGGGGTGAGCACGATCGCGGCCAGGCTGGAGACAGCGGTCATCGACACCGACACGGCCACCGAGCCACGGGCGATAAAGGTCATGATATTGGAGAAGTTGCCGCCGGGACAGGCGGCGATCAGGATCATGCCAAGCGCGATGTCAGGGTCGAGCTTGAGCGCCCAGGTGACCAGGCAGGTGGCCGCCGGCAGCAGCAGAAACTGCGCGGCCAGCCCGGCCGCCGGCGCAAGCGGGGCGCGGACCACGCGAACAAAATCGCTCACCCGAAGCTGCAGCGAGATGCCGAACATCATCAGCGCCAAAATGGCGTTGAGCAGGATCAGGCTGCCGGGGTCGAAGTGCAAGTTCAAGCTACCCCTTCGGTTCCTCGTGCATCTTCTTGAAATGCATGAGTCCCGGTGCCCACATGTGCTTGACCGGATCGACGTCGACGTGAAGAACGCTGCAGCCGTCGTGGCCGACGGCACGCTCAAGGGCGGCGCGCAGATCGGCCGGATCGGCGACCCGCTCGCCGCGTGCGCCCATGGCCTCGGCAACCCGGTCAAAGGCAATTTCGCCCAGGTCGGCCTTGATCGTTTCCTCGGGCTTGAGCGATTTGAACAGCAGGGTCTTGAGCGGCTTGAGCGCGAACTGCTGGTTCATCTTGACCATGCCCCACTGTTTGTCGCACAGCACGACGTAGACGATTTTCAGCCCGTTGCGCACCGCCGTTTCGATTTCTTGTGGATGAAAACCGAAGGCGCCGTCGCCAATGATGCAGCACACCGGCTTGTCGGGCCGGGCCACGGCCGCGCCGATGGCCTGGGCGACGCCGGCGCCGAGCATGCCGAACTTGAAGGTCGACAGCACCCGGTTGGGCACGCGGGGGCGGTAGTAGAACATCGCCCAGATGGCGGTATTGCCGCCGTCGGCCACAAGCGGGCTGTCGTCGTCGAAGACTTCGCTGCAGATCGAGGCAACGTGGGCCGGGTGCATCGGCACGGCATCATCATCCAGCGCCTTGTTCCACTCCGCGCGGTCGTCTTCGATGGCCTTGCCGTAGCCGGCCACGCGCGTGCGGCGCGCCTCCATGTGCTCGCTCTTGCGCTCGGCCAGAGCGCGCGCCAGGGCGTTGAGAAACATGCCGATGTCGGCCTCGATGGCCACGTCGGCGGGTTTGTTGAGACCCAGCATTTCCGGGTCTATGTCAACCTGGATGGTGGTCTGCTCGCCCGGTTTTCTCCAGTACGGTGGCTTGCCCCACCAGTCGGTTTCACCCACCCTCGAGCCCAGAATCAGCACGGTGTCGGCGTCGTTGCGCACCTTGTTGTTGAGCTTGATGTGGGGCATGGGCACGGCCAGCAGCGAGTTTTCACTCAGCACGCCGCGCGCCGCCCAGCTGGTCGTGACCGGCGCGTGCAGCTGCTCGGCCACTCGCTCGAGGGCGTCGAAAGCTGCCGCGTGGATGACGCCGCTGCCGGCGTGAATGATGGGTGCCTGGGCACGGCACAGCAGCTCGGCGACGCGCTCAATCTGTTCCGGCGTCGCCTCGGTCGGCTGGATGCTGCGGTACTGCTCGGGCTGCCACAGAGGCGGCAGCGACTTGAAGCGGCCGTTCATGATGGTTTCGGGCACGTCGACATGGACGATTCCGGGGCGACCGCTCCAGCAGGCCCGAAAGGCCTTGCGCATCACCTCGGGCACGCGCGGCCACGATGAGACAGCCTGCGAGAACTTGCCGATCTGGCCGATCACGCCGACCTGGTTGAAGCACTGGTAGGCGCCGCCGCGATCGGGATACATGATCTCGGGCCGGCGCGCGCTGGTGATGGCCAGCACGCGGTTGCCCTCGGCCTGCTCGACGACCAGGCCCGGCAGCAGGTTGGCCACGCCGGGGCCGTTGGAAGCCATGCACACGCCCAGACGGCCCGTCAGGCGGGCATAGGCGCCGGCCATGTGCGCGGCGCTGGTTTCGTGGCGCGGGGTGACGATTTCGATGCCCAGGCGGTCGAGCGCGGCGTAGAACCCGAAATAGGTGCCGTCGATGATGCCGAAGACTTTTTCCACGCCTTCGGCCTGGAGCATGCGGGCAATCAGCTCGCCGCCGTGATGATCCGCCATTTGCGCCCGTCCCGTTTCGAAACCCTGATGGCGAGCCGCATTGTGGAAGCCGGCTCGCCGCGCCAGTGTAGTGCAATGCCGCCGGCATGCCGGCGCACGCTGCTTCGAGTGGCTGGAGCAACCCGGCGCCAACCAGGGCAGGAAAGGGATGGAACCTCACGTCTTGAGGGCCCCCAATGGCAACGAGAATTCAGCCCGATGCGGCGCACCTGCGCTCCCGTGCTGCATCGACGCACGGGCGCTGCCATCACCAGGTGCAGCGCGCTACCGTGGACAACGTGCAAGGCGAATACAGCCGCAACCGTGCGTTGGTGCACGTCAACCAGCTGCAGCCCAAGCGCCCTGTCGCGAATATCAAACGCGGCGCCTGGCCGCTGACCGCGTCCATGGCGTGAAACTCGAGCCAGCCGCCCTTGACAAAATCACGCGCGGGCCTCGCCGCTGACGCGGATCTCGTCACCGAGCATGTTGAGCGCGCCAGCCACTGGCGCCGGCCACCGCCAGCGCCGCAAAGGCCACGAGCCGGGGACCGCCGGTGATGTTGATGGCGACATCATGGGACGCCAGCGCCCCCCAAGCGCCAGCAACCGTGCCTTGGCGTGCTGGAAATCGCCCGCATCGTGCAATCGCAGCTGCTCGACCCGAATCGCCTGCGCTTGCAACACGGCTTGCAGGTCGGCTGCGTGGCCCTGCATCTTGTCCGTGGCCACCAGGACGACCTGCCCGGGCCGGAGCACCGGATCCAGTGCGGCCAGCAGGTTGGCCGCAGCCCGCCGGGATACAAGGCAAACGTGGATACGCATGGTGCAAGCCTGCATTGAAGCGTGATTCAGCAGTCGAGCGCTGCTTTGTGTTTATATCTGGTTGCTTATACTAAGGTGCATCACCCCTTGCTGCATGAGAACAGCCACATGTCAAATCTTGAGCATCCGATCCGCCAGTCACGCCGCAACGTCCTCGCTGGCGCCGCGGCCCTGATTGGCTTGCACGCGGTGCGGGCAACCGCGGCCAGCACGACAGCCATCCAGGTCTGGAAGGACCCCAGTTGCGGCTGCTGCAACGACTGGATAGACCACCTGCAACAAAACGGCTTTTCCGTGCAGGCAAGCAACGAGGGCAACAACGGCGCGCGCCACCGGCTGGGGCTGCCGCGCCGCTACGCATCCTGCCACACGGCACGGGTGCAGGGCTACGTGGTTGAAGGCCATGTGCCGGCGGCAGACATCCGGCGCCTGTTGCGCGAGAAACCGGCCGCGCTGGGGCTGGCGGTGCCCGGCATGCCGGTGGGGTCACCCGGCATGGATGGCCCGGTCTACGAAGGCAGGCGCGATCCCCACGACGTCCTGCTGGTGCAACGGGACGGCACCGCCACGGTGTTCAGCAGCTACCGCTGAATTCATGCCCGGCGAGCCGGGACCTGCACCCGGCCCCGGGCCGGCTTGCCGCAGATGGCGGGTGGCGACTACGCACCGGGCGCAAGAAAGCCGCCAGCGCGCAGGGTGACGACCAGCGTGTCGCGATGCCCGGGCCGGCTTGGCGCCAGCGGTTGTATGGGCGTGGTTTCATGGATGACCATGGCGTCGTCCAGCAGCAGGACCGACCAGGGCTCTTCCAGCGTGAAGCGTTGGCCGCTGGGGCCGTCGAGCTCGAAGACCCGGGTCTCGCCGCCCTTGATTCCCGCACGGCTGACCAGGAGCACCGCAACCACGTCGACGCCATCACGGTGCGCGCCTTCGGGCGTGGGACGACCGATGCCGCCGGTGGTATCGATGCGAAACTGGTGCGCTTCACCGTACCAGCGCGGCGCAGGATGCGCGGCGCTGGCAACGGCAGCCACCCAGCACAACAGCTTCTGCCAGGCTGGCGCGGCCTGCGTCTGCTGCGCCACCGGGGCAAACCAGCGTTGCATGCCGCCGTGCAGGGCGTTGTACTGCAGCGGCTGCCAATGTGCCCGGTGTGCTACCGGCGTCACCTGCCCGGCAGCAACGATGAACGAGGCGTGCCTGCGGTAGCGATACGCGCCGCCGTCACGCAGGTACGCGTCGCGCTCCAGATGCTCCCAGTCGGCTTGCAGCGCGGCCAACTCCTGCGCATCAACCGCCGCAAGTGCACGCACATCTGCTGCGCAGAGGACTGCGTAGCCCTGCCGGCGCAGGTGGTCGACATGGCTGCTGCGACTGGAGAACGGTGGCGAGAACATGGCGTGACAGCGGGGCGCGGCCGGAAGAAGGCAACCGATTCAGCACAAGCATCCATGCCCTCCAGAGACGGACGGCGCCCACTCATCCGTGCCTGGACGCGCCATGCTGCGTTGCTCCGCCTTGCAGACAGTAGTCTGCGGCGTTGTCGCGCCTTGCCTGACACGCCCTTCGCTGCACGCTCAGGCGCATCCAACTGCGAAATCCAGGATGCATAGCCGCGCGCTGCGGAGCGCGCGGGCTGGCCCAGCCGGGCCTTTTTGTTTGGCCCGAGCCCCGCTGCACGCGCGGGCTCTTGCCGCGGCCTTACCAGCCCCAGGTCAGGCGTGCAGCGATCCAGCCCTTCTGGCCGTTGCTGCGCTGGATCTGCACCCAGTCGTTCTGGCTCGACAGCGTGCGCACGACCTCGTACTGCTCCAGCTTGCCCACCACCTGGTTGTTGGTGCCCGGCCCGGAGCGCATGTTGGCGACCTTGACCTTGACGACCCGGTGCGGCGAATTGGTGACCAGCGGAGCGTACACCCAGCCCAGGGTGTCCTCGAAGTCGCGCACCTTAACCCAGTCACCCTGCTTTTGCTCCACCTGCAGCGGGTAGCCCTGCGTCAGCTTCCACAGGATTTCCGAGTTGGTCGACGCCTGCGCCCGCACGTTGACCGTATCATTCTTGATGCTGACAAAGTCTGCTGCCTGCGCGCCGACGGCCGCAGACAGCGTCATGCCGGTCGCTACCAGCAGCGCGCCAATGCGCGGAAAAGACAATTTGAGAAAAAACACGTGAACAGTACTCCCAATCACCATCGGACAGTATAAAACCAGTGGCAGCAATTGTACGGGCGCCAACCCCGGTGCCGCGACCGCAGGCCGGGCCTTGCAGCGCCGGGCGGCCCGGTCCCGCACGGCCTGAAGCCCCCATGGGCGCCAAAGCATACACGATCGTTTTGCAGACCAGGGCAAACACCGGCAAAATCGGGCTGCGTCGCAAGGCGCGGGGCGTACCGGTTACGACGCGCCTGCCCGTTGCGGCATTGTGCGCGCTCCATCGCTACGACCGTTGAACCTAGATTCAGCAGTCGAACGCTGCTGGGTGTGAATATCTTATTGTGAACAAAGGGAAAGCCAAGTTTGCACGAGCACACCATTTTGGTGACCACGCTATGCGCCCGATCGCACAGCGCTGGACGCATCCAACTACTGAATCTAGGTTGAATGAGAACAGAAAAGCATACAGAAAAACGCCTCTTGTCCGGCATGCGGCGATCGCACCGGACCCTGGTCATCGTGCTGTGGCGCACCCTGGCGATCTGCGCGTTCGTACTCGGCGTCATTGGCGCGTTCCTGCCCGTCATGCCGACCGTGCCCTTCCTGCTGGTGTCCGCATGGGCGGCCAGCAGGGGCTGGGTCCAGTTCGAACGCTGGCTGCTGACGCACCGCTTCTTTGGCCCGCCCATCGTGCGCTGGCGCACCAATGGCGCGGTCAGCCGCAGTGCCAAATGGCTGGCCAGCACCATGATGCTGGCCAGCGCGCTGATGTTGCAGCTGTTTACCGTCATCCCGCTGGGCGTGCGCGTGGGCGTGCCGCTGTTCCTGGCCGCCGTCGCGCTGTGGCTGTGGCTGCGCCCGGAACAATAGCGGCGCGCCAACCGGCGGACATCGGCACCCGGTACCCACGGGCGCCGGCGCCGCGCCGGACACAGCGGGCAGGCTGCCCGCGGCGCCGGGCGCTTCAGGCCAGGGTATCGGCCCAGATATTGTGCGCCCACATCATTGCAAACTTGCCCTCCTCCTCGCTTGCGGCAGACGATACGCCACCCGAGCCCGGGACGGTCAGCATGGTCTTCTCGTCGGCGTCGTAGCGGTGCACGCTGGCCACGTGGATGACGTCGGTATCGCTGACGAAGCTGTAGCAGGTGTTGGTGTAGATGGGCAGCGAATTGGGCTCGTTGCCTGACAGCAGCGCAACGATGGCCGCTGCCGCCGTCTTTCCATGCTGGTTCGCCATGTGGCCGGACTTGGGCATGCGCGGCGCCGTTTGTATGGAGTCACCCAGCACGTGCACGCCGGGCGCGGCCACCGACTCCATGGTCAGCCAGTTGACCTCGGCCCAGCGGTTGTTGGCCGTGGCCAGGCCCGCGTCGCGCACGACGCTGCCGGCGTACATGGGCGGCACCACGTTCAGGACGTCGGCCTTGATGTCGTCCTGGAAGTCGAATTTCAGCGTCTTGCCGGCCACGTCCACGTCAACCAGCCGGTGCTCGGGCCGATACTCGATGATGTCGGCATAGCGGTCGGCCCACGCCTTCTTGAACAGCGCGCCCTTGGACGTGACGTCCGCGTTGGCATCCAGCACCAGCACCTTGGAGCGTGGCTTGGCCTGCTTGAAGTAATGCGCAACCTGGCACGCGCGCTCGTACGGTCCCGGCGGGCAGCGATACGGCGCCAGCGGGATGGCCAGCGCGTAAACGCCGCCATCGGGCATGGCCTCGAGCTGGCGCCGCAGCGCCACGGTCTGAGGCCCGGCCTTCCAGGCATGCAGCACCTGCTCCTGCGCGCTGGCGTTGTTCATGCCGGGGAGCTGATCCCACATGAAGTCGATGCCGGGCGCCAGCACCAGCCGGTCCCAGTCCAGCGTGCTGCCCCCGGCCAGACGCACCTGGCGCCGGTCCAGGTCTATGCCGCTGACGCGGTCGCGCACCAGCTGCACGCCATGGCGTGCCGGCAGGTTGTCGTATGCCGTGGTGATGTCTTCCATCTGCCGGATGCCGCCCAGCACGAGGTTGGAAATCGGGCAGGAGACAAACGCCGCATTGGGCTCGACCAGCGTCACCGACACGCCGCCTCCGGACCACTTGCGCAGGTACTTGGCCGTCGTGGCGCCTGCGTAGCCACCGCCCACGACAACGACCTTGCCACTGGCACGGCTGCCCGACGTGGCACAGCCGGTGGCCATGGCCAGCATGGAAGCGGCCGACACAGCCGATCCGGCCCGCATGAATTGACGACGATGCATCATGATTGTTCTCCTCACTTCTTCTGTGCCGCAAACCACGCAGCAATCGCGCCCAACTGTTCGTCGCTGTAGCCCTTGGTGATCTGGCCCATGACGGTGGAGGGGCGCACGTCGTTCTTGTAGTCAAGCATTTTCTCGTACATGTCCGCCCCGCTCTTGCCCGCCAGGGGAATGCTGTTGGGAACGGCACGGCCGTCGGTGCCGTGACAGGTGGAGCAGGTTGCCGCCCAGCCCTGCACCTGCAGTTTGTTGCCGGATTGGGCCACGGCAACGCCGGTCCAGGCCAACAGGCCCGCCGTGAGGCCAGCCATCAAGATCGGTCTCATTTTGCAAATCCTCCTCTTTTTCCCAGTTCAAATTTTCTTATACCAGTTTGGCGATATAAATCAAGGCAGGGATTACCCGGGGGGCGGCGAGAATGCGCGATCGGCGCAGGCCGGGTGTCAAACCAGGCCCATCGGAGCGGCGCCGCCAAGCAGGCTCGCCTCCAGCGAGCGCAGGATGATGCTGGCCACCTGCAACAGCACCAGCGCCAGCAGCGGCGACAGGTCCAGCCCCCCGATCAGCGGCACGAACCGGCGAAACGGCGCAAGCAGCGGCTCGGCCAGCGTTCGCACGACGTCGGCCAGCAAGGTGCGGTTCTGGGTCCACGACACGACGACCGCGGCAATGATGAGGATCATGGCCACCGTCACGCCCAGCTTCACCACGTCCACCAGCGCAACGACCGGCAGCACGCCCCAGCGGCCCGCACGCAGCAGGGCCAGCAGCATGGCCCACTGCAGCAGCTTGACCACCCAGGCGGCGGCGATGCAGGCCAGGTCCACCGATGGCGTGGGCGGAATGATGCGCCGCAACGGCAGCACCAGCCAGTCGGAAAGCACCTGGACGAAGCGGCCCAGCGGATTGCGCATCGACAGCGTCCGCGCGTGCATGACAAACCGCAACAGACAGGCGCCACCCACCAGCGTGGCCACCACTTCCATGAGAAATATCAGGATTTCAGACAGCATGCTCAGGCTCGGTTTGGCGGGGCGAGGCGAAAGGAAAGCCCCCTGCCGGATAATAACGGGAGTTCGGGACCGGCCAGCAGCGTGCGCTGGCTGCGCCCGTCTTTTCTTTTTTTCAACGTGGCCCGGCAACACGCCGGGCACCAGTTCATGGATGCATCAGAACAGACTCCTACCGCGCCTGCCGAAACCGGCAGCAGTGAAAACAGGCTGATTGCCGAGCGCCGTGAAAAACTCCGGGCGCTGCGCACGGCGCAAGCCGCCGGCAGCGGCCCCGCGTTCCCCAACGACTTCAGGCCCCAGGACCGGGCAGCGCGGCTGCACCAGGCGCATGGCGACACCGACAAGGCCGCGTTTGAGGCGGATATTGCGGCGGGCCGGACGATTCCGGCCAGCGTGGCCGGGCGCATGATGCTCAAGCGCGTCATGGGCAAGGCCAGCTTTGCCACCGTGCAGGACAGCACCGGACGCATCCAGCTCTACATCCAGCGCGACGCGGTCGGCAGCGAGACCTACAGCGCCTTCAGGCACTGGGACCTGGGTGACATCGTTGCAGCCGAGGGCCATGTGTTCAAGACCCGCACGGGCGAACTGTCCATCCAGGTGTCGCGGCTGCGGCTGCTGACCAAGAGCCTGCGCCCGCTGCCGGAAAAATTCCATGGCGTGCAGGACCAGGAACTCAAGTACCGGCAGCGCTATGTGGACCTTATCATGGACCCGGACGCGCGGGCCCGCTTTGCCCTGCGCAGCGCCACCCTCACGGCGATGCGCCGCTTCATGATCGAGCACGGCTTCATGGAAGTGGAGACGCCCATGCTGCAGCCTATCCCGGGGGGCGCCAACGCCAAGCCGTTTGTCACGCACCACAACGCGCTGGACCAGGACATGTATCTGCGCATTGCGCCGGAGCTGTACCTGAAGCGGCTGGTCGTGGGCGGGTTTGAGCGTGTGTTCGAGATCAACCGCAGCTTTCGCAACGAAGGCATCAGCGTGCGGCACAACCCCGAGTTCACCATGATGGAGTTCTACGCCGCCTGGTGGGACTACCGCGACCAGATGGACTTCACCGAAGCGCTGCTGCGCAAGACGGCACGGGAAGCCGTCGGCGCGCTGCAGCTGACGTACCAGGGCCGGGAAGTTGACCTGGCGCGGCCGTTTGCACGCCTGACGATACGGCAGGCGCTGCAGGCGCACACCGACCTGGGCGACGCCATCGACGACCGCGCGATGCTGGTCCGGCGCCTGCAGAAGCTGGGACTGGGCGATGCGCTGCACGGGCGCAGCCTGGCGCTGCTGCAGGTGATGCTGTTTGAAGCGGTGGTTGAAGAGCAGCTGTGGCAGCCCACGTTCATCATGGAGCACCCGACGGAGATCAGCCCGCTGGCGCGCGCCAGCGACACCGAGCCGGGCGTGGCCGAGCGCTTCGAGCTGTACATCACCGGCCGCGAAATGGCCAACGGGTTCTCGGAACTCAACGATGCGGAAGACCAGGCCGAACGCTTCCTGGCGCAGGCCCGCGCCAAGGATGAAGGCGACGAAGAGGCGATGTACTACGACGCGGACTTCATCCGCGCACTGGAATACGGGATGCCACCCACCGCCGGCTGCGGCATCGGCATCGACCGCTTCATGATGCTGCTGACCGACAGCGCCAGCATCCGCGACGTGATCCTGTTCCCCACGCTGCGGCGCGAGGGCGGCTGATCCCGCGCAGCGCGGTCACGGCCCGCTGCCGACCGCGCTCAGCGCGGGTCTTGCGAGTCGGACACGTCGCGCCAGGCCACGTCCTGCACGCGCTCGCCCGCCGCACTGTCGGTCGTGCCGCCGGCCGCATCGGCGCGCGGCGTGGCCGAGGCCTGCCCCGAAGGCGGCCTGGGCCAGCGCTGGCGCGCCAGGTCGCGGTACTGCCGCCACAGCATGCCCACGGTGGAGGGGCGTCCGGTGATCAGGCCCACGACCAGGCTGAAAAGCGCCATGACCGCGAGCCAGAACAGCAGGACGAAAAGAAACATGAACCCCATCATGGCAAACAGGGCCCAGGTCATCCAGGCAAAGATGCGGCCCATCAGGCCGCCCCCTGCCGGGGCGCCGCGGGGCGACGCGGTTGGCATGAAAACATAAAGCATCCAGGATTCCTTGCATGATCTCGCACCCTTCCTATGATGGGGCGGGGCGGTCAAAGTTCAAGGACGCGCTGGCGGCTGCGCTGATAGCGCGCCGAGCGGCCCAGCTGCTCCCAGGCCGGCGCCGCACCCACCGGACGCAGGCTCTGGCGCCGCGGCTCGCTGGCCGGGTCGGGCTGCCAGCGGCCGCTGTGCACACCGTGGGCCAGCTCGTCCAGCACCTGATCCAGCAGCGTGCTGCCGGCCAGCGACTGGTTGCACAGCAGCACCAGGTCACAGCCGGCGCCCAGGGCGGCCACGACGGCGTCGGTTGCGGTCAGCGTCTGCCCCTGGACACGGCGCGCACCGGCCATGCTCAGGTCGTCGCTGATGATGGCGCCGGCAAAGGCCAGCTGGCCGCGCAGGACGTCCTGCAGCCAGCGCCGGGAAAACCCGGCCGGCCGCGCATCCACGCGCGGGTAGACGACGTGCGAGGGCATGACCGCCGCCAGCACCGAACCCAGCCAGGCGTAGGGCGCCGCGTCTTGACGCAGGATGGTGGCCAGGGCACGCCGGTCATGCGGTACCGCCTGGTGCGAATCGGCCAGCGCATGGCCGTGGCCCGGGAAATGCTTGCCGCAGTGCTGCATGCCGGCGACCAGCATGCCGTGCGCCAGCCGTGCCGCCAGCTGCGCCACCACCTGCGGCTGCCGGTGCAAGGCGCGGTCGCCAATGACGCCCGAGCGGCCCCAGTCCAGGTCCAGCACCGGCGCAAAGCTGAAATCCACGCCGCAGGCACGCAACTCGGCGGCCATGACCTGGCCACAGGCGGACGCGGCATCCAGCGCCAGCATGCGGTCCTGCTGCCACAACTGCCCCAGCGCGCGCATGGCTGGCAGCGGCGTGAAGCCGTCACCCCGAAAGCGCTGCACGCGCCCGCCCTCCTGGTCGGCGCAGATGAGCAGATCGCCGCGCAGCGCCCGGATCTGGCCGCACAGCGCCGTCAGTTGCGCGCGGTCCTGCCAGTTGCGGCCAAACAGGATGACGCCACCGACCAGCGGATGCTGCAGGCGCTGGCGGTCCACTGCCGACAGCTGCAGGCCGGCCAGGTCGATGATCAGTGGTGCGTACGGCATGAAGCGTTTGGCGTCGAGCGTTTGGCGTTGAGCGTGGACATCGCGGCATGGCCGCAGTCATTGAGCCGCACGGCGGCAAGGCCATACGTCATCAAGCCGATGTGCATGGCCGTTGCATGTCTGCAGAAGCACTGGATCCACATGCGGAGTTGGAGGCAATCAGTCCTGTCTTTGCTCGACGATGCAGAAGCTGGCCGCGTAGTCGCTCTCGTCGGTGATGCTGATGTGCGCCACCAGATGGCGCGCATCGAACCAGGTCTGCAGCGCGTCATGCAGCACGATGCGCGGCTGGCCGCTGCGGTCGTTGATGATTTCGCAGCGGCGCCACTGCATGGGCGCGCGCATTCCCAGGCCAATGGCCTTGCTGAACGCTTCCTTGGCCGAAAACCGCGTGGCCAGGTAGCGCAGCCCGCGGTCGGGCCAGCGCTCGCCGCGCTCGCGCCAGACCTGCAGCTCGCGCTCGGTGAGCACACGCCGTGCAAAGCGCTCGCCCCGGCGTTCCAGCGTCTTGCGCATGCGCCGCACGTCGCAGATGTCGGTGCCTATGCCGTAGATCACCCGGCGGCTTCCAGGCAGCCCAGGTACGCGCGGGTAGCTGCCGCGTAGCCCTGCTCCAGGGCGTCGGAGACAAAGGCATGGCCTATGGACACCTCCAGCAGCCCGGGCACCTGCGCGGCAAACAGCGGCAGGTTGTCCAGGTTGAGGTCGTGCCCGGCGTTGACCCCCAGCCCGGCATCCCGCGCAGCCTGCGCCGCGGCCACATAGCGCGCGAGCTGCTGCCGGCGCTGCTGCGGGTCGGCCCATGCTGCGGCGTACGGCTCGGTGTACAGTTCGACGCGGTCGGCACCGACGCCGCGCGCGCCCGCCATCTGCGCCGGATCGGCGTCCATGAACAGGCTCACGCGCACGCCCAGCGCCCGGCACTCGGCCACCAGCGGTGCCAGCCTGTCGGCATCGGCGGGGAAGTGCCAGCCATGGTCGCTGGTGAACTGGTCGGTGCCGTCGGGGACAAAGGTGGCCTGCGTTGGCCGCACCTGCCGCACGTGCTCCAGCAGGTTGTGCGTGGGGTTGCCCTCGATGTTGAATTCCGCCTGCGGCCAGCCGCGCATGAGCTCGGCCAGCTCCTGCACGTCGTGCGCACGGATGTGGCGGCCGTCTGGCCGCGGATGGATGGTGATGCCGTGCGCGCCCGCCTGCAGGCACAGCCGTGCCGCCCGCGTGACGCTGGGAATGCCCAGGTGACGGGTGTTGCGCACCAGCGCCACCTTGTTGACGTTGACGGAAAGCCGGACGGTCATGGAACCACACTCAAACGCGACAAATCATGCGCCAGCTGGCGCGTGCGCAGCATGTCGATGCCACTATGGTACTGGAGCAGGCGGCGCAGCTGCCGGCGCAGCCGCATCTGCCGGCCGCGATCCAGGCCGTCGATGACGGTCATGAGCCCGGGCAGCACGGGCAATCCCATGAACGCCTGCGCCAGCGCGGCCCAGTCGGCACCGCGCAATTCCCCGGGCAGCGGCTCATCGGACACCGCTGCGAGCCCGCTTTCCGGATCGATGCGGTACGGCTGCTCCGGCTGCAGCGGCTGCTGCGTAAACGTCTGTATGTCCAGCGTCGGCAAATAGCCGCACTGGTGCAGCAGCACCAGCTCGAACGCGCGCAGCGCCACCGCCAGCTGCCGCCTGTCCGCCGCGCCTGCAGCCAGCGTGCGAACCAGGTCCGCATAGGCATCGAACAGCGCCTCGTGCGGGTCTTCGCGCGCGACCAGCCGCAGGACCAGCTCGTTGGCGTAGCAGCCTGCCATCAGCGTCTCGCCGCCCGGCATGACGTGGCCGCCGCCCCATTCGGCGCCCTTGAGCGTGCGCACCTCGCCTTGGCCGCCCCAGGAGAGGAACAGCGGCTGCAGCGGCAGCAGCACCGGCCGGAAGTTCGACGAGGGTCGCTTGGCGCCCCTGGCAACCAGCGCCACGCGGCCATGGGTGCGGGTGAACGCCTCGATGATGACGCTCGATTCGCTCCAGTCGTAGTGGTGCAGGACGTAGCCCGGCTCGTGCGAGATGCGCTTCACGCCCTGTCTCCGCGCCACCGGCAGGGCAGGGCTGCGCCGGGCCGCAGCACCGCGGACCATGCGCCGCCAAAGCGCCGCCGGAAGCAGGCCCGCGCCCGGCCTGCGGCCATGCCACGGTCCGGCGTGAAGCCGCCGCACGCATGGTGGTGCTCCCGGCACGGCTCCGGCCGCTCAGCTGTAGCCAAAACCACGCACGCGTGCTTCGTCGTCGGCCCAGCCCGAGCGCACGTCCACCCACAGGCGCAGGTAGACCTTGCAGTTGAACAGCTGCTCCAGCTCCTTGCGCGCCTGCGTACCCAGCTGCCTGAGCCGCTCGCCGTCCTTGCCGATGACCATGGCCTTGTGGCCTGCGCGCTCGACGATGATGGTTGCGGCAATGCGCACCATGCGCCCGTGCTCGCGGCTCTTCTCCTCGGTAAACGCATCGACGACCACGGCCGAGGTGTACGGAAGCTCGTCACCGGTCAGGCGAAACAGCTTCTCGCGCACGATTTCCCCGGCCAGGAAGCGCTCGTTGCGGTCGGTCAGCTCGTCGGCGTCGTACCACCACGGCTGCACGGGCAGGTATCTTGCGCACAATTCAAGCAGGCGCTGCACGTCGCCCGGCCGCCGGGCCGACATGGGAATGAATTCTGCAAAGGCAAAGCGCTCCTGCATGGCCTGCAGCCATGGGGCCAGCTCAGCGCGCCGGCGCACGCGGTCCAGCTTGTTGGCAACGAGAAAGACCGGAATGTCCGGCTTGAGCAGGGCAAGCACCTTGGCGTCGGTGAGGGAAAACGTGCCCGCCTCGACGACATAGAGCACCAGGTCGACGTCCGACAGCGCGCCCAGGACGGCCTTGTTCAGCGTGCGGTTCAGCGCCGCCGTGTGCCGGGTCTGGAACCCCGGCGTATCGACAAACACGTACTGCACGCCGCCACCTGCACCGTCCGGCACGGTCCGTATGCCGGTGATGCGATGCCGCGTTGTCTGCACCTTGCGGCTGGTGATGCTGATCTTTTGTCCCACCAGCGCGTTGAGCAGCGTGGACTTGCCAACGTTGGGCCGGCCCACGATGGCAATGAGGCCGCAGCGCTGCTCGCCTGCTGCAGCCGCCGGCGCGGATGCCTGCGTGCCGCGCCCGCCTGGTGTTGCGTTCATGAGGTCGGCGCTCCTTGCTGCAGCTTGCTGAGCATGGCCGCGGCTGCCATCTGCTCGGCCTTGCGGTGCGAATGCCCGCGGCCCAGCGTCTGCAGCGATCGGCCGGGCACCCGGCACACAACCTCGAAGGTGCGGGCATGTTCGGCGCCCAGCGTGCGCAGCACCTCGTACCGGGGCAGGTCCAGCTTGTGGCCCTGCAGCCACTCCTGCAACGCGGTCTTGGCGTCCTTGGCTGCGACGGCGCCGGCCTGGGAGGCATCGATCTCGCCCAGCAGATGGCGCACGAGGCGATCCGCCGCAGCGTAGCCGCCGTCCAGGTAAACGGCGCCCAGGAGCGCCTCAACCGCGTCAG
>JALOAS010000062.1 GCA_023228705.1 Ottowia sp. | reverse complement strand
CCCGACCGACGGTTTCGCGTCAATTACCTGAGGCAGGAGCCCGGTGCGCGAATCGCGCTCGCCGGGATCTGTGCGGGGGGTGCTCAGTAATGGGCATTCCTACCGCGAACATGCCCGCTTTGACCGCGCAAACCCGCCCACTCCGCGTTGCAAATGCTCGCCATAGCCCAAGCTATGCCTGCGCTTTGCGTCTTGATTGGACGGGCTTTGGCGATCCTCTCGGGCGCGATCAATTCATTCTCAAGCTCTGAGGATCGAGCCCGCGCGGCCATGCATGAAAAAGGCCGGCAACCGCGCTGTGCGCGGTTGCCGGCCTGCTCAGGTGCAGCCCGGGCTCAGGCCCGGTTCAGCCCTGCGTTCAATATTGGTCGTAGCCGCCGCCACCGCCGCCGCCACCATGACGACCGCCGCCACCACCACCGCGCGAGCCGCCACCACCATAGGGGTTGCGGAACCCGCCTTCGCGACGACCACCGCCGCCACCGCCGCCGCCGGGGCCGCGCGGGGCCATGGGACGGGCTTCGTTGACGACCAGGTTGCGCCCACCCATGGACTTGTCGTGCAGGCCGGCAATGGCCGCCTGTGCGCCGGTTTCGTCTTGCATTTCAACAAAACCAAACCCGCGCGAGCGGTCGCTGTCCCGCTCCATCATGACTTTGGCGCTGGAAACACCGCCAAATTCGGAAAAAGTTTCGTGCAGATCCTCATCACGCACGGAGTACGGCAGATTGCCGACGTAAAGCTTGGTGCCCATTTGTACAGGACTCCCTGAAGGTGGAATGCGTGAAACGTGCCTTTGCCCAGTGCGTCCGCAGTACGGAGAATGAACCACCATGCGCCAAGGGTTGCTGCGGCCAGGCCGCAGTGGCCCCGGGTGACACCCGTGTCGTCTTCCCGTTTCCGGCGTGGCCCTGTAGCGGGCAGTGAATCAGCGGTTCCTTGGCAAGTAAAACGCGATGGAGTCCGAAAACACCTGGAGCAAAAAACCGGGACCGGTCGCTCTTGAGGGAAAACTGACAGCTATCACCGCAGAACTAATCACATGCTCTCGCATGCAGGGTCAATTATGCGCGAAAAACGCCGTTTTGTGCCAGCCGATGCACATTTTGCCCGTTTTGACAAGCACGCAGTGGCAAAAATACAACGCTTCGCGGCTGGACCCGGATTGGCAGGGTCGGCAGCACGGCGGGGTTGGCGCAGCTATACTGGAGAGCGCTGCGCCGATTTGCCTCTGCTTGCGGGCGCTTTACAAATACGGCTAAATCGAGACGCGTGCAGACCCGGTTTTGATTTGGCCAAACCGGGTTTTTTGTTGCCATCATGCCGTTCATCGTGGAACCGCAGACCATGCACTTTGCCGCGCCGCTGGCGCTGCAAAGCGGCGCGGCCATTGCGGACTATGAGCTCAGGTACGAAACCTACGGCAAGCTCAACGCAGCGCGCAGCAACGCCGTGCTGGTCTGCCACGCGCTCAACGCGTCGCACCACGTGACCGGCATGTACGCTGGCGACGACAAGAGCCAGGGCTGGTGGGCCAACATGATAGGCCCGGGCAAGCCCGTGGACACCAACCGCTTCTTCGTCATTGGCGTCAACAACCTGGGTTCATGCTTTGGCTCGACCGGGCCCATGAGCCCGAACCCGGCCACGGGCGAGGTCTACGGCGCCGATTTTCCGGTGCTCACGGTCGAGGACTGGGTTGCGGCGCAGGCGCGCCTGGTCGAGGCGCTGGGCATCACGCAGCTGGCCGCCGTCATGGGTGGCAGCCTGGGCGGCATGCAGGCATTGAGCTGGACGTTGCAGTACCCCGAGCGTGTGCGCCACGCGGTGGGCGTGGCCAGCGCGCCCAACCTGTCGGCCGAGAACATTGCGTTCAACGAGGTGGCGCGTCGCGCCATCAGCACCGATCCGGATTTCCACGGCGGCGATTTCTACCGCCACGGCGTGGTGCCGGCGCGCGGGCTGCGCATTGCGCGCATGCTGGCGCACATCACCTACCTCAGCGATGATGTCATGAGCCGGCGGTTTGGGCGCGAGCTGCGCAGCGCGGTTGCGCACAGCACCAATGGCTACAGGTTCAGCACGCAGGACATCGAGTTCCAGATCGAGAGCTACCTGCGCCACCAGGGTGACAAGTTCAGCACTTTTTTTGACGCCAATACGTACCTGCTGATCACGCGCGCGCTGGATTATTTTGACCCGGCTGCCGCTCATGGCGGCGACCTGACGCAGACGCTGGCGCGCACGCAGGCGCGCTTCCTGCTCGTGAGCTTTTCCACCGACTGGCGCTTTCCGCCGGCCCGTTCGCGCGAAATCGTCAAGGCGCTGCTGGAAAACCGCCGCCCGGTCAGCTACGCCGAGATCGACGCGCCGCATGGCCACGATGCATTCCTGCTGGACGACGCGCGCTACTTGGGCGTGGTGCGCGCCTACTTCGATCGCATCGATGGAGGTGGTGCATGAACGCGGAGCCGATCACGCAGACCATTGCCGGGCTCATCCCGGCCGGCGCGCACGTGCTGGACCTGGGCTGCGGCGACGGCAGCCTGCTCGAGCTTCTGCAGCAGGAGAAGGGTTGCACCGGCTACGGCGTGGAAATCGCCGACGACAACGTCCTGGCCTGCGTGCAGCGCGGCGTCAACGTGCTGCAGCTCAACCTGCACCGGGGCCTGGCCGAGTTCCAGGACCAGAGCTTTGACGTGGTGCTGCAGATCGACACGCTGCAGCACCTGCGCAACGCCGAAGCCATGCTGCTGGAGACCACGCGCGTGGGCCGTATCGGCATCATTGCCTTTCCCAATTTTGCGCACTGGCCCAACCGGCTGAGCGTGGCGCGCGGGCACATGCCGGTCACGCGCCGCATGCCGTACCAGTGGTACGACACGCCCAACATCCGCGTCGGCACGTTCAAGGACTTTGCTGCGCTGGCGCGCAAGAACGGCCTGCAGATCCTGGACGCCTTTGGGCTGCACGATGGCCGGCGCGTGCGCCGGGCGCCCAACCTGCTCGCGAGCACGGCGGTGTTCAAGCTGGCCCGAAGCTGAGCGCCAATAGCGCCGCTGCTGCGCGCCCGACGTCATGAGGATCTTCTTTTCCCGCCGACGCACACCCCGCTGGCTGTACTGGTTGCTGCAGGCTGCCTGCGCCTACGTGCTGGTGTCGGAGCTGATCGGCGTTGCCGATGCGTTGGCGGCGCGCGATGAATTGGCCCGCATGGTGCCCGGCGGCCTGGGCGCTCGGCTGTTCCTGCGGCCGTTCATCTTCTCCGGGCTGATGCTGTTTGCATGGCACCGCTTCTTCTGGGCCGAGCGGGAGCCCGCACGCCTGATCGCGGTCGCCGCGGCGATCGCGCTCGGCCTGACGTCGGTGGTGATGTGGCTCAATGCCGAGGTCAACGACATCCACCAGCCCGCATGGCTGGCGGTTGGCTATCCGCTGGCGGCACTGGTCTTCCTGGCCTACGCAACCGCCGGTCGGGAGCAGGAGTCGTCTGGATTTTGAGTGCCGCAACGCGCTGCCGGATCATGCATCCCCACGACGGGGTCACCAGGGCAATGCGTGGATACGTTCCGGCGCCGGCGGCGAGAAGGCATTGGAGATGCGCGATGTGCATGGATGGGCGTTTTTATCGTCATCGCAGCGAATGAAGCCCCATGGACTTGATCCAGCGGCTGGAAGGCACGAGACTATCCTGCATCCACGCACCATCTCTGGCAACGCCGAGATCTAGAGCGGCTCGGGCGCAAGCGCGATGTGCAGCCCGTCCGGCTCCACGTGCAGCGCACGGACGGTCAGCCCCATGCTGCGCACCAGCGCGAGCTGGTCCCGGGGGAAGCGGTACAGCGCAAAGTCGTCGAGCACCTGCTCGGCCAGCGGCGGCGCATAACGCGAGAGCAGGTCCTGGTACGGCTGCGGCAGCGCGTCGACGGCCAGCCAGTTGACGCGCACGTCGGTCATGCGCACGGCGCCTTCGCGGCCGTCGTAGCGCAGGCCGTAGTCCAGGTCCATGCCGCCGCCCAGCCGGCTGCCGGTCAGCCTTTCGACCAGCAGCAGGTCCAGCGCCGTGCCCAGGCGGTTGCGCTCGGGGAGCAGGCGCAGCCGGGGATTTCGCAGCGTCAGCGAAGCCAGTCCCGACAGCCTGTGCGTGTACGGAAAGGCGCGTGCAACGAGCTCGTCCAGCTTCCGTGCCGACAGCACCTGGTCGGGCACGCCGTTGGCCGTATCAGCGCCCGCGCAGCCGGCAAACAGGCTGCCGCCCAGCAGGGCCGGGAGCAGCGCCAGGCAGCGGCGCCGAACCGGGTCAGCGGGTGACCCACGGACCCGGGCGGGGGCAGAATAAAAACGCATGGCAAGGGCTCCTTGGCGGGTACGATGCCGCAGCGCCGGTAGCCCGGAAGGGCCAGGCACGGCAACGGCAGCAACCGCAGCCAACAGTGTAAATCCGGCCGCGTTCGGGCATGACTGCAGCGTGGCGTGTTTTTGTCGGACCATGATAGATAGAAATGCGAATCAATCGCATTAACTGTTATGATGGGATGTCGACAGGTTCGGAGGCCATCACCATGCACGATACGCGCAACCATCCGGAAGCATCCGGCACCAGCCGTTGCCAGCGGCTGCTGGTGCGCTCCTGGCGCCTGATCATGACCAGGGGCGTCGAGTGCCCGCTGGTGGCGCATGAATTCAAGTGCGCCTGCGGCGCCAACACCGACGCCGTGTTTGGCGCCTTTTGCACTTTCCTGTGCGCGCTGGCGCTGACGCAGCGCCGCTGCCTGGAAGTCAATCCCCCGGGCGGGCATGCGCTCACGCCCGACGAGGCCCGCATGCTGGCGCTGGTGGCGGCCGCGCAAAACAGGCAGCCGGCGCTGCTGCAGGCGCATCTGCTCTGGCTGGCGCCGCGGCGGCTGCGCAGGACCCTGGAAGAAAGCGTGCACGAGCTGGCCGGCGTGCTCAGCGCCAACCGCTTGCAGCTGCCGCTGCCGGCCTGAGCACGGGCTGCGCCGCGCCGCGTGCAAAACGCTTCGGCTGCTGCGGGGATGGGGTACCGGCGCCGGCGGCCAGGTCAGGCGTGGTCTTGCGGCGGCGGGGCCAGCGTCGTGCGCCAGGACAACCCCCTGGACGTTCCGCCCGCGCTGCGGCCGAGCCTGGGCCGGTACTCGCAGCCAATCCAGCCCTGCCAGCCGCTGCTGGCAGCCACTTCGGACAGGACGCGGAAGACGTGCGCGTAATCGAGCTCGCCCTCGTCCGGCTCGTGACGCGCCGGGACGCCGGCGATCTGGAAGTGAGCGACCCGGCCCGTCGGCAGGTAGCGCTGGATCCGCGCGGTCACGTCACCCTCGCTGATCTGGCAGTGGTACAGGTCCATCTGCACCTTGAGGTTGTCAGCGCCTACCTCTTGGACTATGACGTGTGCGTGCGCCTGGCGGTTCAGGAAGTAGCCGGGGACATCGCGCCGGTTGATGGGTTCGATGAGCACGTCGCAGCCAGCGCCTTGCGCTTGCGCTGCTACCCAGCGCAGGTTGCGCCGGTACAGCAGCTGCGCCGCGGGCAGGTGGCCGGGGCTTTTTGGCAGCGTGCCGGCCAGGCAGTGGATGCGGGGGCAGTGCAGCGCCTCGGCCAGCCGCAGCGCGCGCGCTGCGCCTTGCCGGAACGCCGCCTCGCAGCCCAGCATGGCCGCGGTGCCGCGCCAGCCCGCCGCCCAGTCGGCGCTGGCGCTGAGCCCGGTCCCCGGTGGCGCGTTCAGCAGCACCAGTTGCAAATCATTGGCCCGCAGGCGCGCGCGCAGTTCAGCCGCCGGCCACTCGTACGGGAACAGGCATTCCACCGCCTTGAATCCATCGCGCGCGGCAGCGTCAAAGCGCTCGAGAAACGGCAGCTCGGGGTAGAGCATGCTCAGGTTGGCGGCAAAGTGGAGCATGACTGGAGCATAGCGCGGGGTCGGTCGGCACCCTTCATCGCCGCGTGCGTTGAGTCGGGCGGCGTACTTCGACGCCATGCGTATGCATGCAGCCTGCGCGGTTAAACACGCGAGTCACGACCCGCACCCAAAGGACAGGGCAGCTGCTGCTCGTGGCCGCCGGCGTGCTGGCGGTGGTTGCCCTGTGGCGCTTTACGCCGGCGCGCGGCGCCGCGCCCTGGACCATCACGCTGCAGACGCCGCAGGGCACGCCTTTTGCGGCGCAGGATGTTACCCTTGTGCCGGACAATCCGCAGGCCGCCATGGACGCCACGCGTCTTGAGGCCGAGGCAGCGGCAGCCGGCCGCTGGCAGGTGTCGGCGCCCATGCTCCCGCGCGTCGGGTACTGGCAAGTTGCGCTGGTGATCCGGGTCGATGATTTTGACCAGATCCGCCTGTCCGCGCCGGCAGGCGGCCCACCGGGCCACTGCGGCCACTGAGCCGCACTTCTTGCGCTGCGCATTCCGCGCGCCCGCCGCTTCCATTTTCACCGTCAGCTCCGGAACCCCACCCAGAAAGGACCCCTGCCTTGCGCTTCAACCGCCTGATCAACGCGTTTGCCGGCCTGGACAGCTACCATCAGCAATGGATTTACGCGGCGCTGGCGCTGCTTGCGACGCTGGCGCTGACGCTGGTGGTCCACTTCGTGGTGCGCCGGCGCTCCGGCCGCCACGTGGCCGGTCAGAGCGCGTGGCGCAGCGCCGTGCTGGGTGCGCTGAGCGCGCCGCTGCAGGTCCTCGTCTGGCTCATCGGCCTGAGCGTGGCCGTCGAGCTGGTCACGGCAGAGGGTCACCTGCCTGCGCTGGCCCGCATTTTTGCGCCGGCGCGCGACATGGCGGTGATTGCCACCGTGGCCTGGTTCCTGATCCGCGTCATGGGGCGCATGTCCGACGGCTGGCGCCAGGTCGCCGGCACCGAAGGGGCGCGCTTTGACCAGACCACGGCGGGCGCGATCTACAAGGTCTCGTTCATGGTCATCGCGCTGGTGGCGCTGATGATAGGCGCGCAGACGCTGGGCTTTTCCATTGCCAGCCTGCTCGCCTTTGGTGGGGTTGCCGGCATTGCCGTGGGCTTTGCGGCGCAGGGGCTGGTGGCCAACCTGCTGGGCGGCGCCACGGTGTATGCAAGCCGGCCGTTCTCGGTGGGCGAGGACATCATTTTTCCGGGCACCGACCTGATGGGTACGGTGCAGGAGATAGGCTGGCGCGCCACGCGCATCCGCGGCTGGAACGGCAAGCCCTTTTACGTGCCCAACGCAAAATTCAACACCGAGACCATCATCAACCACTCGCGGCAGGACTACCGCAGCGTGGAAGAGTTCATCCATGTGCCGTTGCAGTACCTGGACACGGTGCCGGGCATCGTGGACGACGTCAACCGCATGCTTGCGCAGCATCCGGAGATGGACCACGCCAATGCCTACCATGTGTTCAACCTGGACAGCTATGGCGACTATGCGCTGCGCTTCATCCTGTTTGCGTGGATCAAGAGCACCACGTACCTGGGCTACGAGCAGGCCAAGCAGGACATGCTCCTGAAGATCGCCGGCATCATCCGCCGGCACGGCGCCGAACTGGCGCTGCCGACTTCGCGCACGCTGGTTTCCGGTGGCTTGAAGTGGCCCGACGAACCCCCGGCGCCCGCCTGAATTCCCGCCCCGGCCTGTTGGCCTTGCCGCTGGCACCACCGGCGCCGGCGGCGCGTCTACATCAGCGGTCCGACCACGGTGGCGGCGTTGTCAGCCAGCCGCCGCAGCAGCGGGCGGCCCAGCACGCGGGCAGGTTCCACGGCATCTGACTGCGTCAGCCAGGCGTCCTGCCGCTGCCGGATCTGCTGCACCAGCGTGACATCGTAGAGCAGCACGTTGTTTTCGTAGTTGAGATCCAGGCTGCGCCGGTCCATGTTGGCCGAGCCAACCAGCGCCACCATGCCATCGACCACCAGCGTCTTGGCGTGCAGCAGGCCGGCGTGGAACTCGAAGAGGCGGACCCCGGCACGCACCAGCAGGCTGTAATGCGCCTTGCTGATCGCGCCGACCAGCAGCGAGTCGTTCAGCGCCGGCAGGATGAGCGTGGTGCTGACGCCGCGCCGCGCGCAGGCAATCAGCGCGGCCAGCAGTTGCTGGTCCGGGACGAAATAGGGGTTGGAGATGACCACCTCGCGCGTGGCCGCGTACAGCAGGCCCACGAAGACGCTGGACATGGCGCCGGGCTCGGACGTGGGGCCGGTACCAAATGCAATCGCGGTGAAGCCGTCCGAAGCCTCTTGCAGTATCGGCGCGGCCAGCAGCGCGTGCAGGCTCTCGCCGGCCTCGGCCAGCCAGTCGGAGGCAAACAGGAGCTGGTTCTGCCGCGCCACCGGCCCCTCAAGGCGCAGCATGATGTCGACCCAGGGAGCAAACCGGGGCTTGACGCGGAATTCGGCGTCGGCGCAGTTCTGGCTGCCGCACCAGGTCACGTGGTTGTCGACGACCACGATCTTGCGGTGATTGCGCAGGTCAACGCGGTTGCCGGCCCAGACCAGGCCGCGCCAGATTTTCATGGAGACGCACAGCCTGATGCCGGCGTCGCGCATGGCGGCCCAGTGCGCCGAGCGGATGAGCCGGCGCGAACCCACGCCGTCGGCGATGACGCGACAGCTCACGCCGCGCCGTGCCGCACGCTGCAGCGCGGCCACCACCTTGAGCCCGCTGGCATCGGTCAGCCAGATGTAGAAAGAGATGTGGATGCTGTGCTGCGCGGCGTCAATGTCACGCACCATGCCGTCGATCGCGGCGTTCGAGTCTGCGGCCAGCTCGGCCGTGTTGCCGGCCACCGGCGGGCAGCCGGCCAGTTGCTGGCAGATGTCGAACGCGGCGCGGAACTGCGGCGGCAGCTGGTCGCTGGCCGCAGGTGCGTCGGCCATGTGCGGTATCAGCGTGATGGCGGCGTCGCCGGCAAAGCGGCGCGAGCGAAAGGTGATCCACGGCTCGCCAAATAGCAGATACGCCAGTATGCCCACGGCCGGCACGAAAATCAGCACGATGACCCAGGCCGCGCGCGACGCGGGATCTTTGCCTTCAACTGCCAGAACGCGTACCATCACGCTGATGTGCAGCAGCAGGTAGATGACAGGCCAGATCAGGTGGCTGGACACGGGTGCTTTCTTGGCAAGTAAACAAGGGAAGGCGCTGGGGTTGAGGTATCTTAAGTGACCCCGCGGGGCAGCCCCTTTGGTTTGTCCATCCCGTACCCATATGAAGCAGATGAGCAACAAGCAGGAGCCAGAACAGGAGCCGGAACCCCCGTCGCGCGCGCCACGGCAGCGTCGCGGGGGTGGCGAGTCACGGTCCGACGTCGTACCCATCCGGCGGATTGGCGCGACGTTCCGGCCACAGGTTGCCATTCACCTGCTGGCGCTGGACGAGCACGACCGCTACCTGCGCTTTGGCTATGCCGCCAGCGACGAGAAGATCCGCGACTATGTCGAAGGCATTGATTACGCGCGCGACCACGTCTACGGCATCTTCAACCGCAGCCTGCGGCTCATTGCCATGGCGCATCTGGCGGAAATGGAAAACAGTGGCGCCGACAAGTCGGCCGAGTTTGGCGTGTCGGTGCTCAAGCATGCGCGCGGCCGCGGCTACGGGACGCTGCTGTTCGAGCGCGCCGCCACGCACGCCGTCAACAGCGGCATAGACAAGCTCTACATCTACGCGCTCAGTGAAAACGTGGCCATGCTCCACATCGCGCAAAAGGCCGGTGCCGTGATCGAGCACATGGGCGGCGAGAGCGAAGCCTGCGTACACCTGCCCGGGCCCACGTTTCGCAGCCTGCTTGAAGAGAGCCTGGCCAGCCACGTGGGTTACGTCGACTACTGGCTCAAGGCAGAGGCCCGTGCGTTGCGGCGCCGGTTTTCTGGTAAAAACGGGGATACGCAAGACCGCGACACGATGGTGCCCGACGTGGATCCCGATTGAGCCAGCTTGCCTCTCCTCCGTTGATGCGCTGCAGCAGCCCGCCGGCGCGGATGCGGGGCTGCCCGCATTCCTTGTGTCATTACCGCATGTCCTGCACAGCCTGCCTTGCCAGACCCTGACCCCGCACCTGCCGCCGCTCCCGTGTCGCTGCCGTCCGGCGCGACCCCAGATTCCGACCCCAGCCCAGACCCCAGGCGCAGCTTGCTGCAACGCCTGGTCGACCTGATCCGGCCCGGCCCGGAGACGACGCAGGAGCTGGTCGAGACGCTGGTCGTGGCCGAGCGCAACGGCGTGCTGGGCGCCGAGAGCCGCCTCATGCTTGAGGGCGTGCTGCGGCTGGCCGACATGACCGCCGGCGACGCGCTGGTGGCGGCGCCGCGCATGAACCTGCTCGACATAGACGCCGCCTACGAGACGCTGCTGGGGCAGGTCATCCGCACGGCGCATTCGCGCTTCCCGGTCTACCAGGGCGAGCGCGAGAACATCATCGGCATCCTGCTGGCCAAGGACCTGCTCAAGCTGCAGCGCGCGCCCAAGCTCAATCTGCGCGCGCTGCTGCGCCCGGCGGTGTTCATCCCGGAGAGCAAGGGCCTCAACGATCTGTTGCGCGAGTTCCGCGAGACGCACAACCACCTGGCCATCGTGGTCGATGAGTTCGGCCGCACCGCCGGCCTCATCACCATCGAAGACGTGCTCGAGGAGATCGTCGGCGAGATCGAGGACGAGTTCGACACCGACGACGATGAGGGCGACATCTTCGCGCTCACCGATGGCAGCTGGCGCGTGGCCGGTACCACGCCGGTGGAGCAGATCAACGCATACTTTGGTGCCGAGCTGGGTGCCTGCACGGACAGCGACCTGCAGGTGGCGTTCGAGACCATAGGCGGCCTGGTGGCGCACGAGCTGGGCCACGTGCCCGCGCGCGGCGAGTCGGTGCGGCTGGGGCCGCTTGATTTTGTCGTGCTGCACACGCGCGGCGGCGCCGTGCGCTGGTTCAAGGTCTCGCGCGCTGCAGCAGCAGCTGCCTGAGGCCGCGTCATCCGCGATCCGTCCATGCGCTTGTTGGGTTGGCCTCTGGCTCTGGCTGCGGTGGCGGGCGGCGCGCAGGCGCTGGCGCTGGCCGACCCCTGGCGTGGCCAGCCGCGGGGCTGGCTGCAGGTGGCGTCGCTGGCGATCCTGGTTGCCGCGTTGCTGCATGGCAGTCGCGCCGCGCCCGCGCGCCGCCTGCTGCGGCATGCGGCCCTGCTTGGCTGGACCTACGCCCTGACCTGGCTGGCCGGCACCTTCTGGTGGTTGTACGTGTCCATGTACACCTACGGGGGCTTGCCGGCGCCGCTGGCGGCCGTGGCTGTTTTCCTGCTCGCGGCATCGCTGGCGCTGGCGTATGCCGCTGCCTGCGCGGGGTTCGTCGCGCTGGCGGTGCGGTGGCCACGCCGCCCCGTCGTGCAGGCACTGCTCTTTGCCGCCGCGTGGACGCTGGCGGAACTGGCGCGCGGCCGCTGGCTGACCGGGTTTCCCTGGGGCGCCGGCGGCTATGCGCATGCCAGCGGCTGGCTGGCCGGCTACGCGCCCTGGGTCGGCGTATACGGCATAGGCTTTCTTGCTGCACTGGCTGCTGCCGCGCTGGCTGGCGGGCTTGCACGGCACACCAGGCCGGGAGCGCGCACGGCGGCGCTCCTGCTGGCCGTTGCCGTCCCGGTGCTGGGTGCATGGGTGCCCAGGCTGGCTCCGCTGCCGGACCAGGCGGCAGGCCCGCCCATGGACGTGGCCCTGTTGCAGGGCAACATTGCGCAGGACGAGAAGTTCATCCCGGGCACCGGTGTTGCCGATGCCCTGCAATGGTACGGCGAGCAGCTGCAGGCCAGTGACGCGTCGCTGACGGTGACGCCGGAGACGGCGATCCCGCTGCTGCCCAGCCAGCTGCCAGCGGGCTACCTGCAGCAGCTGCAGCAGCACTTCAGCCAGCGCGGGCTGGCGGCGCTGCTCGGCATTCCGCTGGGCAGCTTCGAGGCCGGCTACACCAACTCGGTCATTGGCGCCGGCCCCGAGCCGGCGCCGGCGTACCGCTACGACAAGCACCACCTGGTTCCGTTTGGCGAGTTCATTCCGCCGCTGTTCCGCTGGTTCACCAACCTCATGAATATCCCGCTGGGCGACTTCAACCGCGGGCCGCTGGTGCAGCCCTCGCTGTCGTGGCGCGGACAGCGGCTGGCACCCAACATCTGCTACGAGGACCTGTTTGGCGAAGAGCTGGCCGCGCGCTTTGCCGATGCGGCGCGTGCGCCCACGGTACTGGTCAACATGAGCAACATCGGCTGGTTTGGCGACACCATCGCGATTGACCAGCACCTGCAGATCAGCCGCATGCGCGCGCTGGAATTTGCCAGGCCGGTGCTGCGCGCGACCAACACGGGAGCCACTGCTATCATTGACCACCGCGGCGATGTGACGGGCTTGTTACCATCCTTCACGCGGGGCGTGTTGCGTGGCACGTTTGAAGGGCGTACCCAAGTCACGCCCTATGCTTTCTGGGCCGCCCGCTTCGGCTTGCTGCCGCTGTGGCTGGGCTGCCTGCTGCTGCTGCTGGGCGGCGCTGCCGTCATTTCGCTGAATCGCCGGGCCGCCGCGCCGGGCTGATGGATACCTATGGTCGAATCCTTTTCCTACGAGCAGCTGCTTGCCTCCGGGCGCGGCGAGCTGTTTGGCGCCGACGCCGGCCGCCTGCCGTTGCCGCCCATGCTCATGTTTGACCGCATCACGCACATGGACGACCATGGGGGCAGCCATGGCATGGGCAGCATCGTGGCCGAGCTGGACATTCACCCGGACCTGTGGTTTTTTGACTGCCACTTCCAGGGCGACCCGGTCATGCCCGGCTGCCTGGGCCTGGACGCGATGTGGCAGCTCATCGGCTTTTACCTGACCTGGCTGCGTCTGCCCGGGCGAGGCCGTGCGCTGGGGTCCGGCGAGGTGAAGTTCACCGGCGAAGTCGGGCCGGACGTCAAGCTGGTACGCTATGAAATTGACATCAAGCGGGTGTTCCGGCGCCGGCTGAACATGGCCGTTGGCAACGGCCGCTTGCTGGCCGACGGCAAGGAAATCTACGTTGCCCATGAATTGCGCGTCGGCTTGTTTTCCCGAGGGGGTCATTCAACATGAAACAACGCGTTGTCATTACGGGTGCAGGCATCGTCTCGTGCATAGGCAACGACCTGCAGACGGTGGAGCAGGCGCTGCGCCAGGGCAAGAGCGGCATCACGGCCATACCGGAGTTTGCGGAGCTGAAGCTGCGCAGCCAGGTGGGCGGCGCGCCGCAGATAGACGTGGCCGAGCGCATAGACCGGCGCCAGCTGCGCTTCATGGGCGATGCGGCCGCCTGGGCGCAGATTGCGCTGGAAGATGCCGTCGCACAGTCCGGGCTGGCGCCGGACGAGGTCAGCAACCCGCGCACGGGGCTCATCATGGGCTCGGGCGGCGGCTCGCCGGCCAACCAGATTGCCGCGGCCGACATCCTGCGCGAGCGCGGCATCCGCCGCGTCGGCCCCTACCAGGTCACGCGCTGCATGAGCAGCACGGTGTCGGCCTGCCTGGCGACCAACTTCAAGGTCAAGGGCATCAACTACTCGATCACCTCGGCCTGCTCCACGTCCGCGCACTGCATCGGGGCGGCGGCGCAGCAGATTGCCTTTGGCCTGCAGGACGTGGTCTTTGCCGGCGGCGGGGAGGAGCTGTCCTGGGGCATGGCGATGCTGTTCGACGGCATGGCCGCGATGTCGAGCCGCTACAACGACACGCCCGAGCTGGCGTCGCGCCCCTACGACGTCGACCGCGACGGCTTTGTGCTGGCCGGCGGCGGCGGCGCGGTCGTGCTGGAGAGCCTGGCGCATGCGCAAGCGCGCGGCGCCCCCATCCTGGCCGAGATCGTCGGCTTTGGCGCAACCAGCGACGGCGAGGACATGGTGGCGCCCTCGGGCGAGGGCGCCATCGCGTGCATGCGCCAGGCCATCGCCGACGTGGCCGGCCCCATTGACTATGTCAACACGCACGGTACATCGACGCCGGTGGGCGACATGCAGGAAGTGGGCGCGATGCGGACGGTCTTTGATGGCGTGGTGCCG
Source organism: Ottowia sp. (assembly GCA_023228705.1). Lineage (GTDB taxonomy): Bacteria > Pseudomonadota > Gammaproteobacteria > Burkholderiales > Burkholderiaceae_C > Ottowia. The sequence continues at coordinate 6,269 of JALOAS010000062.1, read as the reverse complement.
CCGTTCTCGTCGACCAAGTCGCTCACGGGCCATTCGCTGGGCGCCACGGGCGTGCAGGAGGTCATTTACTGCCTGCTCATGCTGCAAAGGGGCTTTATTGCCGGCTCGGCCAACGTGCACACGCCCGAGCCGGAGCTGTCCGACCTGGACCTGGTCACGCAGTCCCGCGACGCCGACCTGCGGCAGGTCATGTCCAACAGCTTTGGCTTTGGCGGCACCAACGCCAGCCTCGTGCTGCGCCGCTGGGACGAATGAACCGCGCCCACGGCCGCCGCAGGCGCCGATCTTTCCAGCACGGCCGCGCCGCGCCGGGCTGAGCGCAGCCGGGCCGCGGCAAGCAAGCCACGGGGGTGGCGTTGCTGCAGCCAGCGCTGCCGGCCGGGCTGCTGCGCATCTTCCTGGAAAGCCGCCGCATACAATGCAGCGCGCCACATCTTCCACCGACCATGCTGACTTTCCAACAACTCATCTTCAAGCTTCACGACTACTGGGCCGGCCAGGGTTGCGCCATCCTGCAACCGTACGACATGGAAGTGGGCGCCGGCACCTCGCACACGGCAACGTTCCTGCGCGCCATAGGCCCCGAGCCCTGGCAGGCGGCGTACGTGCAACCCAGCCGGCGTCCCGGCGACGGCCGCTACGGCGAAAACCCCAACCGCCTGCAGCACTACTACCAGTACCAGGTCGTGCTCAAGCCGGCGCCGGAGAACATCATCGACCTGTATCTGAAGAGCATGGAGATGCTGGGCTTTGACCTCAGGCAAAACGACATCCGCTTTGTCGAGGATGACTGGGAAAACCCCACGCTGGGCGCCTGGGGGCTGGGCTGGGAAGTCTGGCTCAACGGCATGGAGGTGACGCAATTCACGTACTTCCAGCAGGTGGGCGGGCTGGAATGCCGCCCGGCCACCGGCGAGATCACCTACGGCCTGGAGCGCCTGGCCATGTACCTGCAGGGCGTGGACAACGTCTTTGACCTGACCTGGACCGAGGGCAGCGGCGGCCGGCGCCTGAGCTACGGCGACGTCTACCTGCAGAACGAGCGCGAGCAGTCTGCATACAATTTCGAGTACGCGGACGTGGACTTCCTGTTTACGGCCTTTGACGCGCACGAGCAGCAGGCGCACAAGCTCATAGCGCAGCAGCTGGCGCTTCCCGCTTACGAGCAGGTGCTCAAGGCCGGGCACACGTTCAACCTGCTCGACGCGCGCGGCGCCATCTCGGTCACCGAGCGCGCGGCGTACATTGCCCGCATCCGCAAGATGGCACGCAGCGTGGCGCAAAGCTACTGGGAGAGCCGCGAGCGTGCCGGTTTTCCGATGGCGCCGCGGGAATGGGTCGCCGCGCTGGAACAGAAGGCAGCCTGACATGACGCATACCGCCAGCCTCCTGGTCGAGCTGCAGGTCGAGGAGCTGCCGCCGCGGGCACTCAAGTCGCTGGGCCAGGCGTTTGCCGACCAGCTCGTGCGCGGACTGCAGGCGCACGGCGTGGCGCCGGAAAACGCGGTGGTCACGCCTTACGCCACCCCGCGCCGCCTGGCCGTGCACGTGACCCGCGTCGCGGCGCGCGGCGCCGACCGCAGGGTCCGCCAGAAGCTCATGCCGGTGGCGGTGGGGCTGGACGCGCACGGGCAGGCCCGCCCGCCGCTGCTCAAGAAACTGGCCACGCTGGGGCTGGACGAGCATGCCGTGGCTGGGCTGGTGCATGCCGACGAGGGCGGCAGGGCCATGCTGTTCCATGATCACGTGGAGCCGGGCCATGCGCTGCAGCAGGCGTTGCAGGCCGCGCTGCAGCAGGCGCTGACGCAGCTGCCCATCCCCAAGGTCATGACGTACCAGCTGCACCGGCGCACCGCGCTGCCGGGCTGGGACAGCGTGCAGTTCGTGCGTCCCGCGCACAGCCTGGTGGCCCTGCACGGCACCGACGTGGTCGCGGTCTCGGCGCTGGGGCTGCAGGCCGGCCGCCGCACGCGGGGGCACCGCTTCGAGGCTGCGGTCGACCCGGTCGAGCTGGCCGACGCGGACAGCTATGCAGACGCGTTGCGCAGCCAGGGCGCCGTGATTGCCTCGTTTGCAGAGCGCCGCGCGCTGGTGGCAAGCCAGGTGCAGGCGGCAGCGCAGCAGGCAGGCAGCGGCCTGCTGCCCCTGGCCGACGCCGAGCTGCTGGACGAGGTGACCGCGCTGGTCGAGCGGCCCAAGGCCATGGTCTGCCGCTTTGACGCCGAATTCCTCGAGGTCCCGCCCGAGTGCCTCATCCTGACCATGAAGGCCAACCAGAAGTACTTCCCGCTGCAGGACGCCGCCGGAAAGCTCAGCAACCGCTTTGTCGTCGTCAGCAACATCAGCCCAGAAGATGCCGGCGCCGTGGTCTCGGGCAACGAGCGCGTCGTGCGCGCGCGCCTGGCCGACGCGCGCTTCTTCTTTGACCAGGACCGCCGGCGCACGCTGGCCAGCCGGGTGCCCGACCTGGCCCGCGTGGTTTACCACAACCGCCTGGGCACGCAGGGCGAGCGCAGCGAGCGCGTCAGCGCCATTGCAGCGCTGATTGCGCAGAAGCTGGGCGGCGGCACGCTGCGCGAGCAGGCCGAGCAGGCGGCCCGGCTCGCCAAGGCGGACCTGTCCACCGGCATGGTCGGCGAGTTCCCCGAGCTGCAGGGAATCATGGGCCGCTACTACGCGCTGCACGACGGACTGCCCGAGCCCGTGGCCAACGCCATTGCCGACCACTACCGGCCGCGCTTTTCCGGCGACGCGCTGCCGCGCGAAGAGGTGGGCGCCGTCGTGGCGCTGGCCGACAAGCTGGAGACGCTGGTGGGCCTGTTTGGCATAGGCAGCCTGCCCACCGGTGACAAGGACCCGTTTGCCCTGCGCCGGCACGCGCTGGGCGTGATCCGCATCCTGATAGAAAAAAAGGAGCTCAATCTTCGGCTTGATGATTTGCTTGACATTTCACGCTCTGCGTTTGATGTTCAGATCGAAGATCCGACTAGCGCTCTTCAAGAATTTTTCTTGGAACGGTTACGGCACTTTCTATCGATCAAATATCTCGACGAGAGAGCGATTGAAGCATTTGCTGCCCAACCTGGGCGGGGCTACACAACGCGGGCCGATTTCCAGGGTTTTCCCACCAGCGTAGTAAATGCCGTCTTGGCTAATGATCCTCAATTTCTGGGAGACATCAGAGCAAAGTTACTTGCAGTAAGCCAGTTTTCTTCGCTCCCGGAAGCCCCTGCGCTGGCTGCGGCCAACAAGCGCATCACCAACATCCTGAAAAAATCCGATGCGCTGGGCGACGCCCGCCCAGTCGATGAGGCGCTGCTGCACGAGCCGGCCGAGCTGGCGCTGCACCGTGCGCTGCAGACCACCGTTCCGCAGGCCAACTGCCAGTTTGACGCCGGTGACTACACCGCATCGCTGCAAACGCTGGCGGCGCTGCGCGCGCCAGTCGATGCCTTCTTTGACGACGTCATGGTCAACGCCGAGGATGCCGCGCTGCGCCGCAACCGGCTGGCGCTGCTGCAGCAGCTGCACCAGGCCATGAACCAGGTCGCGGACCTGTCGCAGCTGGCCTGACCGCGCCGCGGCGGTATATGCTCGCGCCATGAACCTGCTCCGCGCCGTCCTGCACATGGTGATTGCCGTGGTCACGGTCGTGCCCTGGGCGGTGGCGGCGCTGCTGGCGTCGCCGTTTCTCAGTCACGATGCGCTGTACCGCTTCTGCACCGACTGGGGGCGCCTGTTCGTGCGCAGCGGCGAGGCCATCCTGGGCATCCGCAACCGCGTGCACGGGCTGGACAACCTGCCGCAGGCGCCGGACGCGCGTGTCGTGCTGCTGGTCAAGCACCAGTCCACCTGGGAGACGTTCTTGCTGGTGCAGGTCATCCGCCGGCCGCTGGCGTACGTGCTCAAGCGCTCGCTGCTGTACATCCCGTTTTTTGGCTGGTGCCTGGCGCGGCTGCGCATGATCTACATAGACCGCGACCAGACGCTGCGCGCCGTCAGCAGGATCGTGCAGCAGGGCCAGCAGGCGCTGGACGCCGGCAGCTGGGTGGTGATGTTCCCCGAGGGCACGCGCGTGCCGCGCGGGCAGAAGGGCAACTACCACGCCAGCGGCGCGCTGCTGGCGATCCAGTGCAACGCGGTCATCGTTCCGGTGGCGGTGACCTCGGCACGCTGCTGGCCGCGCAAGGCGTTTGTCAAGCGGCCCGGCGTGGTCGACATCTCGTTTGGTCCGCCCATTGCCAGCCAGGGCCGCAAGGCAAGGGCCGTCATGGCCGAAGTCGAGCAATGGATAGAGGCGGAGATGCGCAGGCTCGATCCGGACGCCTACGTGGCCGGGGCCAGCGTCCTGGGGGCAGCACCGTAGCCATGCACCGGCACCTGCTGCGCGAAACGGAGCCGGGCGCGTACGGGGCATCCGCGGCTGCGCCGTGGGTGCACGCGCAGGCAAACCGGCGCATCGCGCTGCCCGGCGCGACCGTGGCCTACCTGCTGCAGCGCAGCCGTCGGCGCAGCTTGGGCTTCAGCATCGGTGACGATGGCTTGACCGTGCGCGCCCCGCGGGGCCTGTCGCTTGCTCAAATCGAGCAGGCGCTGCGCCGCAAGTCGGACTGGATCCAGGCCAAGCTGGCTGCAGCGGCGCAGCGCCAGCGCCAGTTGCAGCGCAACCGCATCCAGTGGCAGGACGGCGCGCGCATCCCGTACCTGGGCCGGCACCTGGTGCTGCAGGTCGGCCGGTCCGCAGCAACAGCGCAGCCCCGGGTCCACGCCGCGCACGACGCCGCCGGCAAAGGCACGCTGGAGTTGCAGGTGCCGCCGGATGCCGAGGCGCAGCTGCTGGCCACGCTCACGCAGCGCTGGCTGCGGGAGCAGGCCCGCGCCTTTTATTCAGCGCGCCTCAATCACTTTGCGCCCGGGCTCGGCGTGCACTGGCAGCGCCTGCGGCTGTCGTCCGCGCGCGCGCGCTGGGGCAGCGCCAGCGCGCGCGGCACCATCAGCCTGCACTGGCGGCTGATCCAGCTTGCGCCGGAGGTGATCGACTACGTGGTCGTGCACGAGCTGGCGCACCTGCTGGAGATGAACCACAGCGCCCGATTCTGGGCGCACGTGGCGCGCGTGCTGCCCGACTATGCCGAGCGGCGCGCGGCGCTCAGGGCCATCGAGCTGCCACCGTGGTAGCCGGGGCCGCGGTCATCCGGTCGGCACCGTCTCGCCGCGGTTGATTCGCGCCCAGGCGCTGCCGCCGTCCACGACCACGGTGGAGCCGACCACGTAGTCGCCGGCGCGTGAGGCCAGGAAGATGGCGGCACCGGCCATGTCCTCGGCCTCGCCTATGCGGCCCAGTGGCACGCGGCGCGCCACCTCGGCGGCCTGGTCGCGCGCCTCCTTGTTCATGCTTGAGGCAAACGGCCCCGGCGCAATGGCGCTGACGACGATGCGTCGCGGTGCCAGCTCCACCGCCATGCGCTTGGTCAGGTGGATAAGGCCGGCCTTGCTCGCGTGGTAGGAGTAGGTGTCCCGGCGGGGGTTGAGCGTGATGCCGTTGATGGATGCCGTGTTGATGACCTTGGCCAGGTGGTCGGTGGCGGCCTTCTCGAGCATGGGCGTGAGCGCCTGCGTCAGGAAGAACGGCGTCTTCAGGTTCAGGTCGACCACTTTGTCCCAGCCGCCCTCGGGGAATTCGTCGTACGGTGCAGCCCAGGCAGCGCCGGCGTTGTTGACCAGGATGTCGAGGCTGGATTCGTGCTTTTGCAGTTCGGCCACCAGTGCGTTGATGCCGTCCAGCGTCGACACGTCGCCCGGCAGCGACACGCAGGTGCCCAGCTCGGACAGCTCGCGGGCTGCCGCGTCGCAGGCGTCGGCCTTGCGGGCCGAGATGTAGACTCGCGCCCCGGCGCGCAAAAAGCCCTCGGCAATCATGCGGCCAATGCCGCGCGAGCCGCCGGTCACCAGCGCCGAACGATCTTGCAGGGAAAACAGGTGTTCAATGTTCATCATGAGGATGTCTCCAGTTTCAGCATGGCAATGGATTTCCTGATTGGCGAGCAGCTTCAATGCGCCAGATGACGAATGACCTTGGCCCTGGCGGGCCCGTTGCATGACGGCCGCCAAGGCGACCCATGACGCATCATGGCGGCGTCCAGCGTCCAGCGTCCAGCGAATAGCGTCCGGCGTATGCCGCTCAACGCTCAACGCTCAACGCTCAACGCTCAACGCTCAACGCTCAACGCTCAACGCTCAACGCTCAACGCTCAACGCACAACGCTCAA
>JALOAS010000167.1 GCA_023228705.1 Ottowia sp. | reverse complement strand
CATTCGCTAGCAGCAAGGCCTACGTCGTCCACAATGGCCGCTGACTCATCTGTAACGGACTCGCCTCCGCTCGGTTCCGTGTCTGCTGCACACCCGGCCACTCCCAGCAGGAGTGCGCCGGTTATTCCGATGGAAAGCAGCGAGCTCCTCGCGGATACAGGTTTTTGCGGCAATGTGTTCTCCCCTCACCCTTGTCAAACCTTGAACCGCTCTTTTTCTCTCGTCATTGAGATACGAGAAACCCCCGCCGCAGCAGGGGTTTTCGCGAGAGCGGAGGGTAGGAGTCTTCAACCCTGTCTCCCGGTTTACTGCCCTGAACAGGTGTTTCCGTTTGTACGGGTGGGTTCAACTCGAAAAAATACAGTAGCAAATACAGTAGTTGATACACGAGCTTGGGGGTGTGCTGTAAATGGTTCTGGTGTCATTTCCGGCTTCCTTCCCTGTGCTCGTTGTGGAGGTCTTACTGCTGCGAGTGTTCGGCTCTTCCCTGTCTTTGTTGGTTCATTCTCCTACCTCACCCCACCGTACCTAAAGGGGACTGTCTCATTGTGGAGACAGTTTTAGGGGACGAACCTCCCTTACTGCTGTGGGGTGAGGTAGTCGGTTTGAGCGAACTGTTCGAGCGATGTGCGGTCATAGCTTCTGAGGACGGTCATTGATTTATGTCCCGACACGGTTGCGATGTGCTTCTCACTCACCCCCGCCTGTGAGGAGAGGGTGATGAAGGTTGAGCGGAGGCTGTGGGAGGAGTACTGCTTCACTGTTTCTTTGGTTGCTATGCCTGCTTCAGTCAGCCTGTCTCTGACGAGTTTGGTGAGGGTTATAGCGGGGTGAGCTATCTCCTGCTCCTTCACGGTGTTCTGTCGGAGGACAGGGAATAGGGGGAAGTCGGGGTGTGTTTCCTGTGTGTAGCCGAGAGCGGACAGTATGGTCAGCCATTCACGGGTTGCGGTGATTGGGTCTACGAGGCGGTTCTCTGACGCTTTCACGGGGACAATGAACCCTGCCCCTGACTGGTCTGTCTTAGACCATCTGACTTTCACGAGGAAGCCGTCATATGTGAGGGTCGGGGTGAGGTCTTTCAGTTTCAGGTCAGCGATGTTAGAGGCTCGGAGAGCTGTCGCTATTCCTAACGCTATGAGTGCTTTGTCCCTCACGTTGCGGACTGTCCTGTTTCTGCGGAGGTGTTTGTAGAGGGTGGTGAGTTGGTCAGTGTTGAGAGCTGACGCTTTCCTCACTGTGTCCCCGCGGCGGGTTCGGGTGAGACCCGTCATGAACGCTGACACCTGTTTCATGGAAAGAAGACCTACTGCGTGAGGGCTAGTGCGTGAGGCGTCCCATTTCACCGCACAGAGCGTTTTGTTGATGGTGGAGACGGTCAGACCTGCGTCTGCTCTCTGCTGTAGGTAGGACAGTATCTGCGTGAGGTAGAGGGACGGGTTGAGGGAGCCGTCCTTGTTAAGGGGGTATAGCTCCCACCCGTTTGCTGCGAACTGTTCGGTGAGGGTGGTGAGTTCCTGCTGATAGGCGTCCCTCGTGTTTGGTGAGAGGTTGTTCTCTATCGTGGTGAGGACATCAGTGAGGTTGCTGACGGGGGTGATTGTTGTCGTGGTCATCGTTTCCTGCCTTCCTTGTGTTGTTGTCGAAAGGCTGCCGGACACTACCGACAAAACTTAAAGAACTTCACTTCTTTGAGTTTCATTCTTTGAGTTTCAGAGGGTGGTTTGGAAGGGGTTAGAGCGGTGCGTCTGTCGGGTTTCCCCATTCGTCATTTCTCAGTGTTGGGTAGCGTTCCTTCAGCTCGATATCCACTAGACGCTCTCTCCATTCATCAGGGGCGTTCTGTGGGAGGTTCAGGTCTGCCGCTACGTGTTCACGGTGAGCTTTGTATGTGGGGTTGTTTCTTACTGCTTCACTCACTTGGGGGTGTCTGTCCCGTAGGAGGGTGATGAGGAGCGGGATAGGTGTAGCGGGGTGAGCTGCTGCTTGCTTTCTGTGCTGATGGAGGTGGTCTGTCCCCATGCGGGTCAGGTGAAGCTCCTGCTGTTTCTGTTTCCATTCAGGGGCTGGGGTGTTTTCTTCTGTCATGAGTGCTCTTCTCTCTTTGTTTCCGCTGGGGGGTGAGCGGGGCTTACTTCCTGTATCGGTCGGCGAGAGTGAGGGGTGCGAAAGATGAGGCATAGAAGAAACCCCGCCTCAGCTCGGGATGAGACTGGGCGGGGTCATGTTGAGAGGTGGATTCAGCTGAGGAACTGTTTTCTAAGGATTTGGTCTACCTGCCGCTCTCTCACTGCGGGTTTCGCGTGGGCAGGGATTCCTGCTTTGTCAGCGACCCAGCGTCTGAACTTCTTATAGGAGGGGTTCTTCTCCGCCGCTCTGACGACTTCAGGGGCTGGGTCAGCTGCGAGCCTGACGAGCGAGGCGGGTGGTGTTTTCAGGTTACGAGCAGTATTCCTGCGAACTATCGTCTCTGAATCCTTGGACAGGGTGTTCAGTGTGGCGGGAGGACAGTCAGGGTTGCGGGCGGTTGAAGCTCTGACAATCCATAACGGGTCAGTGGCTAACTGCTCCACCTTCACTGTTGGGGTATTCGGATGCTGCCCTGCGATAACACGGTTCGCTTCGTCAGGTGAGGAGGCGAGCGAGGCGAGAACCTCGGGCGGGGTGTTCTTATGATGCAGGGCGGTCATGCGTTCAGCACGGTCTTCACTGCTTAGGGCGAGGGCTTCGAGAGCCTCCGCTGGGGTGTTCTCGTTGTGTATCGCGTGGAGCCTCACTTCGGCGTCAGCGTCAGTGGAGAGCTGGGTGAGCAGTTCAGGCGGGGTATACGGGCTGAGAGCGAGGACGAGTTTAAGTTCATGGTCTTCAGCGAGAGCGGAGTAAAGCTCTGGGGTGAGGTCAGGAGATTCAGCGAGAGACTCCCTAACCTCTGCGTTGTCATCAGTGAGGAGCTGCTGCAGGAGATACGGCGGCGTTGGTTGCTGGGAGGCGTAGATGAACTCCCTGAACACTGGGTCGCTCCATCTGGGGTCCTGCGTGAAGTCCTCCACTTTCGAGGAGTCCTCTGCGGTCATTTCGGCAACCATGTCTTCACGAGCTCTGGGGAGATATTCGGGTTCGTTTTGACCTCCTCAGATATTGCGATGAATGCGTTCTGCTGGACATCCTTCGGGAAGGTTTTATAGAGAGCAGGGTTCTTTCTGCTTATGTTGGCGAGCAGAATGTGGGGGCGTAAATGCGACGGTGCTGGGGACTCAGGTACTGGGAACAGGTGAACGATTTCCTGCGGACGGAGAATGATGTAGGCGATGCGTGGGTAGCGGGGGTCTTCGTCTTTCCCCTCGTGGCGAAGCATAGACATTTTCGTGCGGGGTCCTATTTTGCTGGGGCTTACACCGTCTTTGCGTGCTGCTGTCGCCGCTGCTTCCCACAGCTTCACTGACGGCTGTTCTATCCACGCTACGGTTTCGTCCTC
>JALOAS010000166.1 GCA_023228705.1 Ottowia sp. | reverse complement strand
TGCAACCACCGGGCTGATTGGTATTACTGCGGGAGACAGCATCCTGACTGCACTTTCTACCTTGGATGCAGGGACAGCAATGACACTCACTGCTGCCAATAATGTAGATATGCTCACCACCACAGCAACTGCAGAAGATGATATTACAATTGCAGCGACTGCAGGCGCGATCAACCTTGAAAGTACGTTCTTGGAGAGCACTGGTGGAGGAATTTCGCTAGGAGCAGGTGATGATGTAACTATCACAGGTGGCGAATTGTATGGAGATAACGATATTACAATAGAATCTGCCTTGGGTCATGTAGAGATAACAGCGGTAGATATGTTGTCTTGGCTAGGTTCGATAACAGTCCGTGCAGATGGAGCTGGAGGATATGTAGAGATTGATGATTCGTACTTAGATGCTCTGACGGACCTGACCATTACTGCGGATAGATATATTGTTGCTAATACTACTGCCCTCCAGGTTGGCGCTACCTCAACCACAGGAGTATTAACCATAGCAGCAGAGAATGAGTTTGTGAGGCTATACCAGGGCTTCGTGGATGCGAAGGTAATAGATATCACTGCTGGTACAGATGTGAGCCTTTTGTCAACCAGATTGGATACCACGTTGCTCGGAGGCAATGCCAATAATATAACGATAACCGCGGATGACAATCTTATAATAAACAACACTACTATTACCGCCTATAGACCAGGACCGTATGGGATAGGTTTTGGCGCGGTTACATTAACAGGTAAAGCAGGAGTAGATATAGTAAGCAACAGCATTATTGCGGCAGAGGATGCAGTAACAATAAGCGCGACCACCTCGTCTGGTTCCGTAAATATACATGATTCTGCGGTATCCTCTCACGTTAGCAGTATAGACATTAATGCAGGCGACAGCATTATGGCAAGTCTCTCTGCCTTGAATGCAGGCACGACGATGACGATGACTGCTGTCAACGATGTAGATATGCTTACTACTACTGCGAACGCAGGTGGTGATATCACAGTGACCACGACAGTCGGTCATGTGAACCTTGAAAGTGTAACCTTGGGAACCACTGCTGGTGCGATAGATATAGATGCAGGTACTAATGTAGATATCACCGATGGCACTCTAACTGCGACAGATGATATCACCATAGATGCGGTAGCTGGATATGTCTACATAGATCCTACAACTATCACTACTGCAGGAAGTATCCTTATAACCGCGGCAACTGATGTGGATATTGTAGATAGCACCCTGGATGCAGGCGTAGATATTGCTATAACCGCGACTGCGAATAATATAGAGATAGTGCGCAGTGAACTTCTTGCGGGCAATGATATTACGCTTACTGCAGGAACAGATATTGGTATTAATGATAATGAGCTTACTGCAACCACTGGGCTGATTGGTATTACTGCAGGCGATAGCATTATGGCAAGTCTCTCTGCCTTGGATGCAGGCACGACGATGACACTCACTGCTGTCAACGATGTAGATATGCTTACTACCACTGCGACCGCAGGTGGCGATATCACGATAGAAGGTACCGCAGGATATGTGAACCTTGAAAGTGTAGCTTTGGGGACCACTGCTGGTGCGATAGATATTGATGCCGGCACCAATGTAGATATGCTCACCACCACAGCAACTGCAGAAGATGATATTACAATTGCAGCGACTGCAGGCGCGATCAACCTTGAAAGTACGTTCTTGGAGAGCACTGGTGGAGGAATTTCGCTAGGAGCAGGTGATGATGTAACTATCACAGGTGGCGAATTGTATGGAGATAACGATATTACAATAGAATCTGCCTTGGGTCATGTAGAGATAACAGCGGTAGATATGTTGTCTTGGCTAGGTTCGATAACAGTCCGTGCAGATGGAGCTGGAGGATATGTAGAGATTGATGATTCGTACTTAGATGCTCTGACGGACCTGACCATTACTGCGGATAGATATATTGTTGCTAATACTACTGCCCTCCAGGTTGGCGCTACCTCAACCACAGGAGTATTAACCATAGCAGCAGAGAATGAGTTTGTGAGGCTATACCAGGGCTTCGTGGATGCGAAGGTAATAGATATCACTGCTGGTACAGATGTGAGCCTTTTGTCAACCAGATTGGATACCACGTTGCTCGGAGGCAATGCCAATAATATAACGATAACCGCGGATGACAATCTTATAATAAACAACACTACTATTACCGCCTATAGACCAGGACCGTATGGGATAGGTTTTGGCGCGGTTACATTAACAGGTAAAGCAGGAGTAGATATAGTAAGCAACAGCATTATTGCGGCAGAGGATGCAGTAACAATAAGCGCGACCACCTCGTCTGGTTCCGTAAATATACATGATTCTGCGGTATCCTCTCACGTTAGCAGTATAGACATTACTGCAGGCGATAGCATTATGGCAAGTCTCTCTGCCTTGAATGCAGGCACGACGATGACGATGACTGCTGTCAACGATGTAGATATGCTTACTACCACTGCGACCGCAGGTGGCGATATCACGATAGAAGGTACCGCAGGATATGTGAACCTTGAAAGTACAACCTTGGCGACCACTGGTGGCGGTATAGATATAGATGCCGGCACCAATGTAGATATCACCAATGCCACTCTAACTGCGACAGATGATATCACCATAGATGCGGTAGCTGGATATGTCTACATAGATCCTACAACTATCACTACTGATGAAAGTATTCTGATAACCGCGGCAACTGATGTGGATATTGTGGATAGCACCCTGGATGCAGGCGTAGATATTGATATAACCGCGACTGCGAATGATATAGAGATAGTGCGCAGTGAACTTCTTGCGGGTAATGATATTACCCTTACTGCAGGAAGAGATGTTGTTATAGATGATAGTGAACTGACTGCAACCACCGGGCTAATAGATATTACTGCAGGCGACAGCATTATGGCAAGTCTCTCTGCCTTGAATGCAGGCACTACCATTACTGCGATTGCTGCCAATAATGTAGATATGCTCACCACCACAGCAACTGCAGAAGATGATATTACAATTGCAGCGACTGCAGGCGCGATCAACCTTGAAAGTACGTTCTTGGAGAGCACTGCAGGCGGTATAGATATAGATGCAGGCACCAATGTAGATATTGTTAGTAGCACTTTGACTGCAACCACCGGGCTAATAGACATTACTGCAGGCGATAGCATTATGGCAAGTCTCTCTGCCTTGAATGCAGGCACGACGATGACACTCACTGCTGTCAACGATGTAGATATGCTTACTACCACTGCGACCGCAGGTGGCGATATCACGATAGAGGGCACCGCAGGATATGTGAACCTTGAATCAGTGGGGCTGACCTCTACTGCCGGAGCGATAGACATCAATGCCAATACTGATGTGACGATAACCAGCAGCACATTGCAGGCGGAAGGTGATATTACGGTAGATGCGGCGACTGGACATATTCTGATAGCTGACGCTAGCACGCTGACATCAAATACTGGTGATATTGGGTTGACCGCGCAA
>JALOAS010000061.1 GCA_023228705.1 Ottowia sp. | reverse complement strand
CACCATGACCCACAAGACAACATTGGCCATCATCGGCGCCGGCAGCGCCGGCCTGACCGCGCTCAAGGAAGCGCAGCGTGTCACCGACGACATCATTCTCATCAACCATGGCCCCTACGGTACCACGTGCGCGCGCGTGGGCTGCATGCCGTCCAAGGCGCTGATTGCGCCGGCGCAGGCGTTGCAGCGGCGCAGCTTCATGGCGCGTGCCGGCGTGCGGGGTACCGATGCGCTCTCGGTCGACCTGCCGGCCGTGCTCAGGCACGTGCGTGCGCTGCGCGACCGGTTCGTGCAGGGCCCCATCGAGCTGGCCGAATCACTGGGTGCGCGCAGCTTCAGCGGGCGCGCGCGCTTTGTGGATGCCAACACGCTCGAAGTCGGCGCCGAGCGCATAACGGCCGAGCGCACCATCATCGCCACCGGCAGCCGCCCGATCGTCCCCGACGCGTGGAAGACCCTGGGCCCACGCGTTCTCACCTCGGACGATGTCTTCGAGCAGGAGGACCTGGGCCCACGTGTCGCGGTCGTTGGCCTGGGCGCCGTCGGCACCGAACTGGGGCAGGCGCTGGCGCTGCTGGGGCTGCAGGTCACCGGCCTGACCCAGGGCGAGACGGTGGCCGGGCTCACCGACCCCGCTGTTTCCAACGCCCTGCTGGAAGCACTGCGCAAGGACATGCGCATCGTCACCGGCGTGCAGGCCGAGCTGGAACCGCTGGGCGAAACGGCGGTTCGCGTCCGCGCCGGTGGCGAGGTTCATGACGTGGACTGGGTCCTGGCCAGCCTGGGGCGCCGTCCCAACCTGGAGGGGCTGGGGCTGGAGCAGCTGGGCGTGGCGCTGGACGCCCGCGGCATGCCCGCGTTCGACCGGCAGACGCTGCGCCTGGACGGGCTGCCCATTTACATTGCGGGCGACGCCAGCGGCATCCGCCCCATCCTGCACGAAGCCGCCGACGAAGGGCGCATCGCCGCCTACCACGCCCTGCATCCGGACACCGAGTGCCTGGCCCGGCGCGCGCGCATGGGCGTGGTGTTCACCGAACCCGGCGCTGCGGTGGTGGGCAGGAGCCTGCGCGATCTGCAAGCCACGGGCACCGACTTCGTCGCCGGAGAAGCGGATTTTTCCCGCCAGAGCCGCGCGCTCATGGAGGGACGCAATGCCGGCCTCCTGCGCGTCTATCTCGACAGCCCCGACGGGCGCATCCTGGGCGCTGAAATCGCCGCCCCGGCTGCCGAGCACCTGGCGCACCTGCTGGCCTGGGCCATCCAGGCCGGCATGACGGTGGACGACGTCCTGCAGTTGCCCTTCTACCACCCGGTGGTCGAAGAAGGCCTGCGCTCGGCGCTGCAGGCGGCGCGGCGCGCGCTCGGCAAGCGGCGCGTCACGCCAGACCTGCCGCTGTGCGGAGAACCCGCTGCCTGGGCGCTCGGGGGTGATTGATCGCGCTGCGCACAAGGCGACATTCCATGATGGGGCGCATGCGCCTGTAATTTGCTGCTGCCCAAGGCTTTCTGATCCTCATCGTCAGCTCAACGGATGACAGATGACCTCGGCCCAAGGATGAAGGTTGAGCGTTTGGCGTTTGCGTTGAGCGTGGTGGACATACGCTGGACGCTGGACGCAACACGCTCAACCTCTTCAAAGCGCGACGGCATGCCGCAGCGCGCTCATTGCATCCCCGCCTCACACTGCCTTCGGGCTTGACGCCATGAACCGGATCAATCGTTTCCTGGGCCTGCGCCGCTTTGGCAGGTTGTTTCGGCGCTCGCCCATCCTGGCGTCCGTGGCCCGCGATCATCGCGGGGTCGTGCCGCAGGATGCATTGAATCGGCGCCTCATCAAGCAGGCACTTGCCCCAGCGGACAACTTGCTGGAGCAGCTGGAGACTTCCGTGCGGGGTCTGGCCGAGAGTCAGGCCGAGGCGCGGCTGCTTGCGCACGGGCCCAACGAGGTCGAGCACGACCGGCCGGTGCGCTGGTGGTGGCATCTTTGGCTGAGCTACAACAACCCGTTCAACCTGCTGCTGACCGTGCTTGCCGCCGTGTCGCTCTTCACCGGTGACATGCAGGGCACCGTGGTCATCGGCTTCATGGTGGTGCTGGCCACGCTGATCAAATTTTTCCAGGAACGGCAATCCAACCAGGCCGCGCAAGCGCTGAAGGCGCGGGTAAGCAGCACCGCAACGGTGCGCCGGCGCGCAGATGAGGACAATGGCGCCGACCACCCGCGCGAGATCCCGATCAGGGAGCTGGTACCAGGCGACTTGGTCTTGCTGTCGGCTGGCGACATGGTGCCGGCAGACTGCCGCGTGATGAGCGCGACCGACCTGTTCCTGGGCCAGTCGGCGATGACCGGTGAATCCTTGCCCGTGGAAAAATTCGCGCGCGCTGGCGCTGCTGACGGTACGGCGCTGGAAATGGCCAATCTGGTGTTCATGGGCACCAACGTCATCTCCGGCACGGCCAGCGCAGTGGTGCTGGCAACTGGCAACGACACCTACTTCGGCACGCTGGCCGCGCGCGTCACGCGCATCGTCGACGCGGGCGAAGACAACGCATTTCAACTGGGCGTCAACAGGGTCAGCTGGCTGCTCATCCGCTTTGCAGTGGTGATGGTCCCGCTGGTGCTGTTCATCAACGGCTTCACCAAGGGCGACTGGCCCGAAGCGTTCCTGTTTGCCCTGTCGGTGGCGGTGGGGCTGACGCCGGAGATGCTGCCGATGATCGTCACCACCACGATGGCGCGCGGCGCGGTGGTGCTCTCGCGCATGCAGGTGATCGTCAAGCGGCTGGACGCGATCCAGAGCTTTGGTGCGATGGACATCCTGTGCACGGACAAGACCGGCACGCTGACCCAGGACAAGATCGCGCTGGCCCGCCACACCGACGTGGCCGGCAACGATTCGGACGAGGTGCTGGGCTTTGCCTACCTCAACAGCTACTTCCAGACCGGCCTGAAGAACCTGCTCGACCGCGCGGTGCTCGACCACGTCGAGCTCAAGCGGGAGCTGAACGTCGCGCGCGACTACCGCAAGGTGGATGAGATTCCGTTTGACTTCGAGCGCCGGCGCATGTCGGTGGTGGTGTCCGAGCGCGAGGAGCACCACGAGCTGATCTGCAAGGGCGCGGCGGAAGAAATCTTCGATATCTGCACGCGGGTGAAGGTCGACGGACAGGTCCATCCGCTGGATGCCGAGCGGCGCAAGCGCTTTCTTGGCGTGCTGCGCGGCCTGAACGAGCAGGGCCTGCGCGTGGTCGCGGTGGCCATGAAGGAGATCCCACCCGACCAGGTGGTCTATTCCAGGGCCGACGAATCCGACCTGACCCTGATCGGCTTCATTGCCTTTCTGGATCCGCCCAAGGAATCAACCGCGCCGGCGTTGCAGGCGCTGGCCGAGCACGGGGTCACGGTCAAGGTCATCACCGGCGATAACGAACTGGTCGCAGGCGAGGTTTGCCGCCAGGTCGGGCTGCACGTGGATGGATTCTTGCTCGGCGTGCAGATCGATGCCATGGACGATGAAACGCTGGCCCCGGCCGTCATGGCCAATACGGTCTTTGCGCGCGTTTCACCGCTCAACAAGGAGCGCATCGTGCGCAGCCTGCGCGCGCAGGGCCACGTGGTCGGCTTCATGGGCGACGGCATCAACGACGCGCCCGGGCTGCGCGCCGCCGACATCGGCATTTCGGTGGACGGCGCGGTGGATATTGCCAAGGAAGCGGCCGACGTCATCCTGCTCGAGCGCAGCCTGATGGTGCTGGAGCGCGGCGTGGTCGAGGGCCGCAAGACCTTTGCCAACATGCTCAAGTACATCCGCATGACCGCCAGCTCCAACTTCGGTAACGTGTTTTCGGTGCTGATTGCCAGCATCTTCCTGCCGTTTTTGCCCATGCTGCCGCTGCACCTGCTGGTGCAGAACCTGCTGTACGACATCTCGCAAGTGGCGATTCCGCTGGACAACGTGGACGACGAACAGGTGCGCCGCCCGCTGCAATGGAATCCTGCCGGCATCGGCCGCTTCATGCTGTTCTTCGGCCCGCTCAGCTCGATTTTTGACGTCGTCACCTTTGCCCTGATGTGGTACGTGTTCAAGGCCAACGACGTGCTGCACCAGACCCTGTTCCAGTCCGGCTGGTTCGTGGTTGGCCTGCTCACGCAGACGCTGATCGTGCACATCATCCGCACCCCCAAGATCGCCTTCATCCAGAGCCGCGCATCGTGGCAATTGATGGGCATGACGGTACTGATCATGGCCATTGGCGTGTATCTGCCCATGGGGCCGCTGGCCGGCTACTTCAAATTGCAGCCGCTGCCGCTGCCGTACTTTGGCTGGCTGGCTGGAATCATCGTCAGCTACTCCCTGCTCACCGCCGCCATGAAGCGTTACTACATCCGCCGCTTCGGCTGGGATTGACCGATCACCCCCCTGCCCTGTCCGCGACCGGCCTGGCGCGACACGGGCACGCGCGGGCGGGGCCACCCCGCCTGCGATCACCGTCTGGTTGCCTACGGTCGGCCACGCCTTGCCAGTGGCCACCATCCAGCGGGACCGCGCAGCTCAGTCGCCAAGCAAGGCCAGCACGTCATCGACGATGCGCTGCCTGTCCCGCGCCGCATCAAGCCGCTGCCACTCTGGTGGCACGCCGCCACCCTGCGCCAGCTGGCCCTGCAGCACGTCCACGGTCGCATCCGATGCGCTGCCCGTGCGCTGCGCCACGCGCTGTTGCAGCACGTCGGGGGGTGCATCGAGCCACAGGCCGAGAAAGGGCACACCGTGACGCGCAGCAACGGCTTGAATGCGCGCGCGCTCGTGAGCCCGGTCAAAGACGGCATTGACGATGGCGGCACCGCCGGCAGCAACGATGCCTTCAGCGCGCGCGGCCATGTCGTCATAAACGGCAACCGAGACTTCGGGGCGATACGCCGATGGCGGCAGGCGCGTGTCGGGCGCGACGCCGTACCTGGCCTTGCGCACGCGATCGCTCTCGATGACGCGCGCGCCGGGCGGCGCGCCGACGTGCGCAGCCAGCGCATCGGAAACCGTGGATTTGCCCGAGCCGCTGAAGCCGCCTATGGCGATCAGGCAGGCCGGCCGTTCATGCAGCAGGCTGGTGGCCAGGTCGTAATAGCCGCGCGCTTCGTGTGCCAGGGCACTTTCCGACACACTCCCTTGGCCGGCCTGCGCCGCAATCACGTGCGCACGCACTGCTGCGCGCACGGCCATGAAAAAGGGCAACAGGGCAAAGCCGCCGTCGTCGCCCGTGGTGTCGAGGTAGCGGTTCATGACCCAGTTGGACAGGTCCACAAGCTGGAGATGCCACAAGTCCATGAGCAGGAACGCCAGGTCGTAGAGCACGTCGACCGTGGCGATCTCGTCGCTGAATTCTATGCAGTCGAACAGGCGTGGCTGGCCATTGATCAGGCAGATGTTGCGCAGGTGCAGGTCGCCGTGGCAGCGGCGCACCTGGCCTGCGGTTGCGCGCCGGTCGAGCAAGGCCGCGTGCTGCATCAAAGCGGCACGGAAGCTGGCGTCCAGCTGTTTGGTTTCGGCAGGCGTGAACACCCGGCTCGCGCCGAAACCGGCCCGGTTGATGTCCAGCACCGCAGCCATGCGGGCAGCGCCACCGACCCCGCGCCGCACGGGCGCGGCCTCGTGCGAACGGGCGATGGCTTGGGCCGTCGCCGTCATCAGCGGCAGCGTCAGCGCGCCGGCGCGCGCCAGGTTGCTGAACAGGCAATCCTGGTCAAAGCGGCGCATGACAACCACGGCGTCGACGAGCTCGCCCGCGCCGTCCCACTCCAGCCCGCCATCTGCCGCCCGCGTGATGCGCCGCACGCCAAGATAGAGCCCGGGCGCTCCCGGTGCATTGAGTGCCACCTCCTTCTCGCACACCTGCAGTCGCTGCTCGGCCGTCGAAAAATCAGCGTACGGCAGGCGCACGGCCCGCTTCATCTTGAGCGCCCGGTCGCCGACCAGGAAGATGCGGGAAATGTGCGTCTCCATGACCTGGACCGCATCACTGGCGCCGTGCGTGGCGGGATTCGCCAGGAAGGCAACGGTCTCGGCTTGATCTTCGACTTGCTGGTGCAGACCTCTCTCCTGTGCGCTGCGGGTGGCGCTGTACGTGCCTGTTGTGCAATGCGCGCTGCCTGCATTTGCAATCCGGCAGGACGACATCCTTGCAACCGCTGCAGCAACGCGCGCCCCAGACTGTAGCAGCCGGCGGCAGGCTCCGGCGCAGGCAATGCAGCCGAGGTGGCCGCAGCCGGGACACGCACCGTCACGGATTTCTGCTTGGGCCCCATGGCTCGTGGGCTGGTGGATGCAGCTTCCCCAGGCCACGCCGCCCGGTTCTGAGGTATGATTTTTTTTAGACGCGGGGTGCCCGGCTTTGGCCCGGGCTGAGAAATCACCCGTACAACCTGATCTAGGTCATGCTAGCGTAGGGACGTCCAGATGGCGCCGACACTCAAAACAAACACGCTTGCGGCCGGGCAGCTGGCCGCCGCGCTCTTGGCGCTGCGCGCGCGCACGCCGCTGGTGCACTGCCTGACCAACACCGTGGTCGCGGGCCTGACCGCCAACGTGCTGCTGGCCGCGGGCGCCGCCCCTGCAATGACCGACAATGCGGCCGAAGCCGCAGGCTTTGCCGCCCGCGCGGGCGCCGTGCTCGTGAACCTCGGCACGCCGTATGCGGACACGACGCAGGCCATGAGCTGCGCCATCATCGGCGCGCAGGACGCGGGCGTGCCCTGGGTGCTGGACCCGGTGGGCGGTGGCGCGCTGCCGTGGCGCACGGCGCTTGCGCGCGCCTGGCTCGCCGACGGCCGCCCGGCCATCGTGCGCGGCAATGCATCCGAAATCCTCGGCCTGGCCGGGGGCGCCGGCGGCAAGGGCGTTGACTCCACGGCTGCTGCCGACGACGCCCTCACCGCCGCCGTGGAGCTTGCGCGCCGCCAGCGCTGCGTGGTGGCGGTGAGCGGCGCGGTGGACCTCATCACCGATGGCGCGCGCCTTGCGCGCATGGGCAACGGCAGCCCGCTGCTCACGCGAGTCTCCGGCACGGGCTGCGCGCTTGGCGCGCTCATGGCGGCGCTGGCCGCGGTCGAGCCCGATGCGCTGGTGGCTGCAAGCGCCGCAACCGCACTCCTGACGGTGGCCGCCGAGCGCGCGGCGCAGCACAGCGCCGGGCCGGGCAGCTTTGCCGTGGCGCTCATCGATGCGCTGTACGCGCTCCAGCCCGAGGCGCTCGCGGCGTCGACCCGCTTTGTTTGAGCCAAGCGGGGTTGCTGATGCACTGCGGGCGAGTCAGAAGGCAAATCGGCAAACGGCGAACGCACGCGCCAGGTGCGCGCACATCCGTTGATCGTTGCCCGCACGGCGCGTTCGCTGGCGATTGCAACACGCAGACCCCCAAACATCGCCAGCGCGATGTCAGCGGCCGCGCAGCAGCTGCGGCCCATGTCCTGCACACCGGCCACGGACGCGGCCCGGTGCATCGCTGTGTCCACCAGGGAGCCAACAGACCATGAACCTAGAATCCGCAGTTGACCGCTTATTTTCTTTGGCAGCTATTTGTTATTGCTCGAAGTTTTTGCGTTTTTCAATGTCCACCCATCAGATGAAGACGCTATGCGCCTGATCGCACAGCGCTGGACGCGCCATGCTGCGTTGCTCCGCCTTGCAGACAGTAGTCTGCGGCGTTGTCGCCCTTGCAGGGCGCCCCGCAGCCAGAGGCTGCTTCTGTTCGTGCTGTCCAAAGGTGCGCAGGCACCTTTGGAGCCGCAGCACTCACCCTTGCCTGACACGCCCTTCGCTGCACGCTCAGGCGCATCCAACTGCGGATTCTAGGATGAACTTTTCCGAACACGCATGGGCACAAGCAGCGCCCATCCTGCGCGCCATAGAGCAGCACCCTTTCATTGCCGAGCTGGCCAGCGGCGCCCTCTCCAGCCAGCGCTTCCACTACTACATGGCGCAGGATGCGCTCTACCTCAACGACTACGCGCGCGCACTGGCGCTGGCAGCAAGCCAGGCGCCGCGCGCCGACGAGGTGGAATTCTGGTCCACGGCGGCCGTGGGCGCCATCGTTGCCGAGCGCCAGTTGCACGCGCAGTTCGTCGCGCAGCCGGATCCGGGCAGCCGATCACCCACCTGCACCGCGTACACCAGTTATCTGCTGGCGTTCAATGCGCGCGGCGCCTACGCGCAGCTGGTCGCCGCCGTGCTGCCCTGCTTCTGGATCTACGAGCACGTGGGCCAGGTGCTGGCCCGCAGCGCCACCGAGCTGCGCAGCCACCCATACCGCGCCTGGATAGAGACCTACGCCAACCCGGATTTTGCCGCAGCCAGCGCGCGGGCGCGCAGCATTGTCGACCGCGCGGTGACGGCAGCCCGGGACCGCGACCAGGCCACGGTCGTGTTTCTCACGGCCTGCCGCTACGAGTGGATGTTCTGGGACGCAGCGTGGCGCATGGAGGCCTGGCCCATTTGACGCCAGCTTGGCACGGACCTTGCTCAGGAGAATATCGTGACCCAGGAATCCTCTTGCGCACAGTGGCGCGCGGCCAACGTTGCGCGCTGGAACGCCTGCGTGGCGCACCGCTTGGTGCACGAGCTCTTTGCCGGCACGCTGGACGCTGCGGTGCTGCGCCAGGCGTTTCCTGACGATGCCGTGCGGCACGCGCCCTGCGCATCGGCGCGCGGCGACGGCGGCTCGCAGGCGACGGGCATGCCATGGGCCTCAGTTCCGCCCCGGTGAAGGAGGCCGCATGACTTCCGGAACCACCCAGGTGGCCAGGGAGCAGGCCGCGCGCCGCGCGATTCGCGGCGGCGTCGTCGGCAACTACGTCGACCAGTTCGACATCTTCCTGCCGGTGATTGCGCTGGTCCCCGCCGCGGCCGCGCTCTTTGGCCCCGAGCACGCCGGCGCCAATACCGGGCTGGTCTTTGTTGCAACGCTGCTCGGCAGGCCGCTGGGCTCGATCATCTTCGGACCGATGGCCGACAGGCTGGGCCGCACGCGGGTGACCAAGATCGCGCTGCTGGGCATTTTTGCAACGACGCTGGGCATCGCGCTGGTGCCTGATTTCCACACACTGGGCTTCTGGACCTTGTGGCTGATTGCGCTGCTGCGCTTCCTGGGCGGCGTATTCCTGGGCGGCGAATACAGCGCGGCCATTCCGCTGGCGCTGGAGTGGACGCCGCAGCGACGGCGCGGGCTGGTGAGCGGCCTGGTCATGTCCATGTCGCCCTGCGCCAACGCCAGCATCGCGGCGCTCACCGCGTTGCTCTACGCCGTGCTCGGCGCCGATGGCTACGCCCGCTGGGGCTGGCGCGCGCTGTTCTGCCTCGGCGCGCTGCTGGCGCTCGCGCTCTTCTTCTACTACCAGCGCCACGTGCGGGACGCGCCGGTGCAGCGGTCAGAATCGGCACGCAGGGCCGAGGCCAGGCCGCTGGCGCAGCTGTTCTCGGGCCGCAGCCGGTACGCGTTCATGGGCGTGTTCATCCTCATGAGCGGCTTGTGGATCATGACCAACATGGCCGTGGTGGTCCTGACGCGCGCGCTCTCCACGCAGGCGCAGCTGCCGGCGCAGCGCGTCACGCTGGTGATGTTTGCCGCCACGTTGCTGTCGGCACCGGCCATGCTGCTCGCGGGCCACGCGTCCACCTTCGTGGGCCGCAGGCGCTTTTTCATCGCGTTCGGGCTGGCATCGGCTGTCCTTGCGCCGTTGCTGTACGCGCTGGTGCCGGTGGTGCCCAGCCTCGCTGCCGTTGTGGCAGCCGCCTGCGCGCTGCAGTGGGCCACGGTGGCTGGCTATGGGCCCGTGGGCGCACACCTGGTCGAGCAGTTCCCCAGCCGCGTGCGCTCCAGCGGCTACGGCATAGGCTACAGCGTATCCATCGTGCTGCCAGCGCTGTTCCCGTACTACCTGCCGTGGCTGCAGCGAGCAACCGGGCCCGTGGCAGCCGTCGCGCTGCTGCTTGCCCTGGCCGGGCTGCTGGTGTGCACCGGCGGCTGGCTGGCGCGGGCAAACGGCCAGGTCAACGGCACGCGGCAGGCAACGTGACGTCCGCCGACGGCAAGGTCGATCAGGGGCACGCTCGAGCCGGTTTGCGTGGACGATACTCTCTCCGTCATCGTCCGCGTCGGTGCCAGCGAGCACGCCGACGATACGCGTACGGCTGCTCAAGACAGTAGCGGCGGTGCTGCGCAATACCAGGCGGGTGCGCATCCTGTTTGCCAGCAATCACCCACTGCGCCAAAGCCCCAGCGACGCGGTGCAGGCGCTGGGCTGAACAAAGCCGAGCACCGCCCGCCAGGCGCGGTGAAACGAGTATGGGGTAAGGGGAGGAGGTGACGGTGCCGATCGGCAAAAGCGCCAAATCGCATCAAATGACGGGCCTGGCCATAGGCCAGTATCACGCCGCTCCACCACAGCGCAAGGTTTGATGAAGAAGTTTCCGGGCTGGTTCTTGTGCGGCCCCTGGGCACGTGAGCTCTATGGGGTACTGCCGGACGATGCGCAAGCGTCGCAACGAAATCGAGCGACTTTTCGGCGAATGGAGGCTGAAAGCGCATCTTCTCGCGCATCAAGAAACTCAATGTCACGCTCACCGGCTTCCCGAATTTCGCTCTGGCTGCCGGTGGGCCCCGCCATTCATGCTGGGGCGCGCCCGCGAATGAGGACACCGGCGCGCCCCGGTGGGACAAGCACGGGCCGTGCGGCCCATGCTGTGATCAGCCGGACTTGACGGCGATGCGCTTGACCTTGGCCTTGGCCTCTGCAGTCTTGGGCAGCGTCACGGTGAGTACGCCGCGCTTGAACTCGGCTTCGGCCTTTTCAGGGTCCACGCCCGGCGGTATCGGGATCATCCGGTGAAAGCTGCGCCGCGACTGCGACGTGAAGCCGTCCTTGTCGGTCTTTTCCTCGCGCTCGCCGCGTATCGTCAGCATGTCATCGGTGACGTTCACCTCGATGTCCTTCTCATCGAGCCCCGGCAAGTCCACCGATACCAACATGGCTTCGTTGGTCTCGGAGATGTCGGTGCGCGGACCACCCGCGGCGAGGCTGCCGAAGGGGTCGTCGAAGCGTGTCCAGAAGTCCTCGAACACGCGGTTGAGGTCGCGCTGCAATGAGACCATGGGGTTGTCGTTCGCATCACGGCGCGCCAGCGTCCGGTTGCGGCTCCAACTCCGAGGAATGAGATCACTGAATGCCATGGTTATTCCTCCTTTGGGTTTCGTTGATTTGGTCAAAGCCCGTCTCAGGCTGCCTTGACCTTGATCTGCCTGGGTTTGGCGTCTTCACTCTTCTTCAGCACGAGCGTGAGTACGCCATCGCGGTGGTTGGCCTCGATGCCGTTGACGTCTATCGTCTCCGGCAGGCTGAAGGCCCGCTCGAAGGTGCCGGGCGCGTATTCGGCGTAGATGCGCCGGTAGCCTTCGGGCGCCGGCTCGTCGATGGCCCCACGCACGGTCAGCGCGCGGTTCTCGACCGAGACATCGACGGTGTCGGGAGCCACCCCCGGCAGGTCGATGACCAGCGTCACCGCATCGTCCTTCTCGAAAATGTCCGTCGACGGGCGATAGAACGGCCCGCTCAATGCACCCTCATCGGTGCGGGCAACGTCTCGGCCCGCCGTCGCCAGTTCCTGTGCCATTTCGTTCCTCCTTCGTCGTTTTTCAGGCTGCTTTGACCGCGATCTTGCGCGGCAGTTCAGCGTCCGGGCGTCCCATCTCGATTTCAAGCACGCCATTCCTTGCCCGTGCCTGGACCTTGTTGGGATCGACGCGCAGCGGCAAGCGGATCGAACGCGAGAATTCGCCCCAAGGACGCTCGCGCCGGTGCCAGGCCGCGTTCTCGTCCTCGGTTGGGGGCTTGCGCTTGCCGGCGATGGTCAGGGTGTTTTCGCGCACCGTCAGGTCGATGTCGTCGGTGCCGACTCCGGGCATCTGAGCTGTGACGACCACGCTGTCATCACCCAGCCACATGTTCACCGGGGGCCATGCCCCGGCGCTGCCAGCGCGCGGGGCTCCTTCGAACATGCGGTTCATCTGCGACTGCAGTTGGCGCAGTTCCACGAAGGGATCCCACTGCACCCCGGGAAATCCGATGTTCAGCATTGCTTTTCCTCCTTTCATTTCATCTCCTGTGATGCTGCACTTCCGCAGGAAGATGCGGATGCGCGGCCTCGGCAGGATCACCGCGAAAGAAGGACAACGGATCGCTCGCGATCCGGCGCGAAGACGCATGGCGAACACGCCTTTCGCTACGCAAGGCCAGCGGCTGCGCCTCGCGCCCGATGACGAGAGCGCGCGCTGCCACTTGAGAGAACGCGCGCGAGTTGCGCCACCGTCTTCGGGACCCTCCTTGCGGCATCCCGATCCGGTAATTGGGAATGCTGTACTTTTTGTCAAGAGGGGAGTGTCACTTTTTTGCCGAGAATGCGCTGCAGCGAGCCCGCAAACTTCAGCACCAAAGGCGTCGACGCGAGGCTTTATCCTGTAATGGAAGATGGCGCGCGCGGCAGGCTCGCGCGGGCTGGACCCGGATAAACCCAGCTTCGTGCACGCGCCGCTGGAAAAAATCAGGGCAGCGACTCGGCGCATGGCCGGCGGTCAACGCGGCGCCGCCCTCCTCAAGGGCACGCGGGTCAGGATCCGTCTCATCCCCAAGCTACGACAGCATTGCTTTGCCTTGCCGTGTTGCGGGTACGCGCCCTACTGGCCCCCGCTGTGCGGGAAGAGCGCCGAACCGGTCCACTCCGATGCCTGCGCGCGCGCCGGAGTCGCCGTCAATCCGCGCCGGTAAATGGCAAAGACGCCTGCGGCATCCCGGTGCGTTGAGCGCCAGCTCCTTCTCGCACACCTGCAGCCGCTGCTCGGCCGTCGAAAAATCAGCGTACGGCAGGCGCGCGGCCCGCTTCATCTTGAGCGCCCGGTCGCCGACCAGGAAGATGCGGGAAATGTGCGTCTCGATGACCTGGACCGCATCGCCCCCGCCGTGCGTGGCGGGATCCTTCAAAAAGGCGATGGCCCGGGTTTGATCTTCGGCTTGCAGGCGCAGACCTCTTTCGTGTCGATGGCACGCGGCAGCACGGGTGGCGCTGCACCCGGCTGTCCTTCCAGGGGTCAGTGCATGCGCGCTCGCAGGCAGGCACGGAAGCGATGCCCGGCCGGTGCTCCTTGCCTTGCTGGTTGTGCCGCAGTCATCGCGGCAAGAAGCACATCAGACTGTAGCAGCCCGCATCAGCGCTCGCCATAAAAGTGCTGAACAAACGGCTGACGAAAGCTCTGGTGGCAGGCCAGGCAGCTTTGCTGCAGCTTGCCAAAGGCCGCAATCACGGCCTGGCCATCTTCTTGTTCAGCAGCTTGCTGCAGGTTCTCGGCGCCTTTTCCAAGTTCGAGGTCGAAGTTGCGGAATTTCCTTGCATCGGCGCCGAGCCAGCCGAGGATGCGCATTTTTTCCCGGGCCGGTGGCTCTTCATGTTGTCCTATCCTGGGTGCCAGTTGAGCAACCAGCTGCCAGTCTTCCTCGGAAATGGCTCCGGTAACGGCCTGCATGTCCTGGCCGAGCTGCTTCATCACGCCGCGCAGCGCCATGTCCTGCCGTGCCTCCGGCGCTTCCTGCGCATGGGCACTCGGGCCGCCGAGCAGGGCAAGCGCAAGCAACGCGACCGGGATGTGTTTTCTTTCTGTCATGGGTATCTCCATGGTTGGGCCAAGAAAAATGGGGCGTTCAAAACTCGACGCTCAGCGGCGCGATCGAACCAAAGGCATGGTGGCCGTGCTGCCCGCGGGATTCACGGCTGCGCCAGACGCGCATCAGCGCCAGCGCCACGCCATTGGTGTGGTTGCGGCCCGTGCCAGCGAAGAGGTCGTTTTCCAGCCGCACCGTGGCGCCGCACAGGCGCAGGTTCTGGCCGGGCGCTGCGCGGGCGAGGACCAACGGCAGTGCGGTCTGGCAACCCACGTTTGCGCGTCCAGCCACCGCGCCCCCAGCGTCAGGCCTCGCGGCATCCGGTTTCTTCATGGGCGTGACGCAGCCGCAGGATATAGACCCTGGTGTCCTGCAGTTCGTAAAGGATACGGTAATGGCCGGTTGTCAGCTCGTACACCCTGCGCGGCAGGAAGACGGGCAGCGCAACACCCGTTTCGGGGCCGTGCAAGAGGATCTCGGGCATGCTGGCCAGCTCCCTGGCGGCAGCAGCCACGACGGGAGCCGGCGCGTCCATCGGCGCCAGAAACTCGTGCAGGCGCACCAGATCCGAGAGCGCCTCGCTGGTCCACTGCAGGTCCATCAGAAAGAGATGTCCAATGTGGGATTGACACCAAAACTGCCTGCCCAGACGCGCACGATTTCATGCTCCAGCACGCATCCTGCATCAACGTCCGCCAGCGCCCTGCGGGTTCTGCGGCAGTTCTCCATTGGATGCCTGGCAGACCGGGTTGCATCGCAGGCTCGGGTCTGGTGGATGCATCTCCGGCCCAAAGGCCTTGAGTGTGCTTTTTTCATGGCGTGTGTCCGTCCGTTTCTATTTCGCAGGCAAATGGCCCGCTTGCGACCAAATTGGCAACCGGATGATGGATGATCTCGGCACATGCAGAGGTTGAGCGTTTAGCGTTGAGCGTGGTGGACACACGCTGGACGCAACACGCTCAACCTCTTCAAAGCGTCAGCGAGGTCATCGCTCATGCGCCTGATCCTGCTGGGCATTGTTTCCAATGAGGAGTTGATTTGCATGGCGAGTTCCTTTTTGCGCTGGGGGGTCGGTCAGGGTGCGGTGTTGGTCCCGCTGGCGATGGCAGCTGACTCGCGGGAGGGCATGCCCACTTGATGCTGGACCGCCGGTGCATCCCAGCCGCCGCCCAGCGCCTTGTACAGCGCCACCAGGCGGGTGGCCGCTGCGTTGTGGGCGCGCACGGCCCCCGTTTCGGCTTCGTAGAGCTGGCGTTGCTCGGCCAGCAGCTCGATGCGTGAGATGTCGCCAGCGGCAAAGCGCGACTGCGCGTGGCCGAAAGCGCGGCGCGACGCGTCCAGCGCGATCCAGCGCCGCTCCAGCGCTTCCAGGCTGGCATGGTAGTCGGCGAGCGTGCGTTCGGCATCGCCCAGCGCGTTCAGGACGGCCTGTTCGTAGCCCAGCGCGGCCTGCTGCTGCGCGGCCTCACTGGCGCGGATCTCGGCGCGCACGCGGCCGCCATCGAAGAGGCGCCAGGAAATCAGCGGCAGGATGGAAAAGCGCGTGCTGTCCGAGGTGAGCCAGTCGCCCGTGTGCAGCGCCTGAAAGCCGCCGCCCACGCCTATGGACAGCTTGGGAAAGAGTTCGGCCGTGGCGACTCCGATGTCGGCAGTGCTGGCGGCGAGCTGGCGCTCCGCGGCAAGCACGTCGGGGCGGCGGCGCAGCACATCGGCACGCTCGCCCACCGGCAGCGCGCGCAGCACGAAAGGCGGGAGCGGCGCATCGAGCCGGTGCAGCTCGTGCTCCGGCGGCTCGCCCAGCAGCACGCCCAGGCTGAGCAATGCGCCCCGCTCGCGTGCTGCGATGTCTGGCAGTTCCGCGTCGGCAGTGGCCCATTGCGCAAAAGCCGCGTCAACGTCGGCTTCGGAAGCGGCGCCGTGCTCTTGCTGCAGTTGCACCAGCTCCGTCGTTTGCCACATGGTCTCCAGCACGGCCTCCTGCGTGCGCAGCTCGTAGCCGGCGCCGACGGCATCGAACCAGTTGCGCGCCACTTCGGCGACGATGCGCATGCGTACGCCGTGCGCGTCTGCCTCGGTGGCTTGCAGGCGGGCTGTTGCGCCTTCCAGCGCGCGCCGCTTGCCGCCAAAGAGGTCGGGCTCCCACGCGGCGTCAAAACCGGCGTCGTAAATGGTTTGAGTGGCATCCAGTCCGGCCACGCTGCCCACCGGCAAGGGGCCGTTCCTGCTCTGCCCGCGACGCTCGACGCTGGCGCCGACGCCGACATCGGGCAGCCGCTCGCCGGCGACACGATCGCGCAGCGCGCGTGCTTCATCGACACGTGCGGCGGCCTGGCGCAGGTCCAGGTTTTGCGCCAGGGCGCGGGCGATCAGCTCATCCAGCACCGGGTCGTCCAGGGACGACCACCAGCGGGACAGATCGGCGGTCTCTGCCTCGTCTGCCAGGGGCAGGCTCCAGCCGCTGCCGGTGTTCACGTGCGGCGGCTCCTGGTAGTCGGGGCCGACGGCGGCGCAGGCGGAGAGCAGCAATCCGGACACGGCCAGCGCCAGCGGCCGCAGGCGCCTTGGCGTTGCAGTGCGTTCATGCAAAAAGTGGGTTTGAATCATGGTTTTCATTGCAGACGGCCCCGGACGAAGAAGGTAGCCATGGTCAGACTGACCAGCGCGATCAGCGCCAGCGGCCACAGGCTGGCAAGAATGTCTGCGGGCGGCATGGCCTTCAGGAAGCTGCCCTCGACAATGATGAGGAAGTGCGTGAGTGGAATGGCCTGCGCCAGCCACTGCAGGTACACCGGCATGTTCTCCACCGGCGTGGCAAAGCCGGACATGAGCACCGCCGGCACGCCGATGGCAAAGGCGCCCAAAATGGCTTGCTGCTGCGTCATGCTGACCGCCGAAATCATGAGGCCGATGCCGACCACCGATGCGATGAACAGCACCAGGCTAGCGAGCAGCAGGCCGAACGAGCCGGTGAAGGGAATACGGAACAGAAATACGCCGGCGCCGATCATGAACAGGCCGAGCAAGGTGCCGATGGCCAGCGCCGGCAGCGACTTGGAGATGATGATTTCCGGCGTCGAGGTGGGCGACACCAGCAGCTGGTCAAAGGTGCCCAGCTCGCGTTCGCGGGAGATCGATAGCGAGGTGATGATCAGGGCACTGAACAGCGCCAGAATGCCGCTCAGACCGGGCACGATAAACCAGCGATAGATCAGGTTCGGGTTGAACCAGTGGCGCACGACCACCGGCGTTGGCGTCTGCGCGTCGGGCACGACCTCGGCGCCAACCTCGGCCGCGATGGTCGAGAGGTAAGCAACGGTGATCTGGCCCGAGTTGCTGCGCCGGCCATCAACCAGCACCTGGGCTTGGCCGCTGTCGCCGGCGGCGATCGCGCGCGAGAAATCCACCGGGATGGAAAGTGCGGCGATGACCTCGCCGCGGTCAATCAGCGCGTGCAACTGCCGCTGCCTGTCCACCCGCCGCACCTGGGTGATGAAGTCGGCGCTGTCCAGCCGCTGCACCAGTTCGTGCGACCAGCGGCCCGCGTCCTGGTTGTAGATGGCGATATCGACATTGCGCACTTCCAGCGTGGCGGCAAAGGCGAACACCAGAAGCTGCATGATGGGCGGCACGAACACGACCAGGCGGCTGCGCGGATCACGCAAGGTGCTGAGAACCTCTTTGATGAACTGGGCGCGCAGGCGCGTAAGTGAAAATGCGGAAGTCAACATCGCTTCACTCCAGGTTCTTGCGCGTGGCGCGCTTGGCGATGATGAAAAACAGCGTTCCGATGGCCGCCATGGCGGCCAGGTTGGGCAGGAACACCGCCCAGATGTCGCCAGCCAGGAACACTGTCTTCAGCGAGACGACGAAGTAGCGTGCCGGCACCGCCCACGTGATGGCGCGGATCGGGGCGGGCATGGCTTCGATCTCGTACAGGAAGTCCGACAGCATGAAGGCCGGCAGGAAGCCGGAGAACAGCGCAATCTGTGCCGCCAGGAACTGGTTGCGCGCCAGTGAGGAAATCAACAGGCCCTGGCCCAGCGCCGGCACCATGAATACGGCCGACAGAAGCAGCAGCGCCGCCACGGAACCACGCATCGGGACGCCGAACACGAACACGGCCAGCGCCGCCGCGCTCAGGGTGGACAGCATGCCGAGCACGAAGTACGGAAGCAGCTTGCCGATCAGGATTTCGACCACCGAGGCGGGCGTGGACAGCACGGCCTCCATGGTGCCGCGCTCCCATTCGCGCGCCACCACCAGCGCCGTCAGCATGGTGCCGATGATGGTCATGATGATGGCGATGGCGCCGGGGATCAATGAGCGGCGGCTTTCCAGCTCGGGGTTGTACCAGTAGCGCGGCTCCAGCACGATCGGTTGCGCCGGTGTTGTGACGTCCAGCCCGTCACGCCAGGTCTGCACCACGCCGCTGGCGTAGTTTTCAACATAGCTGGCGGTGTTGGGGTAGGAGCCATCGGTGATGATCTGCACCAGTGGCTCGCTGGCGTGCTGGGCCAGGCGCTGCTCGAAGTCCTGCGGAATCACCACGTAGCCGCGCAGCGCGCCGGAGACCAGCTTGTCAGCCACCTCGCGCCGGTCGTGGGCAACGTGCACGTCCAGGAACCGCGTCGCGGAAAAAGCGGCAGCCAGTTCCTGCGCCGAGGCACCCGGTGACTCGATGACCACGCCGGTGCGTACGTCCTTGGCGTCCAGCGACACGGCATAGGCAAACAGCAACAGCAGGACCACCGGCAGCACGAACGCGATCAGCAGCGTGGAGGGGTCACGCAGGGCCTGCAGGCTTTCCTTGATCACCAAGGCCCACAGGCGCTGCGGATCGAAGCGCCGCACGTTTTCGGCCGACGCCCGGTCGGCCCGGCGCGAACTGTTCTCGCCGCTCATGCCGCCGCCTCGCTTTGGATCTCGTCGGCCAGGTCGGCGGACTCAACCAGGTGGATGAAAGCGTCTTCCATGGTTGGATCGGGCCGATCCTCTCTGACCGCTTCACGCTTGAGCGCATCGGGCGTGTCCAATGCGATCAACTGGGCGCGGTGCATCATCGCCACCCGATCACAGTACTCGGCCTCGTCCATGAAGTGGGTGGTGACCATGATGGTCACGCCCTTGCGGGCCAGCCCGTTGATGTGGGTCCAGAATTCGCGCCGGGTGATGGGATCGACGCCGGAGGTCGGCTCGTCCAGGAACAGCACCGGCGGGCGATGCATCAGCGCACACGCCAGCGCCAGCCGCTGCTTGAGCCCGAGCGGCAGCGAATCGGGCGTGGCAGAGAGCCAGTCGCCCAGATCGAAGGTTTCAATCATTTCGTTGATGCGATCGCGCCGCGTGCTGCCTTCCAGGCCGTAGACGCCGGCTGAGAAATCCAGGTTCTGACGCACCGAAAGCAGACCATAGAGCGAGAACTTCTGCGCCATGTAGCCCAACTGGCTCTTGGCCGCGCCGGTGGCACGGCGCAGATCGTGACCGACCACGTGCGCCTCGCCTTCGGTCGGCTTGAGCAGGCCACACAGCATCTTGAAGGTGGTGGACTTGCCTGCCCCGTTGGGACCCAGCAGGCCGAAGATTTCACCCTTTTGCACCTCAAAGCTGACGTTGTCGGTGGCGATGAACTCGCCGAAGCGCTTGGTGAGATTGCGGCAGGATACGGCAATGTCCGAGCCGAGCTCGATCTGCGGCAGGCGCTCGGCCAGCGTCGATGTGCCGCCAGGGCCGCCGCCGAGCAGGTCGATGAAGGCGTCCTCCAGCCGCGCCGGCACCGCCGCCAGTTGCACCTGCTCCCGATCGGCCAGCGCCTGCACCTGCTCCGCCTGCGCGTCTGCACGCAGCACGATGCGCACGCCCGCACCCTGGATCACGCCATCGCTCACACTGGGCAGGTCGAGTGCTTCGGTCAGCACCGCGCGCCGCTCGGCGCCAACGTCCTCCAGACGGAAACTGCGGCCCTCCAGCGTTGCCGTCAGCTCTTGCGGCGGGCCGTCGTACAGCAGTTGGCCCTCGTTCAGCAACAGCACGCTCTCGCAGCGCTCGGCCTCGTCGAGGTAGGCGGTGGCCCAGACCACGGCCATGCCCTCGTCGGTCAGCGCCTGCACCATGCGCCACAAATCCTGGCGGCTGACCGGATCGACGCCGACGCCGGGTTCGTCCAGCAGCAGCACCTTGGGCCGCGCCATGAGCGCGCAGGCAAGCCCCAGCTTCTGCTTCATGCCGCCGGACAGCTTGCCGGCCAGGCGCTTGGTAAAGGGCCCCAGGCGCGTGAAGTCGAGCAGCTCGGCAAACAGATCCTTGTTGCGCTCCGCGTCCATGCTGCGCAAATGCGCATACAGGCGCATGTTTTCCATTACCGACAGATCTTCATACAGGCCAAAGCGCTGCGGCATGTAGCCGCTGGCCACGTGGATGGCGTCGTTGTCCTGCACCACGTCGAAACCGGCCAGCGTGACGCTGCCGCCGTCGGGGACCAGCAGCCCGGTCATGATGCGCATCAGCGTCGTCTTGCCGGCGCCATCGGGGCCGACCAGGCCGGTGAGGCGACCGTAGCGGATGTCGGTGCTGAAGCCACGCAAGGCGCGCACATCGCCAAAATGCTTCTCCAAGCCGTCGATGACGACGGCGGCATCACTGCCGTTTGCCGTGTCTGCCGCGGCTGGCGTGGCGTTGTCAATGACCATCTCAGGAGGTCTTTGTGCGCGGGTCGGACACCGGCCGGGCATCGACCTCAACGGTCACCGGCATGCCCTGGCGCAGCGCGGCGTCGGCGTCTTCATCTTCAATCACCACCCGCAGGCGATAAACGAGATCGGTGCGAAGGTCGGTGGTCTCCACCGTCTTGGGCGTGAACTCGGCGCGTGGCGAAATGAAGCCGATCTGGCCGCGATAGATCTTGTCGGATGAATCGCTCTTGACGCGCACCGCCGTGCCCGGTGCGATGCGGCCCAGATCGGGCTCAC
>JALOAS010000060.1 GCA_023228705.1 Ottowia sp. | reverse complement strand
GGCTGGCCCTGTGGACATGTGCACAGCTTGCCTGCGGCAACCTGCACACATGCCCACAGGGCGCTACTGCAACCAAGAAATTAGACCATGCCCAGTGGTGGGCTTCCACACAAAACGACGAGGGGCCTTGCCCTTGCCGCATCATCGCCGTAGAGAACAGTGCGTTGGTCTTGCTGACATTGCAGCGTCTGCTGGCGTTGCCGCGTCTTGCCTGGCACGTCCATCGCAGCACGCTCGAGCGCATCCAACTACTGAATCTAGACAGCCTGTCGGACTTTGGTCCAATCTACTGCGCCGGTGGGAGAAGCGGTCCATTTTTGCCCGCTTTTTCGTTGCATAGCTGGGCTATGCGCCTCAAAATCAAACAAAACTGTCCTCGCTTTCCCACTCGGTTGGCTTCGCCGCTCTTCGAGAACGCTACGATCGCCAAAGCCCGACAGACTCCTGTCTAGGACAAATGGAATGGACAGCCCGTTGTGAGGCAAGATGGCTTCGACAAAGGAGTTCATTTGATGAGCAGAACACCCGGCCGAAATCATTCGCCAGCATTCAGGGTACGCGTAGCGCTGCAAGCGCTGGAGTGCCAGACAGAATGGCGCACTACACCAGGGGGCGATGCCATCCATGCGGTGCGCAGCTGGCTTCAACATCCGGTGGTTGATGCGAGCCGTGGCTCGCCTGTGGTTGGCGGCGATCTTTTTGCGCTCAATCTTGGCCGCGCCTGTACGTCGGTCGGTATTGTTCAGCGCTTCCCTCTGGCTGCATTCGCCAATGACTGATTCTCATCGTCATCCCGAACGGTTCGGCACTCCGGACGGGCTCGCATTCCATGGTTGGAGGCTCCTGTGGTTCGCCTTGCTGTTTGTTGGGTTCAGCGCTGCGGGTATCTGGTCGGTCTATTCGCAAGTTGCTGGCCATGAGCTCCGCTGGGATTCTCGTTTACTCGGTTACAAGACACTTTTGTCGAGCTTGGCATTGCTGCTGATCTACTTCGTAGCCGATGGTCTGCGGTTGTGGTTCACTCTACGCGCCCTGGGTCATTCGATTCGGCTACCGGACATGGCCCGGCTGGTGGCGCTCAATATTTTCGTATCAAACATCACGCCGATGGCTACCGGTGGCGGGGTGGCGCAGGTTTGGTATTTGCGCCGTCGCGGCGTACCGATCGGCATCGGGCTGGCTGCCACCACCATCCGAACCGCGTTGGCGGTGGTCTTTATCTTTGGTGCCACACCCATTTTGTTGTTCACGCTGCCCGCCAATGCCCAAGGCGTGACACAAAGCGGCTCGTTGATCATGACATTTTCCGTGTCGGTGGCACTGTATCTGGGCTTTTTCGGCGTGCTGGTGATGCGTAGCAACTGGCTGTTACGTCCGATGTTGCTGGCACTCAAGGCAACACAAGAGCTGCGCCTGATCCAGCCGACGCGCTATCGTCGCTGGCGCAAACGGCTGGTACGCACGTTGCAGCAATTCGCTCACGGATTTTTGCTCTATTTCCAGGGCAATCGGCTTGATATCGTCGCCTCATTTATTTTCACGATACTCTTTCTCTTGGCATTATTTTCGTTTCCAGTGTTGGTGTTTTGGGCTTTGGGCTACGATTTCGACTACTGGCTGGTGATCATTCGTATGGTGATGACTACATTCGTGATGTATTTTTCCCCGACACCCGGTGCTTCCGGGATTGCCGAAGGTGTATTCGGATATTTCTTTCGCGATCTCGTCACCGCCTCGCACCTGGTGCTGGTGACTGTGGCATGGCGAGTCTTGACGATTTACCTTGGCATGCTGATCGGCATGTTCGTTCTACAACAAGAAATTGTGGCCGATCGCCGGGGGCAGCCGTGAATCGTCTATCACGATCGCTGACGCCGGCGCGGCTCAAAGTTGCATTTGTCCTGACGCTGCTGACGATTCTGTTGTTGGTCAGTTATCGCGTTTATTTAACCGTTTTCGAAACCACTTATCACGACGTTCACGCCACACAAATCGAACGCATTCAACAACAAGCGCAGGACGATACAAATCACGACTGGCACTTCGCCGTCGTTGGCAATATCAACAACTCGATCGGTTTGTTTGAGCGCAAGATGATCCCCCGTCTCAATCACGCCGGGCTCGACTTTGTTGTCTCAGCGGGCAACGCCGTCAGCGGCGGCGGTGAGGACAAATATCGCGCCCTGTATCGCAGCCTATCGCATCTCAACATGCCCTATCTGCTTGCGGTTGGTGACGAAGAAACCGATGGGTTTGGTGCATCTAATTTCTATAAACATTTCGGACCCTATTTTTTTGCTTTCCGTGCCGGCAACAGCCAGTTTCTTTTCCTCGACGGCAGCAATCCTCATAGCTACGCTTTTCAACTGCACTGGCTGAAAGAGCGTTTACGCGACGTCTCGGCGTTGCACCGTTTTGTCTTTATCGGGTACCCGATGTATCCTGCGTCTGACAAGAGTCCGATCGATTTCGACGTCCAGTACCTAAGCGACAACACGTTTCGCGATCAATTGCACTCATTGTTTAGCTCCTATGGTGTTGATGTTGTGTTTTCCAGCAGTCTTCATTTATTTGATAGTCAAAAGCGTGATGGAGTACGTTATGTGGTCACCGGCGGTGCCGGCGGTTTGGTTCTCAACAACAATACCAGTTTCTATCACTACGTGGATGTAACAACCAAAGACGATGGCGTCTCGATTATGGTCAAGCGACTCGATATTGGTCAGCATAAAATATTCAAAACTCTTGAAAGTCTATGGCTGTTCATCCATTCGTTATTCTACGTCGGTTGGCTCAATTCTCTGCTGATCCTGGGGCTGTTAACTCTGCTGGCAATCAAACTCTACAGCGCCATTTTTGTCGAGCGTGACTATTACCGAAGCTACGACTTGAATGACACAAGGTGGCGGCGCCGGCCGCTGGTCATCGCCATGATGACCAATAATTACTTGCCGTTTATTGGGGGCGTTCCCATTTCTATCGACCGGTTGCGACGAGGGTTGGAGCACCTGGGGCATCGGGTGCGAATCATTGCGCCCAGCTATGCTAACGAGGATGATGGCAGCAACGATGTGGTGCGCATCCCTTCACTATGGAACATGGGACAGCACAGCGAGTTTCGTTTGGCCAATCCGCTATCCTGGCGAATTGGCAATGAGCTGAGATCGTTGTCGCCAGACCTGATCCATATACATCATCCCTTCTGGCTGGGCTGGACGGCGCAGTGGCAGGCGCGGCAACTACGGGTGCCGACGGTGTTTACCTATCACACGCGCTTGGAACATTATTCGCATTTTGTGCCACTGCCGGGGCCGTTATTTCGCAACCTGATCGCCCACACCATCGTGCGACGCTTTGCCAACCGCTGCAATGTGGTGATTGTACCGACCGTATCGGCCGAGGAATATCTGCGTGTGATCGGGGTGACGGTGCCTATCTACGTGCTACCTACTGGCGTGGATTTCAATTGGTATCAAACCCCGAAGCCCGAGGTGGTCAATCGCCTGCGTTGTAAGCACCGCATCCAGCGGTCCCAGCGGGTACTGCTGAGTGTTTCGCGGCTGTCGCAGGAAAAAAACATTGACTTTCTATTGGTAGCGGCCGACGCATTACGCCGTCGCAGCACGCAACCGTTTCGCTTCCTGATCGTTGGTGAGGGCGAGGAGCACCAGCGTTTGCAGGAGCGCATCGATACGCTTGATCTTGCGGACGTTGTCACCCTCGTCGGCGCAGTAACACCGAAGGACATAGTGACCTATTACCAACTCGCCGATGCATTCGTGTTCGCTTCCAAATCCGAAACCCAAGGAATGGTCATCCTTGAGGCCATGGCCGCCGGTTTGCCGGTGGTTGCTGTGCGCTCCAGCGGCATTGATGATCTCGTCCAGCACGAACGCAACGGGTATAAAACCGCAGCAGACATTGGTGCTTGGGTCGCTGCTACCCAACGGCTGATCGAGGACGATGCGCTACGCCTGAACATGGCCCAATGCGCCCTGGGGACGGCCAGCCGCTATACTATAGACCGCCTTGCCAACGAGGTCAGCGAGATCTATATTCAAATGCTCGCTCAATATCACGCCCAGCGTTTCACCGCGGTTGCACAATAAAGAGTATTTTATTCGGAGCGGATTGTCGTTGCCAAATTGTTTCGGACTGTGCGATAAGGCGGATTCAC
The DNA here is from genome assembly GCA_023228705.1 of Ottowia sp. Classification (GTDB taxonomy): domain Bacteria; phylum Pseudomonadota; class Gammaproteobacteria; order Burkholderiales; family Burkholderiaceae_C; genus Ottowia. The sequence continues at coordinate 16,558 of JALOAS010000060.1, read as the reverse complement.
TGACTCACTTGTTTGAAGGTGACCGGTAACCGAGCGCCGAGCGTAGGCGCCGGTTGTGATAGAAGCTGACGATGTGATCGGCGCTGTCGCGTGACGTTCCCCAATAGATTGTTCTCGCAAGGTGAGGCAAGATGGAAGTTGTTCCGGTCAATCATCAAGTTCAGGAGCCCTCAGGTGAACATCCACAAGAATGTCAGATTGACGGCCAAAGGTCGAGCCTATCAGCTACACGACGTGGCGTCGCTTATTGTCAGCATCAGCACTGGCATGACGCTGGAAGCGGCTGGTGTTATCGTGGCTGGTACGCCTGATAGTATGGGCTGGGCGCGCAAACTCTAATTGCCCATGCAAGATCGCGACATCTGCGTGATTGGTATCGATCGTATCGGCCGCTGATTAGCCCAATCCGGTACGAACAAAGCGCATGAGCAGACCACGGTACTGGATATAGGCGTCCTTTATCTGCAGCTTTTACTTGTATTGCAATCAAGGCTCTTCAAGACGGTCGTGTTCTTTGTCTTCTCCTTGGCTCTTATCTCAGTCAGGTCAGCAATCTCCATTCGCAGATCCGGTCATCGATTGCCTCGCTGTTGTCGTCGATCATAATCATGTGCGAGTTGCCGTAGATGCCCTCCTGCGGCATTTCAAGCCAACAGGTTTTCGTGCCCAGAGCCTGAAGATTATCACGGAAGACCCTCGCCTGCCGTAACAGATCGCGCCACAACGACGTCGCGTCCAGATTGTCACCGTAAACGAAGAGGAATGACTCATGGAGGGCAGGCAGTTCCTCTGTGCCTGCGAATACTGAGCTTTCCACGAGTAAACAGTGGTACTATTGAGGCATCAAATATCAGGTGGTACAAACGTCAATCATGCGTGGTTTGCACATTGCAATGAGTGATTTCCCGGTGAGGGAAACCATTGATCGGATGGTCTCGGTCGTGGAGGCGCAAGGCTGGCATCTTTTTGCCCGCATTGACCATGCTGACCACGCCCGCAAGAAAGGGTTGGAGCTGCGTCCCACCGAGTTGATCCTGTTTGGCAACCCCGAGATCGGTACGCGGTTGATGCAGGATCGCCAGGTGGCGGCGATCGACCTGCCCATGAAAGCGCTGGCGTGGGAGGGTGAACGCGGGCAGGTCAGGATCGCGCACAACACCATGGCGTGGCTCAAGCAGCGCCACGCGCTGGCCGACGAGGCAACGCTGCGGGCCATTGACGAGGTTCTCGCCAAGATCTGCGCCAGCGTCCGGCAGAGCTCGTGAACTTCCATAGTGTGGCTGATCTCAGAATCTGGATGATGCATGCTGCTCGATGACGCCCAAGAGTGCGGAATCACGGTGCGCGCGGATGCTCAAGCAGTTGCGCACGCCAGCGTTCTGTGACTTTATACAATGTATATTTCAAGCCAGCCATAACCGATAGGAAGCAACTGCAACCATTATCCACATAATCCCGTAATAGTCTATCCACATAATCCCGAGCCGATTAAACAACAGCCATTCCCATTGCCCTCAATCTGTGCAGCCCTGAACTTGCTGGAGCGTGGAATCCGCACTGGCCAACACGCCATTTGCTGGGGAGCCTCGCCAGAATCCAGCGGGCAACATCGGGGGGTTCCCCGATACCCCTTGAACCGCTGCCGCCGACAGCAAACGGGGCACCCTCGCCGCTGTTTGCAACCTCTCCCTGTTGGGCAAAGAAGAGGGCGGGGCGGCCGGGACGATCACGCCGCGAGCGATCAGACGAGCGCGCAGACCACGGCGGCGGAAGGCGCGGTACTCGGCCCAGGAGGAGAAGCGGACATGGCGATCACTCATGCCGGATCCCCCGCAGCCGGCAGATGCCGATCGAGATCGCGCAGGAAATCGCGCAGGGAAGGGACCCCAGAGGCCCGCAGAGCGCCGATCAGCTCCTCGGAGGTACCCGGGTAGCTCAGCAGCCGATCGCGCAGCAGCTCGACGCGCCCGGCGATGGAGTCCATCTCACGCAGCTGCAAGAATTCCTCTTCAGTCATTTCAGCTCCTTTTGGCGGCTTCGCGCTCGAGGGCGCGCCGCTGTTGACGTGACAGGGCAACTGGCACCGCCCCCCGATCCGAAACTTTCCCCCCGAGTCCACGCTCTGCACGAGCGGACGCAGCCACAGGCGACAGCGGCGCCGGTACCCGCGGGCGGTCCTGGCCCAGGTACGAATCGAGCGCGACAGCCACCATGGCGTTGAAGCTCAGCCCCAGCCAGTCCGCGCGCTCCTGCACCTCTCTGGCCAGCTCCGCCGGCAGCCGAATCGTGGTTGTTTTCATGGGATACCCTTCGTTCCTCGGTGGTGGCAATCTGACATCATTTTTCCCTACTTTCCCCCCGTGTTACATAACGGGGGGGAAGTCCCACCTGGTGCCACCAAAGCTGTCGTGGCAGATCCGGGCTCAACGGCCGCGAGATCAGACACGCCGCCGCAGCGCCGCTGCCCTGGGCCTGCGGGCTCTCGGCAGCAGGGCAGCGGCGCTGCGGCGGCTATAGATTCCCGCAGGCGTGTCAGCGCGGTGATGGCCCGGACGCCGGTCTCGGCACGGCGCACCAGCAAGGACCACCAAGCCGCGTCCCGCGGATCCAGCTCGTGGCCCTCAGGCGTGCACAGCTTGCCGCGCGAGAGCGACCAGCCGCGCCAAGCGGCGCCGGGCAGCTCCATATGGCAGTGGATGCGCAGCAGCTTGAAGGCGGCGAACGGGATGGCGTGGGTGCCCGATTCCCAGTTATGTAAAGTGCGCAGCGAGACGTGCAGGAACTGCGCACACTGGGCACGAGAAAGCCCCAGCGAGCGGTACATGGCGCGCAGCTTGCGGCCTTGCTCGATGCGGGTTTGCCGAACGTGCCGGGGCAAGAAAGCCCCAGCATCGGCTTTATACAATGTATATTATGTTAATAAGAAGATATTGAGATGGATTGATCCAAGACTGCCGCCGTATTTGTCGTCAGTGCAAATGCCCCCACAACAAGAGCGCCTCGCCTTTGTCGATCACCAGATCTGTTGCTGCGCCAACGGGAAGCAGGACTTTGGTGGGCACGTGACCAAACGGCAAGTTGGTGAGGATGGGTGTTTGGGTATGTGCGCGCAGGTGGTCGACAACCGTCGCCAGGCTGAACCCGCGATCGATGGCGCCCTTGCTGTAACAGGTGAACTGGCCCAGCACCACCGCCTGTTGTTGCGCCAGGATGCCGGCGTGCAACAGGTGCAGGAGCATGCGTTCGATGCGGTATGGGTGTTCACCCACGTCTTCCAGGAACAGCACGCCCTGCCGGATTGACGGCAGCCAGGGGGTGCCGATCAGGCTTGCGATCATGGCCAGGTTGCCGCCCCAGAGCGTGGCGTGCTGGGCCAGCAGGTCGGGCCGGCCTTGCAGCGCGCGGCGGTCGCTGGCGGGAAGTTGCCAGCCGGTGCCTTCTCCGGTTCCGGCCATCAGGTCTGAAAAACAGGCCAGCATGACCTCGTCGGGTTGCTCGCCTGCAGCATCGTCGCTGCCGGTGAGCTGACCGAATCCCTCGCAGAGCGCCGGGCCGGCCCAGGTGACGGCATGGGGGTGCCCGCGGAGCAGCCCGAGCTGCAGCGCGGTGAAGTCGCTGAAACCGACCCAGTGCATGCCTTTGTCCACGGCCCGGCAAATGGCGTCCCACGGCATAGACGGCAGCAGGCGCGTCAGCCCATATCCGCCGCGGCTGATGAGCGCGACGTCTGCCCCACTCCGTGCCGCGCGAGTGATGGCGGCCAGGCGGGTTGCATCGTCGCCAGCGAAACGCTGAAAGCGCGCCAGCGCGTCGGGGTCGACCTCGACCTCGTGGCCCAGCGCCTGGAGGCGCTTGATGCCGCGGTGGAAGGACCGGCGGTCGATGACGGCGCCGGAAGGCGAATAGACGTAGATGTGGGCCATGGTTGGGTCTTTTTCGAGCTGCCTGCGCCAGCCGCGTGTGGTTCAATCGCTTGCAAGCCATGCCAGCGCTTCGTCAACGACGGCCGAAGCGGCGCGAGCCGAGCCGAGCCACGCCGGCAGCGGGTGTTGGTCCGATGCGGGCAGGTTGTGCTGGATTTCTGCCGCATCGAACGCAACCACCCGGAACGGTGGCTTGCCATCAGGATACATGCGGATGACCCCGCTCTTGCCTTGCCACCGCTCTTGCCAGAAGGCCAGGACGTCTTCTGGCAAGAGCGGTGGCAGCGCGGCGCAGGCGCGGATGGCGGCCTTGAAACCGGCGTTTGGAAAGGGCGCCGTCCAAGCCTGCTCTTTATTGTGCGTTTGCGTTGTGGTTGCGTGAAAACGGTACTCTGGTGCTGATGGCGCTGGCGCGTCGCTGGCGACACCAGCGGCGTCCAGGAGCAGCACGCCCGCATGGCGCAAGGGTGCGCGGGCAGGCAGGCGCGCGGCAAGCCGGCTGCCCAGGCCCTGGCCAACCAGGATGACGTGCTGCAGGTCCAGATGCTCGACCAGCTCGTGGAGAACTCCGGTGTACCACTCGAGCAGCTGCGCCCTCGCCCGCTTTGGCTTGTCGCTCTTGCCAAAACCCGGCAGGTCCGGCGCAATGACGCGCTGGCCGGCGGCAGCCAGGGCGCTGATCATGTGGCGGTATGCATAGCTCCACAGGGGGCTGCCGTGCAGGCACAGCCAGGTGTGCTTCGCTTGCCGTGGCCCGGCGTCCACGTAATGCATGCGCAATCCGCCCAGCGCGGGAAGCTGGTTGACGTACAGGGGCGGCCACGGATAGTCCGGCAGTCCGTCAAAGGCTGCGTCCGGGGTCCTCAGTGCGTTATCGGGCAGCAGCGCATCGTCACGCCGGCTCCTGCGCGCGCGGAAAAATCCCTGGAGGATGGCCCGGCTTTCATCGGCCAGCACGCCGCCCTGGATTTCGGTCCGGTGGTTGAGCCGGCGATCGGCAAAGAGATCGACGACGGACCCTGCTGCGCCGGCCTTGGGATCTGGCGCGCCAAAAACAACGCGGCCGATGCGGGCGTTGAGGATGGCGCCTGCGCACATGATGCAGGGTTCCAGCGTGACATACAGCGTGCATGCATCCAGGCGATAGTTCCCCAGCTCGCGCGCGGCCTCGCGCAGCGCGTTGATCTCGGCATGCGCGCTGGGATCGTGGTCTGCAATGGGCGTGTTGTGGCCGCGGCCCACGATGCGGCCGGCGTGCACGATGACCGCGCCCACCGGCACTTCGCCCGCTTCTCCTGCACGATGCGCACCATGCAGCGCCTGCTGCATGGCTGCTGCGTCGCTGATTGCCGCCGTGTCGGGTTGCGATGTGGGGTCCATCGGATGGTGGCGCTGCCGCGCATGAGGTGGTGGCCTTCAGCGGGCCGCGCCCTCTGCCTGCTCCAGTGCGGTTTGTCGCTCGCGCATGATCTGGTCCAAGGTGTCTTTCACCTGCTCGGTAACGGGTGCCTGGCGGGTTGCATCGGGGCTCGGGATCGCCGGTGGCGGCGCAGCTGATTTCATGACCGACAGCTGGCGCTTCACGAGCAGGCCCGCAACAACCAGTGCGATGATGATGCCCAGCAGACTGAAACTGCGCATGGCGGTTTGCTTGTCCTCTTTCCGTGTTTGTTGCCGCCTGTGCCCTCGTTGGTGGGCGGATTGACTGCGGCGCTGACGCGGGTTGGCAAAGTGGCGTATCGTCTCATGCGGCAGCGCAGGACAGGATCCGGCCTGCCGCAGGAAGCAGGAAGCGACAGATTATCATGCACGGCGAATACAAGATGCCCGGTGGCAAGCTGGTGGTGGCAGACTTGCAGGTTGTTGCAGGCAGGCTGGCGTCGGTGCAGATCAGCGGCGATTTTTTCCTGGAGCCGGACAGCGCGCTGGAACAGATCAACCGGGCGCTGACCGGGCTCCCCGCCCGGGGCTTGCGCACGGACCGCATCCGCGCCATCAGCAACAGCCTGGACGCCGGCGTGCAGATGTACGGCATCAGCGCCGAGGCCGTGGCCATTGCCGTGGAGCGCGCGCTGGAGGATGCGCAATGAAGCGGACGACCTGGAGCGACTACGACTGGCAGCTGGTCCATGAGCCGCCGCAGGCACCCAGCCTGCACGTGGCGCTGGATGAGGTGCTGCTGGACGCCGTGGCCAGTGGCCAGCGCGCCCCGACGCTGCGCGTCTGGGAATGGGAACTGCCCTGCGTGGTCATTGGCCGCTTTCAATCGCTGTCCAACGAGGTGGACGCTGAAGCGGCGCAGGCACTGGGAATCAACGTGGTGCGGCGCATCAGCGGCGGCGGCGCGATGTTCATGGAGGGCGGCAACTGCGTCACCTACTCGATCTACGCGCCGGAAGCGCTGGTTGCGGGCATGACATTCCAGCAGTCGTATGGCTTTTTTGACCAGTGGGCGCTGGACGCGCTGGCCCGGGTCGGCGTCCGGGCATGGTACGAGCCGCTGAACGACATCACGTCGGACAAGGGCAAGATTGCCGGCTCGGCGCAGGCGCGCCGCGGCGGCGCCGTCCTGCATCACACGACCATGGCGTATGACATAGACGCGGAGAAGATGCTGAAGGTGCTGCGCATCGGTCGCGAGAAGATGTCTGACAAGGGAACGCCAAGCGCTGCCAAGCGCGTGGATCCGCTGCGCAGCCAGACCGGGCTGGCGCGCGACGCGATCATCGCCACCATGGCTGAAACGTTCAGGCAGGCGCATGGCCTGGCGCCGGGCACGCTGACGGCGGGCGAGCTTGAGCGCGCCCGCGCGCTGGTTGCCAGCAAGTTTGGCACCGCAGCCTGGACTGCGGCCGTGCCCTGAATCATGCGCGACCCGGCAGCCCGAGTTGCCCTGATCATCAACGCGCCTTGCGCATGGGGCAGCCAGCGGCTGGACTCCTCCCCTTCCCTTGCGTTCCTGCCGCCCCCAGCATGCGCCTGAACGGTTCCGGACCGCCACAGACGCTCACAGGAAGAGCCAGGTCATGATGACAAACAGCGGCACCAGGATGCCCACGCTCCAGATCATGTAGCCAAAGAAGCTGGGCATCTTCACGTGCTGCTCTTCGGCGATGGCCTTGACCATGAGGTTGGGCGCGTTGCCTATGTAGGTGAGCGCGCCCATGAAAACGGCACCGGCGCTGATCGCGGCCAGCGTGCTGGCCAGCGGCCCCATGAGCTCGACGGCATCGCCACCGGCGGTGTTGAAGAACACCAGGTAGGTCGGCGCGTTGTCCAGCACCGAGCTGAGCGCACCGGTAATCCAGAAATAGGCCACAGGATTGGGCGAGCCGTCCGGGTGCGCCACGGCGCGGACGATGGCGCCAAACGGGCCGGCGGTACCGGCCTGGAGCATGCTGATCACAGGAATGATCGTGAGGAAGATGCCTGCAAAGAGGATGGCCACTTCCTTCATCGGCTCCCAGCTGAACTCGTTGTTCTTGTGCGCGGCCTTGGGCGTGATCGCCAGCGAAACCAGCGTTACCACGACAAACCCGACATCGCGCACGAGCCCGGGCAGCCCCACGTCGGTGCCGTACACGTGGAACGACAGCGGGGACTTCCAGATCCCGCTCACCAGCACCAGCGCGACGACACAGGCCAGCAGGATGAAGTTCACCGCGCCTTCAAAACCGAAGCTGCGCGTATCGGGCGTGGGATCTTCGGGCTTGACGCCGTCCCTGCGGTAGATATAGCTGTCAAGCAGGAAGAACAGCGGCAGCAGGACCGCGATCATGAACAGCGTATCGACGAAGATGTGGTCCACGGTCCAGAAGAAGGTCACCCCCTTGAGGAAACCCAGGAACAGCGGCGGGTCGCCCAGCGGCGTCAGCGATCCGCCTATGTTGCTGACGACGAAGATGAAGAAAATCACCACGTGGGCGCGGTGCTTGCGGTTGTCGTTGGCGCGCAGGAGGGGCCGGATCAGCAGCATGGACGCGCCGGTGGTTCCCATGAAGCTGGCCAGCATGGCGCCGATGAGCAGGATGCCGGTATTGAGCAGCGGGCTCCCGCGCAGATTGCCACGGATGTAGATGCCGCCAGACACCGTGAACAGCGCAACCAGCAGCAGGATGAACGGCAGGTATTCGGCCAGCAGTTCATGGATGAATCCGCGCATGGCGGCATCGGCGCCAAAAACCAGTGCAAACGGGACAAAGAACAGCAACGACCAGACCGTGGAGATCTTGCCGTAGTGGCGGTCCCAGAAGTGCGGTGCCACCAGTGGCCAGATGGCAATGGAGAGCAGGACGCCGGCAAACGGGATGCCCCAGAACAGCGCCAAGTCGGCTCCGCCGACTTCTGCAGCCTGCGCGGGCACGGCAAGGAGCAGGCCCAGCACGATCGCCATTCCGGCCTGTTGCGGAAAACGATGGCGGGACGGCGCCTTGGGTACACGCGCGTTGTTCATCCAATGATCCTTGTCTCTTTTCGGTGTCTGGACACGGCTGCGGCGGTGCCTCGTGCGCAGCGCAGGACCGCTGCGCCGTCTTGCTCTCGCGTCCAGGTTGTCGATTCAGGCCCGCTCAATGGTAGCTGATCGAATCCCATGCGCCGTCAAATTCGGGGCCGGCGGCCTGCGCGGCACGAGGCGTCGCGGGATGCGCGCGCCTTGAATCATCACGGTGGGGCCGCTGGCCGGGTACTGCTCTCGCGCAGCGGCGCAAGTGGCGCTGCAAAGATGGACTGCGTGTCGCGCCAGATGGAAAGACGGCCATCGGGCGCAGAAGCCGCTGCCGCCTCACCAGCGCGTGCCTGGCCGGCGTGCAGATGCGCGATGAAGTGACTGTGTCGGCCCAGTCCGTGCCGGCGCAAGGCCTGCATGGCGTCACGGCGGCCAGCACCCGGCACCTGAAGCACCACGCCCGGCGCTTCGGTGAACAGGGCACGCACGCTCAGCTCGTGGCGCAGGCCGCTGATCTGCGTGGTCCAGTTCTTGGCCTCCCCGCTGTCCATCCGGCCGTCGCCGTCGCCTTCGATCAGCAGCGCGTCGATGTTGATCGCCACGTCCGGCGCGGCCTGCCCGGTCATGGCCACGAGGCAGCCAACGAGCCCGCCACTGCCGCGCCAGCGCGCCGCAAGCAGCGTGCCCGCATCCGCCAGTTCCCGCACCGCTTGCTGCAGCGCATGCAGCGCGGCCGGATCCACGTCTGCTGGCGCGGGTTCAAGCTGCGCCGGGGTGTCGGGCAGCAGCGTTCGTACCAGCAGGCTTTCGCCCAGCCTGGTGCTGCCGGCAGACAGGTCAACCAGCAGCAGCCAGGAGTCGGCAGCTTCCGCGTCCAGCACAGCGGCAATGGGCGCGGCCTGCGCGCCTGGCAAGACGGATGGACCGGCGCCGGTGCTGGAATCTGGCGCACTGGCATCCAGCTGCGCCAGGACCTGCGGGATGGCGTCGGACAGGACAATATTGTCCAGCTTCAGGCGCGGCGCAACGCGGAACGCGTCATCCGCTGCCACGCTGGTGTACGGCAACTGGCTGGGCATGGGCTTGGCAGGCATGTGGGCTGATCGGGGGGTTGCTGACTCTGCGTGGTCGTTGATGCGCGCTGCTGCGCCCGCACCGGCAGGTGTCCCAAGAGCCTATCATCAAATGCCTTCTGCCAGATGCCTGTGGCGGTTTGCAACCGGGTTGCGTGGGGGCGCTCAAATGCCAGAGGTTGGCAGTGGGATAATTTGAAGTCATGAGTATCACGATCAAGAATGAATCGGACATTGCCGGCATGCGCGTGGCCTGCCGGCTTGCCGCTGAAGTACTGGACCATCTGGCACCGCACATCAAGCCTGGCGTCACGACGCTGGAGATCGACCGGCTGGCAGCGGATTACATGGCGCAGCAGGGCACGCGTTCGGCCACCATCGGTTACCAGCCGCCGGGCTACCCGCCGTATCCGGGCCATCTGTGCACGTCGGTCAATCACGTGGTTTGCCACGGCATTCCCAGCGAGAAAAAACTGAAAAAGGGCGACATCATCAACCTGGATGTCACCGTCATTACCCAGGATGGCTGGCACGGTGATACCAGCCGCATGTTTGAGGTGGGCAAGTGCTCGATTGCTGCAACGCGGCTGTGCGCGCTGACCTACGAAGCCATGTGGTTGGGCATCACGCAGATCCGGCCCGGAGCGCATCTGGGCGATATCGGCCATGCCATCCAGCAATTTGCCGAGGGCCATGGCCTGTCGGTGGTGCGCGAATTCTGCGGCCATGGCATCGGGCAGGTCTTTCATGAAGAGCCGCAGGTGCTGCACTATGGCTCACCGGGTACCGGCGTGAAGCTGGAGCCCGGAATGATCTTTACCGTGGAGCCCATGCTCAACACCGGCCGGCGCGAGATCCGCGAGATGCCCGATGGCTGGACCATCGTGACCAAGGACCGCTCGCTGTCAGCGCAATGGGAGCACACCGTTGTCGTGACGCCAGGCGGGTACGAGGTCCTGACGCTGTCCGCGGGCAGCCCCGCGATCCCGGAATTCGCGCAGGCCACGGTCGACGCCTGAGCCGGCAGGAATCCAGATTGAACCGGGATGGCAGCAAGGATCCGCCCGTGGCGCTGCGCGTGACGGCCCGCGCGCAGGATGACGCGGTGACCGCGGGAAAGCCACTTTCAGGCGGCATGTCGACAACACAGTCGGGCAAACTGGACTACCGCGGCCAGAAGGAGCAGTTGCTGGCAGGCATGCTGCGTGCCGGAATCACCGTGCGCGGGGTGCGCTCGGACCTGTACCGGCTGGCGGTGCTGGCAGACCGGGCGCTGCGCAGGTTGTGGAAGGAAGCCGGATTCCGCGGGCGCTGCGCGCTGGTCGCGGTGGGAGGCTACGGCAGACGCGAGCTGTACCCGCAGTCTGACGTGGACGTGCTGGTGCTGCTGCCGCAAGGCAGCCGCGCCGCCACCGACCGCAAGCTGCGCGAGCAGGTCGAGAACTTTGTCGGCCGCTGCTGGGACCACGGGCTGGAGATCGGCTCCAGCGTGCGCACGGTAGAAGAGAGCATGGCGCTGGCCGCACGTGACATCACGGTACAGACCGCGCTGCTTGAGGCACGCCGGGTCGCTGGCAGCCACATGCTGTTTGCGCAGCTGCAGCAGCGGTTCATGCAGCAGTTGCGGCCGCTGGATTTCTTTGTGGCCAAGCGTCTGGAGATGCGGCAGCGGCACATCAAGCACGGCGATACCGCGTACGCGCTGGAGCCCAACTGCAAGGAATCGCCCGGCGGCCTGCGTGACCTGCAGCTCATCCTCTGGGTCACCCGTGCCGCCGGTCTGGGCACGCGCTGGGATGACTTGCAGCGCGCCGGCCTGGCCACCGCGCACGAGGTACAGCAGCTCAAGTACAACGAGGCCCTGCTCGGCCAGATCCGCTCGCGCCTGCACCTGCTGGCCGGGCGCGGCGACGACCGGCTGGTCTTCCAGCAGCAGATCGCGCTGGCCGAATCGTTCGGGCTGGCGCATCGCCTGGCCCCGGACGGGCGTGTGCGCATGCGCGCCAGCGAGATCCTCATGCGCCGCTACTACTGGGCGGCCAAGGCCGTGGTGCAGCTGAGCCAGATCCTGCTGCAGGTGCTGGAAGAATACCTGCGGCGCAAGCTGCGCGAGCCGCTGATCACGCTGGTTCCCATCGGCTCGCGCTTCCTGGATCGCGAGGGCCGCCTGGAGGTGGTCCATGACCGCCTCTACCAGGAACACCCGGACGCCATCCTGGAGACGTTCCGGGTCTACGCCGAGACGCCTGGCACGCAGGGGCTGTCGGTGCGGACGCTGCGCGCGCTGTACAACGCGCGCCGCCTCATGGACCCGGACTTCCGGCGCGACGCGCGCAACCACCGCACGTTCCTGGCCATCCTGCGCAATACCGGCGCCGTGGCCGACACGCTGCAGCTCATGAACGAGACCTCGGTGCTGGGCCGTTACCTGTGGTCGTTCCGCCGCATCGTGGGCCAGATGCAGCACGATCTCTACCACGCGTACACGGTGGACCAGCACATCCTCACGGTGCTGCGCAACGTCGAGCGCTTCTTCCTGCCCGAGCGTGCGCACGAGTTTCCGTTGGGCTCGCAGCTGGCAGCCGGATGGGACCAGCCCTGGCTGCTGTACGTGGCAGCGCTGTTCCACGACATTGCCAAGGGGCGCGGCGGCAACCACTCGGAGCTGGGCGCGCGCGACGTGCGCCGCTTCTGCCGCCGCCACGGCGTCGCCGGCGCGGACCAGCGTCTCATTGAGTTTTTGGTGCGCGAACACCTGACCATGAGCTGGGTCGCGCAAAAGCAGGACCTCAGCGATCCGGAAGTCATCACCGCGTTTGCGTCCCGGGTGGGCGACGAGCGCAGGCTGACCGCGCTGTACCTGCTCACCGTGGCCGACATCCGCGGCACCAGCCCCAAGGTCTGGAACGCCTGGAAGGACAAGCTGCTGCAGGATCTGTACCACCTGGCGGCGCGGGCGCTGGGCGGCTGGAAGCCCAGTACGGAGGCGCTGGTCGAGGCGCGCAAGCGGGCCGCCTGGCACAAGCTGGTTCAGGCCGGCTATTCCGAACCGCGCTTGCTGCAGATCTGGAACACGCTGGACGTGGGCTATTTCATGCACCATGCCACCAGCGACATTGCCTGGCATATCCGCGAGCTGGCCAGCCAGCCCCATGCCGCAGGCCACGGCGACGCCCCCTTGCCGTCCACCGTGGCGCGCGCGCGCCGCTCGTCGCTGGCAGGCGGGCTGCAGGTCTTCATCTACACGCGCGACCAGGCCGACCTGTTTGCCCGCATTTGCCGCTATTTTGAAGGCGCCGCGTTTTCCATCGTCGATGCGCGCATCCACACCACGCAGGGCGGCTGGGCGCTGGATACCTTCGAGATCACGACCGCGCTGGCAGCGGAATTCAATCGCTCGCTGGTCAGCCAGATCGAGGCCGAGCTGCCGCAGGCCATCATCGCCACCGACGCCGCCCTGCCCGAACCCAGGCTGGGACGCGGATCGCCGCGCGTGCGCAGCTTTCCCATCGTGCCCAAGGTTGAATTCAGCCCGGATGAAAAGCGTCAGAAGTGGCTGCTGTCGGTGCGCGCCAGCGACCGCGCCGGCGCGCTGTACGGAATCGCCTGGGTGCTGGCGCAATACGACATCGGCGTCGAGTGGGCCAAGATCGTTACATTGGGCGAGCGCATCGAGGATGTCTTCCTGGTGCGCGGCGAGCCGCTGCATCACCCGCTGCTGCGCCTGGCCATTGAAAAGGAGCTGTCCGCGCTGCTGACCGTCGGCAGCTGATGCAAGCGCCTGCCGCCAGCGCGCAGGGGCAGGCCCTACAATAACCCCGTTTGAAAATCGCACCGCCGCAAGGGCGGCCTGATGCATCCGCAGAACCCGCACTTGGCGTTTGTGGCGCGAGCGCCGCAGTTCGCCGCGGATGCTCCCCCTGCTCCGGATCCGGCCGCTGGTCGTTGTTCCGGCGTTTTTATGGATCGACTCTTGACATGACCATTTTTTCTTCCGCCCGGCGCCTCGTGCTGGGGCTGGCCGCAGCAGCCGCGCTGGCATCCGTGCCCATCGCGGCGCAGCAGGCGCTGGCGCAGCAGGCGCCCACCCAGAAGATCGTCGTGGGCCTGGACGACAGCTTCCCGCCCATGGGCTTTCGCGACGATGACCACAAGCTGGTCGGCTTTGACGTCGACCTGGCGCGCGCGGCTGCGGAGCAGCTGGACATGGAGGTCGAGTTCAAGCCCATAGACTGGGATGCCAAGGAAGCCGAGCTCAACGGCAAGCGCGTGGACGTGCTGTGGAACGGGCTGACCATCACCGAGCAGCGCAAGAAGAACATCGCGTTCACCAAGCCGTACATGGAGAACCACCAGATCGTCATCGTCAAGGACGAGTCGGACATCCAGGACAAGGCCGGCCTGGCGGGCAAGACCGTGGGCGCGCAGAACGGAAGCAGCGCGATTGATGCCATAGAAAAAGACGAGAAGACCGCCGCCAGCTTCAAGGCGCTGAAAAAGTACGGCGACAACATCACCGCGCTGCTTGATCTGGAAGTGGGCCGCCTGGACGCCGTGGTGCTTGACGAGGTCGTGGGCCGCTACTACACGTCCAAGAAGCCGGGCAAGTACCGGGTCCTGGACCAGGACTTTGGCGCCGAGGAATACGGCGTGGGCGTGCGCAAGGACGATACCGAACTGCTCCAGCGGCTCGACCAGGTGCTGGACGCGCTCAAGGCCAGCGACACGGGCGCCGAGATTTCCGAGAAGTGGTTCGGCAAGAACATCTTCAAGTAACCACGGGCGGCGGCACGGGCTGAACCGGAGCGGGCGCGGCCCGCTTCTGCTGCACGCCCCTTCGCGAAGACAGCGCTGCCCTGCCGACCGCTTCGGCCATGGACTACCTGCTGCGCATCCTGCCGCCGCTGATTGACGGCTCGGGCATCACGCTCGGGCTGTTTTTCATCACGCTGCTGCTGTCGCTGCCGCTGGGGCTGATGCTGGCGCTGCTGCGGCTGTCACGCTGGGGCGTGCTGCGGCTCGCGGTCAGCGGCTTTGTCTGGCTCATGCGCGGCACGCCGCTGATGCTGCAGCTGCTGTTCGTCTACTATGCGCTACCGTTCGTGCCGGTCATCGGCATCCGCCTGCCCGACTACCCATCGGCGCTGGTGGCCTTTGTGCTCAACTACGGCGCCTACTTTGCCGAGATCTTCCGTGCCGGCATCCAGTCGGTAGCGCGCGGACAGTACGAGGGCGCGCAGGCGCTGGGCATGAGCTACCCGCAGACCATGCGGCGCATCGTCATGCCGCAGGTCCTGCGCAACACGTTGCCGCCGCTGGCCAACGAGACCATCAACCTGGTCAAGGACACGTCGCTCATCTACGTGCTGGCGCTCAACGACCTGCTGCGCACGGCCCGCGGCATCGTGCAGCGCGACTTCTCCATCGCGCCCTTCGTGGTCGCCGCCATCTTCTACCTGCTCATGACGCTGGTGCTGACCTGGGTGTTCCAGCGCATGGAGCGCCATTACTCTGCCCATGAAGCCTGATGCGGTCTCGTTCCCGGGTCCGGCCCGGCTCATGATCCGTGCCGAGCACCTGCACAAGCACTTTGGCGCGCTGCACGTGCTCAACGACGTCTCGCTCACGGTTGAGCGCGGCGAGGTGGTTGCCATCATCGGCTCGTCCGGGTCGGGGAAATCCACGTTCCTGCGCTGCCTCAACCATTTGGAAACCATAGATGCTGGCCGCATAGAAATTGCCGGAGAAACGCTGGTCCGTACCAATGCCGCCGGCGTGCCAAGGTACCCGGCCGACAGGGAGGTCAGGCGCATCTGCCGCCGCACCGGCATGGTGTTCCAGCACTTCAACCTGTTCCCGCACCTGACCGTGCTGCAAAACTTGATCGAGGCGCCCATGACGGTGCGCAAGCTCAAGCGCGGCCAGGCCGTGCCGCATGCCGCGCAACTGCTGGCCAAGGTCGGGCTGGCCGAGAAGGCCGGCAGCTACCCCGGCCACCTGTCCGGCGGCCAGAAGCAGCGCGTGGCGATTGCGCGCGCGCTGGCCATGGAGCCGGACATCCTGCTCTTTGACGAGCCCACCAGCGCACTGGACCCGGAACTCACCGGCGAGGTGCTGCGCACCATGCGCGACCTGGCCGCCGAGCGCATGACCATGCTCGTCGTCACGCACGAGATGGCCTTTGCGCGCGAGGTGGCCAACCGGGTCGTCTTCATGGACGCCGGCCAGATCATTGAAGAACAACCGGCACGCGACTTCTTTGCCGCGCCCCGGCACGCGCGGGCGCGGGCGTTTTTGGCGAACATGCTGTAGGCGCGGTGCGCTGGCACGGCGTGCATTGCGTGCCGTTTTTCAAGCGGCCCTGACCTTGCATGATGGTGGCGCCGCACACCAGCCCGACAGCGGCGTCCTGACGGGTGGTAACGGCTGCTATGCGTGCGGCGCTTTTCCGCCTGATGCTGCAACCGGCGCGGCAACGTGCGGCGGCCGGACCCTGCTGGCAGGAAACACGATGGAAAACGTGGACCCCTGCCCCGGGCTGCTGTGAATGTGCAACCGGGCACCGTATCGTTGCGCGACGTGCTTGACGATGGCCAGTCCCAATCCGGTACCGCCGGTCTCGCGCGAGCGGCTGCGGTCGACCCGGTAAAACCGCTCGGTCAGGCGCGGGATGTGTTCATCTGCAATACCCGGCCCCGAGTCCTGCACTGAAAACCTGGCCCGCCCGTCGGGCAGCAGCTGCCACCTGACCTCGATGAGGCCGCCTGCGGGCGTGTAGCGCACGGCATTGTTCAGCAGATTGGACAGGGCACTGTGCAGCTCATTGGGCGCTGCCGCAACCTCGCCACAGCCGCGCGCATCGGCATCGGGTGCGGTCCGGAGTCGCAAATCGTGTCCCGCGCCCTCCTCGGCGCCAGTCAGCAGCGCCGACAGCGTCTGCGCCTCTTGCAAACACTGCGCCAGCAGCGGCAACACCGGCGTCCAGTGGTCGGCGTCTGGCGGTGGGCTGTCTTCCAGCCGCGACAGCATCAGCAGATCATGGACAAGGCTTTGCATCTGCCCCGCCTGCTGCGCCATCAACTGCAGATAGCGCTCGCGCTCTGCCTGCTCCAGCG